>CANJVU010000009.1 GCA_947478525.1 Thiotrichales bacterium
TCCGAGTTATCCGGCGGGAATGATAGGCCATTATCAAGGATAGGTCAACCAATTTCTTGTACCCAATCATGATAGTTAGTATACTTTGCGCTTAACCCCAAATTACGGTGAGCTTTATGGATACGCAATACACCCACTCCACACTCGAACATGAAGTCCAAGAATACTGGAAAAAACATCAAAGTTTTAAAGTCACTGAAGATCCGACCAAACCAAAATTTTATTGTTTGTCAATGTTGCCTTACCCCAGCGGTCAACTGCATATGGGACACGTGCGCAACTATACAATTAGCGATGTCATTGCGCGTTATCAACGCATGTTGGGCAAAAATGTGCTGCACCCGATCGGTTGGGATGCCTTTGGTTTGCCAGCAGAAAATGCCGCCATCAAACATAAAGTGGCGCCGGCAAAATGGACTTATGAAAATATTGATCATATTCGCAACCAGATGCATACCCTAGGCTTAGGTTTTGATTGGTCGCGGGAATTTGCCACTTGTAAACCCGACTATTATCGCTGGGAACAATGGTTATTTACCCAGCTCTATAAAAAAGGCCTGGTCTACCGTAAAAACTCGGTGGTAAACTGGGATCCAGTCGATCAAACCGTATTAGCCAATGAGCAAGTGGTTAATGGCCGTGGCTGGCGTTCGGGTGCACTGATTGAGAAAAAAGAAATTCCACAATGGTTTATTAAAATCACCGCTTATGCTGAAGAATTGTTGAAAGAATTAGACCATTTGCCCGGTTGGCCAGAACAAGTCAAAACGATGCAACGCAATTGGATTGGCCGTTCCGAAGGTTTGGAAATTGAATTTACCGTAGCAGATAAAGCCGATAAATTAACCGTATTCACCACTCGCCCAGATACCTTAATGGGTGTGACTTATCTGGCCATTGCACCCACACACCCATTAACCTTGAGTGCCTCCAAACATAATCCAAAGCTGGCAGAGTTTATCGCCGCTTGCAAGAAAAGCTCGACCATGGAAGCCGACCTTGCGACCGCCGAGAAAATTGGTATAGACACAGGTTTAAAAGCGACTCACCCAGTGACCGGCGAAATACTACCCATCTGGAGCGCTAATTTTGTATTGATGGAATATGGCTGCGGCGCAGTAATGGCAGTACCCGCCGATGATGAGCGCGATGCAGAATTTGCTGCCAAATATAACCTACCCGTTAAAAAAATCACCCCGCCTCCTGCCGGCGATCATGGCAAACGTGTAGTGAATTATCGTTTGCGCGACTGGAGTGTTTCCCGTCAGCGTTATTGGGGTGCACCGATTCCAATGGTCTATTGCGATCATTGCGGGATCGTACCCGTTCCTGCCGAACAATTGCCAGTGATATTGCCAGAAGCGGTGGACTTTGACGGCGAAGGTTCACCGATTAAACGCATGGCTTCTTTTTTTGAAACCACCTGCCCCGATTGCAAGAATCCGGCAAAACGCGAAACCGACACTTTTGATACTTTTATTGAATCCTCCTGGTATTACGCACGCTACTGCTGCCCAGATGCCGATGCAATGCTTGATCAACGTGCCAACTACTGGCTGCCCGTGGATCAATACGTCGGCGGCATTGAACACGCAGTCATGCATCTACTTTACGCCCGCTTCTTCCACAAATTGATACGCGACATTGGCTTGGTGACCAGCGATGAACCGTTCACTAATTTATTAACACAAGGCATGGTATTAAAAGACGGCAGCAAGATGTCTAAATCCAAAGGCAACACCGTTGACCCACAGAGCTTGATTGACCAATATGGTGCTGATACCGTACGGTTATTTTCAATGTTTGCGGCACCACCGGAACAATCCCTGGAGTGGTCTGATTCAGGGGTGGAAGGCGCGTATCGCTTTATCCGCAAGCTGTGGCAATTCGCCATGGATCAGCAGATATTGATCGCGAATCATAAACTCGACCCTGACGTGAAACACTTAGATGCGGCACAAAAAGCCACTCGCCTTGAGATTCACAGCACCTTAGCGCAAGCGTTGAGAGACATGGAGCGTCAACAATTTAATACCATTGTCTCAGCAGGTATGAAAATGTTAAACACTTTGAGCAAAGCGGCACAAACTGATGCGCATGCCGGTTTAATTCGCGAAGGCTTTGGCATTTTATTGCGCTTGTTGGCACCGATTATTCCGCACGTTACACACGTATTGTGGCATCGTTTAAATTACGGCGACGATATTTTACATGCTACCTGGCCAACCGTAGATACCAGCGCCCTGCAAAGCGACACCATCAACATTACCGTGCAGGTCAATGGCAAGGTACGCGGACAACTGAATGCTCCTTTAAATGTGACGCAGGCAGAATTAGAAACCATGGCCAAAGCGGATGAATCGATCAATCGCTACATTGAAGGACTAAACATACGCAAGGTGGTTTATGTACCGAAAAAATTATTAAGTCTGGTGGTGAACTAAATGATGAAATCCATAACTTCAAGCAAATATATCGCATTGCTCTTTGCCCTGTTCTTACTGGCAGGCTGTGGCTTTCATCTACGCGGCATTCTAAAACTACCGCCACAACTAGACAGCACCTACATCCAATCCGATGCGCCCAATAGTGCATTTACTCAAATCTTACAACGGCTCTTGATTGCAAACCATATTAACGTCGTGAGTTCACCTGATCAAGCAACTGCAACACTCACACTGTCTGATTTAACCACCACCAATGCTTTGACTTCATTAAGTGGCGGCGCAGAAGCCGGTCAATACACACTTTATGGTAGCGTGCAATTTAGTGTCACCGATAACCGAACAGGCAAACTGCTGATTCCACCAACGATGGTACAAAATACTCGCACCTTTGATTCTAACGCTACTCAGGCATTAAGCGCGCAGGCCAAAATCAATGATTTGATGTCAACCTTACAAAATGAGATGGCACAAAACATCATGAACCAACTCGCTAAAATTCGTGCACCGACAAACCCTACCAGCTCATGAAACTAAAACCAGAAGGCTTAACCGGACATCTTAAACAATCGCTGCTGCCGATTTACTGCGTCAGCGGTGATGAGCCCTTATTGATTCAAGAAGCCGTTGCGGCAATTAATCAAACGGCACAGAGCAAAAACTTTACCGAACGTCATCGCTTCACCACTGACTCCACATTTGACATCGATACTCTGCACCAACTCACCCAATCTGGTTCTTTATTTGGCGACCAAAAACGCATTGAAATCAATGTGCCAGGGAAGTTGCCCGCAGAGCTTGCAGAATTTATTATTGCCCTCTCCAATCGTTCGATCGATGATGCTGTTTTTATTTTATCTACCGCCAAACTCGACGCCGCGGCACAAAAAACCAACTGGTACAAAACCATTGACCAAATTGGCTGCCATATTACGGTATGGCCGATTGAAGCCAAGCAATTGCCGGGTTGGCTTCAAGCCCGTGCGCGCAACATGAATGTGCAATTAGATGCCAATGCTTTAGGGGTTTTAAGCCAGTGTATCGAGGGCAATTTACTCGCTGCGGCACAATGGTTGGAAAAACTCTCCCTACAATATCCCAACACCCGCATCACCGAAACCATGATGACAGAACTAATGGAAGACAGCAGCCGCTATGATGTCTTTGAATGGGTCGCACAAGTGCTACAAGGCAATGGCAACAAGGCGTGGCATATTCTGCAAAAACTCCAAGTGGATGGCGAAGCAACACTGATCGTATGGGCATTGGCCAAAGAACTGCGAATTATTTATCAAATGCAGCAACAACTCGGACAACACAGGCAACGCATGCCACTTGCCACGCTGTTTCAACAGTTTTATATCTGGCCTAAACGTCAACCAGAGTTTGAAGCCGCGCTACGACGCATTTCTGCTGCCAGATGCCTGCAAACCTTGCAGCAACTGGCAAAAGTTGACACCATGATTAAAGGCGGCATTGCCGACGATCCCTGGATGGCGCTGGCCAATGTGATCAGCACACTCTGCGCATCGCCCTAAGACCGCAACATTACCGCATAATCACTCACCGGCAAACTAGCTTTCAGCAGGTTTTGCTGCCGCATAAATTGTTCAAATTGCTGATAGCGCAAAACATCCAAGACACCTGGAGACAAATCCAGATACGGCAGCGTAGCATTCCAAATGGCATGATTCATTTGCATCATTTTTGATGTCGGTGCCAATTCGTTAGGATACGCTTTTGCAATCAATTGCCAGCTTTGCTCAGGGTTGGCGTGAATATAATTAACCGCTTGCTGCAATGCTTCCACAAAAGGCTTTAGCCAAGGTTGATTAATCTCAGATTTATTGATCACCAACACCAGTTCATCATAGTCTGGCACACCATTTTGCTCGGGAAAGAACAAACGGGTTTTAATGCCCATCTGTGCCATTTCTACTGGTTCAACATTGCGCATCATGCCACTGACGGCATCAACACGATGGCTGAGTAACGCTTGCACCAGATTCATTTTGACATTGACCAACGTCACGTCATGCAAGTTTACGCCATTGTGCGCCAATACCGCACGCATCGTTGCTTGCTGCATGCCACTGTCAGAATAGCCAAAAATTTTGCCTTTAAGCTGACTGAGGTGGGTGATGTCGCTGCTGGCCAAAACGGCAATGCAATTCAGCGGATGGTTAATCAATGTGGCAATACGCATTAAGGGCATACCAGCAGACACATCGAGGATCAAATGCGTTTGGTAAGTGACGGCGACTTGCGCCTGCCGCATCGCCACTAACTGCTCAGGCTCACTGTTTTGGGTTGGGGTAATAAAGTGAACATTAAGTCCTTGCTGTTTAAAGTATCCCTGCTGCTGCGCAACCAGCAGTGTGGCATGATCAGGATTGATATACCAATCCAATGCAACCGTTATGTTAATTGGCGTTGCAAATAACGTATTAGAAAATAAAATGATAAAAATAAAAATGATCTTCTTCATCTTTCATTTGCCCAGGGAATACATTTTTTTAATACGCGATCGACCACAAAATATAAAATCAACGACATAACCACCAAGCAAATCAACGCCGCAAACATCAAGGGAATATCCACACGACTGTTGGCATTGAGCATTAAAAACCCCAGGCCTTCACTCGAACCGACCCACTCACCAATCACCGCAGCCATTGGCGCCCAGGCGGTAGCAACACGAATGCCTGAAGCCAATGCCGGCAATGCCGCTGGCAATTGAATGTGCCACAAAAGACGGTAACGATTGGCACCCATCACTTGCGCCATGTCCAGCCAACCAGGATCGGTGCGACGCAGGCCATCAAAAAACGCGATAGTCACGGGGAAAAATAATGCGAAGATGGTCACTGCTACTTTCGATGACATGCCATAACCAAACCACACCACAAACAAGGGCGCGATGGCAAAAGTCGGAATCGCCTGACTCACCAGCAACACCGGCAACATCCAAAACCGTACCACACGAAACAACCCCATCGCCATCGCCATGACCATACCCCAAGCAATTGCAATAATCAAACCAATCAAGGTTTCCGCCAGCGTCGGCCAGGTTTGTTGCAGTAATAGCAACGGGCTTTGCCAGATCGTAATGGCAACCTGAATCGGTGTTGGCACCAAATACCCAGGTAGCTGTAGACCCCAAACCAATAATTGCCACAATACGATAAAACCGATAAATAAGATGCCACCGCGCCAGATCATGAAACCCCCTCCATGGCTTGCATCAGTTGCTGCAATAATTCTGACTGGAGTTTTAATAACTGTGGGTCAGCAATATCTCGCGGTGGCTGAGAATTTGATAAATCCACAGTATGCACAATCGACGCTGGCGCGCCTGCCAAAATCACAATTCGATGCCCCAATCGTAAGGCTTCTAACGGATCATGCGTCACCAGCAATACGGTTTTACCTTGCAGTAACTTACAAGATAAGGCTTGCAGGCGATGGCGAGTGACCGCATCGAGCGCAGAAAACGGTTCATCCATTAATACCACGGGTTTGTCTTCGAATAACGTTCGCGCTAAAGCGACACGTTGGCGCATACCACCCGACAATTGTGCTGGTTTTAATAAAGCAGCCTCGGTCAATCCGACTTGTTGCAGCATTGTTTTGGCATGTGTCACGCGGTTTTTCCGGCATTGACCACGCAAGCGATCACCAATTAACACATTGTCTAACACCGACGCCCATGGTAATAATAAATCGCTCTGTGCCATATAAGATATACGGTTTTTCAAAGGTTGTTGATCAGAAGCGGTAATCTCTGCCTGACAATCTGGCGGTGCCAAATCAGCGATCAACCGTAACAAACTGCTTTTACCCACCCCACTGGCACCGAGAATACAGGTCCATTGGCCGGCTTCGATTGCGATAGAAAGGCTTTGAAATAATACACGCTGTTCAAACTTAAGCAGCGCATTTTGAATATGAAGGGCAATCATCAGCACTTTCCTACGGCAGCATCATCTGCATCAGGTTAAAGGGTCGCAAGCTTACACTTGCCTCTCAGCCGGTTGGCTCCCCCAGTGATTTACTGTGCTATACTAGCATGGTTGATTCAAGTAGGTCTATCACCATGAATAAAACCCGAAACGCCTTTCACTCCAATACTACCTCGCAAGTGCCCCACGCGGAAAATTTTGAGTTTTAGCCATTATTTCTTGAATTGATTCACCAATTTCTCATGCACGGTTAATTCTTCCGAAGTGGCTCTCACCACGATAAATTCCATACCAATTCTATTTACTCGAAACGATGAGGAGTGCTCATTACTATTTTGCTGGTTGCTCGACTCATCGCCCCAGGCCATTGAAATCTGGCCGCCAGTCATCGCCAAATAAACGTCCGCCAAAATGCCTGCATCGAGTAAACCGCCATGCAATTCTCGATGGGCATTGTTGACATGATAGCGTTTGCACAGTGCATCTAAAGAATTACGTTGCCCTGGATGCAGGTGCCGAGCCATTTCCAGAGTGTCAATAATCTGGCAATGGTCTTGAATAGTGCCCCAGCGATTGGAGGGCAATAAGTTAAGCTCGTTGTTAAGAAAGCTAACATCGAAACCAGCGTTATGAATAACCAATTCTGCCCCAGCAACATACTCCATAAACTGATCGATTAATTGATGGAATGACGGTTTGTCCCGCAAAAATTCATTGGTAATACCATGGATCGCAATGGCTTCCTCTTCAATCTGCCGATTTGGATTAAAATAGTGATGCCAATCATTACCCGTGGTGCTGCGGTTAATCATCTCAACACAGCCAATTTCAATAATGCGATGACCGGCCTTTGGATCTAAACCGGTCGTTTCTGTATCTACTATAATTTGTCGTTTTACGCTCATTTCATCACCTGATCTACGCCTTGATTGGCCAATTGATCGACGCGGTCATTTTCGGCATGGCCACTGTGGCCTTTGACCCAATGCCACTTCACTTCATGTTTGGCTGCCGCAGCCTCTAAACGCTGCCATAGATCGGCATTTTTGACTTCTTTTTTGGCTGCGGTACGCCATTTATTTTTTTTCCACCCATGAATCCATTCCGTAATGCCTTTACGCACATATTCAGAATCCGTCGTTAATGACACAACGCACGGCCTCTTCAAGGCTTCTAATGCCATAATCGCACCCATCAACTCCATGCGATTATTGGTGGTATCACGCTCACCACCAAAGAGTTCTCGCACTTCCCCACGATAACGCAACAATGCCCCCCAGCCACCAGGGCCCGGGTTGCCACGACATGCGCCATCGGTAAATACCTCTATGGTTTTATTCATCAGTTTTCAACTTCTTGGTCATATTGGTCGGCGTTACTTTGGGTGCCAGCACCACCACTGGTGATACCCAGCTGGGCGATAACAAAGGGGTCAACGTTGATGTTTTTTTCTCTGCAATTAGCCAATAACCAATACCCAGTGATGAACATAGCAATCGAAAAAACCGTTCGCAACGACTTTTGATGGCAACATGTTTACTCAAACAAAATCCATAATACTGTCGCTGTGTCACGGTAAAATCGAGTTTATTCAAACGACTGGCAATATTCGAACACGTATAGCGCTTGACCCACTCGTCACCATACAATGCTCGCGCCGCATTTTTGCCCGCTGGTCGCCACGGATTAAATCCAACAACGATTAAATGCCCATCTTGCCGCAATAACCGGTACATTTCTGCTAATAATGAATCAGGGTCTTTGGTATGCTCTAACGCATGCAGCAACACAATGACATCGACTGAATTAGGTGCAAAGGGCATTGCCTGGTACTCGGATACAACATCGCCACCAATAATATGTACATTATTTTTAATCACAAAATGCTTCTGCACAGGGCTCTGCGCCACGCGCTTGCGATGACGATCGCCCAATAACAGCAAATAATAACCGAAATACTGTTCCAGACAACGATCAAGATGCTGTTGCTCTAATGCTAACAAACAGCGTAGTTTTTCTTGCCTCATGAAAACGTTCCAGAGTATGCTTATACGACTGCCTGAGGATATCACGACTCACCCCCACTGAATAGAGGGAAATCACATGCAACGGCTATTATTTTGCTCGTTATTAATACTACCCTTTGCGGCATCTGCTGTCAATTGCGAAACATTAACGGGAAGCTGGCAAGGTTTCTATCAAGATACCCAAGGGTTGTTTGTGAACAAATCATTTCCTGTCGAACTGGTGTTAACTTATCAAGCACCATACTTGTACGGCTACACCCTGCCTTCAAAAGATCATGAAGGTGCAGGATATGGCGCACAGGCCCCCGCTTTTTTATGGGCAACCTGTGAATCCAACACAATCAGCAACCTCTATTTACTCCCCGCATATAGCACCTGTGGTGCTGGGCAACCGCAACCAAATCTATCCGTCAAGCAAGGCATGCTTTCATTTGATGCACACTGGCAAAACGCCATGATTGACACAGTGTTTCGCTTTTCGCTGAAGCGTGATACAATTCCCGAGGTGTTTAATAAACAATGGGGCAGGAATGTTGAGACAATCGCTCACACGCCGCTCAAGACATGCCATTAAAATCATCTTCCTGGTGGGTGCTTGTACCTTAGGCTTACAAGGGTGTGGCGCTGCACCACCGCCTAACAGCCATGATATTTGCACGGTGTTTGAACAATATCCTAACTGGTACTGGGACTCCATTAACTCCTATAATCAATGGGGCATCCCCGTCAGTGTACAAATGGCCATTATTCAGCAAGAATCGGACTTTCGCTCTGATGCCCGACCGCCTCGCACAAAATTATTGGGAACCATTCCTTGGGGGCGCCCCACAACTGCATACGGTTATGCGCAAGCATTGAATGAGACCTGGTCAGACTACCAACAAGGCACTAAAAACAAAGATGCCAGCCGCGATAACTTTTCTGATGCTGTAGACTTTATTGGCTGGTATAGCAGCAAAGCCAGCAAAAGCTTAAACATCAGCAAACGTGATGCTTATCACTTATATTTAGCCTACCATGAAGGCATGGGCAATTATAGAAATGGTTCTTATCGCAATCAGAAATGGCTTCTGGATGTAGCCGACCACGTGCAAGATACCTCTAATCGGTATCGCACGCAGTTGGACTATTGCTACAAGAAGATTCCAAAGCCAAGCTCATGGAGTTGGTTTTAGTTAAACTGGTGTAATCTTAGTCTGACGCTGTTTCAATTTACAACGAAACAGTTTCTCAACCACTGCTGGCACGTGCTCCTGAACAATATCCACCATCGAGTACTCGTCATACAGCTTGATTTGACCGACAATTTTACGGCTTAGCCCCGTCATATTGGCAATGGCACCCACCACATCACTGGGTTGCAGACCTTGATTACGACCGACTTCCATACGACAGGTCACCATACCTGCTTCTGGTGCGCGTTCACGTCTTGACGGACGATCATCTTGTTGTCGATCCCCGAGCATTGGTGGTCTGCGGTCATTGCTACGACGATCCTCTGCGCGACGCTCTTCAAAGCGTGGTGGGCCCTGGCGAATTTCACGATCTCGACCAAACCCTGGCGCTGGACGACGTTCTTCAAAAAACTTCGGATTCAAATCTTCCGCACCCGCACCGACATCCTCACCTGCTTCATTACGTTGAATCAATGCCAGTGCTGCAGCAGCAATATCCACCGCAGTCCACTCACCTTCACCCACCAATTGTTGAACAAACATGCGCTGTGCGTCTAAATCTTCATTCATCAACACTTGCAACAATTCATCGGCTTGGCGACGCAATCGGGTTTCTTTAATTTGCGTCAGAGTCGGCACTTTTAACGGCAATACTTTTTGCTTTGTGGCAAATTCAATATCGCGCAAGATACGGCGTTCACGCGGTGTTACCAACAATAACGATTTACCCTCACGACCGGCACGACCGGTACGACCAATGCGATGGACATAAGATTCCACATCATGCGGAATATCATAGTTAATTACGTAGGTAATACGATCGACGTCTAATCCACGTGCTGCGACTTCCGTGGCAACAATAATATCCAAGGTACCTGCTTTCAAACGCTTTATCACCTGTTCACGCAGATTTTGCGGCATATCACCGTTGATCGCTGCCGCAGAATGACCACGCGCTTCTAATTTTTCCGCCAACTCACTTGAGGCAATTTTGGTGCGAGTAAAAATAATCGCCGCTTCAAACTCTTCGACTTCCAAAAAGCGCGTCAACGCTTCGAGTTTATGATCGCGTGATACTTCCACGAAATATTGCGTGATGGTTTTGTGCGAAGTTTCCGTCGCTTGAATTTTAATTTCTTGCGGTTTATTCAAATACGCACTGGCAATTTTTTTAATTGACGGCGGCATCGTCGCAGAAAATAACGCGGTTTGATGCTCAGTAGGGGTTTGTTCCAAAATCCACTCAACGCTTTCGATAAAGCCCATTTTGAGCATTTCGTCGGCCTCATCAAGCACCACCATTTTAATTTCATCTAATACCAAACTGCCGCGACGCATATGATCCATCACACGCCCCGGCGTACCGACGATTACGTGAGAACCGCGTTTTAATGCACGCAATTGCGGGCTAAATTCTTGACCGCCGTATACCGGCAACACATGAAAGCCTTTGATAAATTTGGCATAACTTTGAAACGCTTCTGCCACTTGAATGGCCAATTCACGCGTTGGCGTCACCACCAAAATTTGTGGCTTCATGATTTTAACATCTAATTTGGACAAGGCTGGCAAGGCAAATGCCGCGGTTTTGCCGGTTCCTGTTTGCGCTTGCGCCAGCAAATCATGCCCTTCTAATAGCACCGGAATGCTTTTCAGCTGAATGGGCGTAGGGGTTTCATAACCCAGTTCAATCACCGCTTTTAACACTTCTGGGGTTAGCCCCAACGATTCAAATTCCACAATATTCCCCTTTGGTAAACACCGCCATTGTACGCTATAATCAGCCAATCAACCAGTTTCTTGTTGAACAAAGGAGTGTCTATGTGTCGTCTTGCTGCATATCTTGGAAAACCCTTATTAATTAATGAAGTCTTGAGCAAACCCAAAGACTCTCTGATCCAACAAAGTCATAGCGCCAAAGAGAGCACCATCACCCTTAATGCTGATGGCTTCGGTGTTGGCTGGTACAAACGAGAATCATCGCAAAACCCTGCGGTATATGTGTCGCCACTGCCCGCATGGAATGACCTCAACCTAAAGAATATCTCACATCAAGTGTATTCCTCGTGTTTTTTCGGACACGTTCGCGCAGCCGCAGAAGGGGGTGTGAATGTTCTCAACTGTCACCCTTTCCACTATCAACGCTGGATGTTGATGCATAATGGTGGCATCGGTGGATTTAAGAAAATCCGCCGAGATTTAATTAATTTACTGCCAGAAGAACTTTATCTGCATATAAAAGGTCAAACCGATTCCGAACATATGTTTGCACTGTGGTTACATCATTACCTGCCCACCAAGCAAACCTTGCAAGACATGATAGATGCTTGGCGAAAAACTCTTAAAACCATTGAAGCGCTGCAAGCGAACCATGGCGTACGCGAAGCTTCCTATATCAACAGTGTCATCACCGATGGCGAACAAATGGTAGCGGTCTGTTATAGCACCGATCCAAAAGAAGCATTATCGTTGCACTATGCCGCCGGTGAACAATTTCAGCACACCAAAAATGGCTGCCATATGTTGCCAAGCAAAGGGCATATTGAGTCGGTGTTGATTGTCTCAGAAAAACTAACGAGCTTTGAGTCAGAATGGCATGATGTGCCGGCGCAACACATACTAAGCGTCAGCAACCATAAAGCGATTCACATAGTACCAATTTAAAATCAGGAAATCATATGTCCACATGGAACCCCCTCACCCCCGCCGAAGCTCACATCATCGAACACCACGGCACCGAACCAAAATTTTCCGGTGAATATGACAGCCACTACCTCAATGGTGTTTATATTTGCCGTCGGTGCAATGCGCCCTTATATCGCTCACTGGACAAATTCAAATCCGGCTGCGGCTGGCCTAGTTTTGACGATGAAATTTCTGGTGCTGTCAAGCGTTTACCCGATCCTGACGGTCGCCGCATTGAAATCCGATGCCAAGCTTGCGATGGGCATTTGGGTCACGTTTTTTCGGGAGAACATCACACCGATAAAAATTTACGCCATTGTGTCAATTCTTTATCCATTCGCTTTGTTAATATTGCAACATTGTTTGAACAAATTAATCATGGCCAGTTACCCTTTGATTACATCATCGTTGCCGGCGGTTGCTTTTGGGGCGTGGAATATTTCTTTGAACAAGAACCTGGCGTTATCGCCACTTCAGTAGGTTATACCGGTGGCCAGCCTGACCACCCCACTTACGAACAGGTCTGCACGGGCAAAACCGGACACGCCGAAGCAGTTGCGGTGTTTTTCAACCCCACGATTACCTCTACTGAAAAACTTTATGCGCTGTTTTTTGACATCCATGACCCATCACAAGTCGATGGCCAAGGGCCTGATCTTGGCACACAATATCGCTCGGCGATTTTTTATCGTAACAACGATCAACAAGCGGTGGCACAACAAGCTTTGAAAAAGCTCATCAAGCCAGCAACACAACTCCATTCACTTGCACCATTCTGGCTAGCAGAAGCCTATCATCAACACTACTGTTCTTACCGCAAACACGCGCCAAGCTGTCACTATAAACGATCGGCTGCAAAATCATAAGACAATAAAAAATCCCTGCTCATACCAGTTTTATAAAAAAACCTTCCCCCAGGCAACCTGAGGGAAGGAGCGGATATCTATTTTACCACCGCACATTGTAGCGTCATCGTATTGCCAAAACCGAGGCCTACCGCCTTAAACGTAAACCAAGCAGCATTCCCCGTTTTTTGACCTGCGGGTACCGCCTTCGTATCAACCATCACTATCGCTGGCAGACGAGTATAACCATTCCATAAAATTTTTACTCCCGCGGTAGCAACAGGGTTTCTTACTTCCACAATGGCATTAATCTGTTTTTCGTAAAAAGAACATCGGTATAGATTCCCAGGTTGCAGCTCCGTAAAGTAAATCGTCTTATCATTCTGCCCAGTACCGATCGGGTAAGTACAAGTCTGACCCGCAGGACAGTGATTCGTCGCATAAGCCGATGCCATGAATAATGACAATGCCGATAATGCAATTAACTTTTTCATGTGACTTCTCCTTAAGTTAGCGTTCATTTCACGATGAGCATAGGGAAAATCCTGGTATGCTCAAGAGTCAGTATAATGAGAAGTCGCGCTTAAAAAAGGCGTAGAATATACGAGTTTTTACGGCATCTTTCGCTGAAACAAACTGGAGAGAATCACCCGACGGATCAATTCTCCTTTGGAATCGCAATTGAGTTTGCTTTTTAATTCTTCAATATGCTTTTCGATGGTACGCTTTGAACGATGAAGGCGCGTAGCAATATCTGCCGCACTGTATCCCAAAATCAAATACGCCAAGATAACCACTTGCTTTTTGCTTAACATCAGACTCGACAATACGCCCTGCAAGATAAACTTGTTACCCCCAGCATTAAATTGTCCTAACATATGCAACAACTGCACAATATGACCATGATCCACCATACGTCCTCCGCTCTTTTATCGGTTACGTGATGGAACTCGCTCCAACCTCATCGAATTTGACTATATCACAGGTTGAAACGATATTCTATGGTTAATGGATGTTGCGCATTGGTATGCTTGTTACCCCCACCTTTTGACTCAACGCTCCCAATACACGCAGCAACCTCTAGCATTTGGCTTAATATTCTATATTCCGCATGTGGGAGATAATGATCCGTTATAGGGGGCATTTTATTTACTCGGATGTACACTTATTTGCATCATTTCGCACTAAACGTGCTCTCTCAGTGCACTCTCATAAGAAAAATTTGTTTTTATTAAAACCCTGAAACCCTTGATAAATATGGTGGCCATGGGTGGACTCGAACCACCGACACCCGCATTATGAAAGCTATTTATAACACAAACTCCATTTACCGACATTCACCACGATGCAATAAAAAATTGATATTTAACAGCATGTTGATTTAATAAATTTGTTTTCTGTCGCCATCTATAGTATAATTCCGTTAATTAGAAATGCACTCCATTTGCACTCCAGATTTAGCGAGGACCACCTGTGATAGCAACGATTAATGATACCTTAATTGGTAAAATCATGCCAACTGGCAAACAGTTCGATATTCGAGATGCCAAATCAAAATACTTTCTGATTCGAGTTACCGCTACCGGCAAAATGTTATATGTCTGCCAATATGCACGAGGGAAACGCGTCAATATTGAAAACGTTAAAACCATGTCACCAGCGAAGGCAAGAGAAATTGCCAAAAACATGATGACAGAATACGCCCAGGGCATACATCCTCGCACTAAAAAACAAATTCCCTCCGCCACAAATAACCAACAAACTATTCCAACACTCAGTGAATTTGTTGAGAACGATTATGGACCCTGGCGTATTGCTAATCGTAAACGCGCCGAGGAAGATATCAAACGATTCAAGAGCCATTTCTTAAAAGCGCTGGGCAATATTCCATTAAATGAAATTTCTGCAAAAGATCTTGATAAATGGTGTACCCAACGCATTCTCGATGGAATTAAACATGATACCGTTAATCGCGATGTGGCGTTTTTAAAAGCCGCATTAAGCAAAGCTGTGGACTGGGAAGTATTAAACGAACACCCTTTACGCAAACTTAAGCCTGCTAAAGGACCGGATTCCACTCGAATTCGTTATTTAGACCATGATGAGGAAAAGCGATTACTAGACGCCATTACATTGCGCGACAGTGAAGCAAAAGAAGCACGCGACCGCTACAATGAATGGCGCAAAGAAAGAAACTATGACCTCTACTCTTCTTTATCACAATGTGCTTATTCAGATCATATGACCCCCATGATTTTAATTTCTCTGAATACAGGATTGCGACAAGGTGAGTTATTTAATCTTAACTGGGAACAAGTTAATTTAACGAAGCGCATTGTTTCTGTGCTCGGTAAAAGCAATAGATGGCGACATATCCCTTTAAACAATACCGCTTTTAATGCCTTTATTCAGTGGAAAACCCAATGCCCTAATAAGATATTAGTTTTTCCAGGCAACTCTGCGGACAAACCTTTCGATAATGTAAACAAAGCTTGGAATACCATCCTCAAAAAAGCAGAAATCAAAGAGTTTCGCTGGCATGATATGCGACACCACTTTGCCAGTAAATTGGTGATGGCTGGCGTTGATATCAATACTGTACGAGAATTACTGGGACATGCTGATATTAAAATGACATTGCGCTATGCGCACTTGGCGCCGGAACATAAAGCGGAGGCGGTTTCAAAGATAGGTTAATTTGGTACGCACTGCGTTCCGAATCCAATATAAACATCATGCACTTCCAATTCAGGGCTCACTGCGTCCTGAATTCAAAAACATAGAGCGATTGGCACAACGACACCCCACACTGGCTCACCATTCCCCCCAACTCTTCAAAGCACATTTATTGCCAATCTAATCTTGTACTTAACGCTTCTTTTGGATCAGAAAAGGAGATGCGTGTGTTAAACTCCTCTGGATCATAGGCTTTCCCCAACCATTCACGCATGCCCTCATATTCTTCACTTCTGGGATTTTTCATCACTTCTACCAGGCGCTCATAGCCCGGTATGCTCCCACAATCTTCGGGTGGACAAGCACGAGCACCCTCCAGACATATGGGGTATTGCGCTTTCGATTCACGAGGCAATATCGCCTCTAGACAAATGGTATGCTCCCAATTGTCTCCAAAGTCATAGGCATAAATCGCTCGTTTATTATTTTCAGAAAAATAAGCGCGAATTGGAACTTCCCACCCAGGCAGCAACGCCATACCCATCAACTCAGAGTCTTCATCTGGTATACCAATGCTATCTTCTTTTCTCGTACGGGGATTATGAATATTAAACTCATGCAAATGACAATCCAACCACCCCATCACATCTTGAATAGCCACATGCAAGTCCCAAAAAGTATAGGTTTCTGGAACTTGAATACGGCGCCAGATACTCGGTTTAATTCCGTTGAGTGAAATCTTAAATTGATAAACATTTTTATATTGGCCTGCCTGGAAAGGTTTTTGCTTCACTTGCGAGACCTCATATTTTTTCAACACCCCGGCCACAAATTTTGCCAGTTTTTTATGTTGACGCACTTCTAAATGGATCCCATCAACAGCACTGGACTCTATTGCATTAGTCTTACTCGATAAATCTAAAAAAGCACAACCTTTTTGTTTTGCCAATCTTTTATAAAAAGTGGGCAGCACAACAGATTTACCTAAAGAAATTTTATCAAAACAGCTCGAGAGTGCTGCGGAATGCAAAGGTTGAGGCGCAATCAATAAAACCTTTGGAGGTTTGCCCTCCCGTCCCTTATTACTACTTAACACACAATCCAGCAAAGCGGACATCCCTGCCGTAATTTCTTCGGGTGTCTTTTTATATTGAACTTTAACATCGTTGGTGCCCAACATAATGATTACCCAATCCAAAGGATAGTGGGCTTCCAAACAGATCGGTAACTGCATCAACCCATTGCGATAAGGCTTTTGCGCAAACGAATCATCAAATGCAGTGGTGCGACCATTCAAACCCTCTTCAATAATCACCGCCTGAGGCAATATTTGTCCCAGCAGCATTGGCCAACGCTCATTTTCATCGTAGCGTTCTGCCAATTCAGTTTTTAAATCAAACGAACCTGGCTTAAAACCCCAGGTGTTAGAAGCACCAAAACACAATATCCTTGTTTTCATCTCAACATTAATCCTCAATGCACTCGCATACCATCAATATTAAAGGAGCGATTGGCACAACGGTATCCCACATTGGCTCACCACCGCCCCTCACATTTGCTTTTTTACGCAGCAATTACCTTATGCGCATTTAACCACGCATCCAAATCGACTTTCAAGTAGCGGATTGCACGCCCAATTCGCAAATATTGCGGTCCAGAGGTTCGTCCTGGACGGCTCTTGCCATACATCCGATCTTGACGCAAGTAACCGCGACACATACCAATATATTGCGCAGCTTCCGCCTCAGTCAATGTTATTTTAATCAACCCCTCATTCATATTAGATTCTCCTGTTTTTAGTTTTTACAACGGCAAACAAGTGTCGACTCCTAAATTACTACCATCCAATGGCCTCATGCCGCTGAAATGAGGCTCGACACAATCGTCCTTACCATTAACACAGTAGGCATCCATTACTCCCAACTTCCAACATTTTACCATAATTGAATACAATATTCAATAAAAATCTTCTTTTAATTATTTATTGACTATTTATATTCATTATGATATTATTTAAAAGTCAGCGGATTATTCATCGCCGATACAGGACAGCACCCCAGGACTTAAAAACATTAACGCGTTTAACCATTAAGTTCTGGAGGTCACCATGAATACAGGAAATGAATTTCCTCAACACAGCCAAGATATTCAACCGCAAAAAGGTTGCTTGGCATTCTTTAGCACGTTGTTTTCTCGCAAAACCGCATCACCTCGAAGGGATTCTGATGCGAGTGACTCATCTTCTGATGACGATACATATATTAGAATTAATGAGGCAGTCGACGAGAACAGCACATTACTGCCGAAAAACAGAGATCGTTGGAATGAGATAAAAGCTGCATCTTGTTTCTAGCGGAAATAAACCTTGCCTATCATATGACTTTTTAGTACACTTTGAGACTACAATATGACATATGATAGGATCTTGTTATGACGATCAAACAAACCCCCGCCGATGATATTCAGCATAATTACCAACGCGAAATTATTCAAAAACGGGCACCACGAGAGTTTGGCAAAACTTCCCAAGATCAGGACATTAGCGCTGAACCACCCAAACCTACCGTAGAAGTTCGCCTTGGCTGGTTGGGTGCCGTTCCTGGCGGTGGAGACTGGAAGAGCAACTTCAATAGCATATTCCGACTTAATCCTTCCTGGCGTCATTATTATTACACCACCCTGCTCTGCCAATATGGCTTCTTCAAAGGCGCCTATCACAATACCCTTCAGGAAATTGTCAAACTAGATACCGGTGACACGCTAAAACTGCAAAGCGCCCCACCAAAAGCCCAGAACCACGGTGTTAAAAATTTCATCATGGATAAGCCACAGGTGACGCTCGCGGATGTGGTGATCCCAGACCAGTTAATTCCTGATACTACGGTTGCCAAGGAAGAAGCCAACACCGCTAAACACGCCAATGACTGGACGTCTTTCGTTAATAATTTGGCAAAAAACAGCCCCGACCAATTGCTTCCTTTATGCCAAGGCATCAACGCTACGGATAAACCCAATGGCACAATGCCGATTACCAAATCACTTAATGAAGATTATCTCGCCATCAAGGATGGTTATCTGTATGTATTCAAAGGAACCTCAGACTCTTCAATGACGCTGGATCAGGAATATTTTTTAAATGACAGCCAACTGTACCCCATCGATTTAACTCAACTCGCAGGTACCGATCAAAGGCAACATACCTTCGATGGCCAGCCAGGTTTACAGCTTGAGCCTGGATTCTCCTATCAAATCGCCGTATCACACTGGCAGTGGAGCTGGGCACGCATTAACTATTTTGGTGGCATTGACCCTGCCTTTAAAGGCTTATCTGGCGCCGCCAAAGATGCGATTGCCAATCAGAGCAAAACCACCATCCCCCCATCCTCTGGCTCTGTGGCACAACAAAATCGCCTGGCACGGTTTGGCAAAGCCGTTTCCATCACCCAAGCCATGACCACGCCTCAACGCGCTGCTGCTTCTGTTAAAACCCCCGATACCATCAGCCCACAATTAGTGTGCGTGCATGATGGTCAGCCCTTGGTATGGTTTATCGATGATCCAGTGCGTATGGCATTGGAAATTAATAACGATTTAATCGCAGCACATTGCAGTTTATTAAGCTCGTTGACAGCGATTGGTGACCGCCCCTATTCAGACAGTGCTTTTCTGGCGTATCAAAGTTTCTTTAACCCGGCGATTGCCAAACGTGGATTTTCGCAGCAAGTTTACAACAACCTCATGCTCGGCAGCATGGCCGGGAATTATATGTCTGCAGGCGCTTCCCCTGATCCCAATTTCCAAAATAACGCGCGCGCCTTCGCTGAGCAGGCTGAAAATACCTATATGGCTGCTGGCGCCAAGATCAATCAAAATACCATACGTGATGTTCTAAGTGTGGACATGCGCCGGCAACTGCGTTATCAAATGCGCTGGCTGCAGAGTACGCTGGTGCAACTATTCATGCAAAAAGCCGATAATAGCAAAGGCATGGTGTCAATTCATGAAGCGTTAAAAGATGGCTTTTCGGCACCGGATTTACATTATGGTGATGCATTTGGCAGCATCAATGCCCTGTTCGCCCGCCTGCCCTTTGACCCCAGCTGTTTTGATGAAAAGTTTGATATCGTACCCGATGAGGTTTTAGACAGAAAAAGCAATCTTCCCTCACAACTCCTGGTGTGGTCGATTGGTTCGCGTTATTTAAACACGCTTTCTAAACCGAATCATCCATTGTACAAATGTATATTCCCCGAGGTGGCCGTGGTAAATACCCTGCCGCCAGTGAGCGACAGTACCTTGGAATATCAGGTGGTGGAAAATGACGGCTCTGGCCAATTTCGTATTCATGCTTTCCGTGCCAATTATTATGGCCCAACCGCATACCAGATGTTCCAGCAAATCACCAGTGACGCTCGCCCACAATCAGGCCGTACCGATGTGCCGCAATTTGATGACGCCTATGAATCTTCGTTTGGCAGCGAAGGCTTCAAAACCACAAAAGGCGCCATCAAAGCAATGATGTTGCCCACTGCTTTCACCGATACTGCATTAGGCGTTTATGTCTTTGATCAGGTTCTCGCTGGTTTGATTTCACTGATGAACCATGCTACGCGTATCAACAGCCCCAGCAGCGACCAACTGTTAACCATGACTGAAATGCTAGAGCATGAACGTAGCTACACTCGCACTCATTTGCTATACCTGATCAAAGCTACCAATGATGCGCTGTTTGTTTCCCTCAATACGGGAGATATCGCTGCACAGTACGACCTGCAGCATCCACAAGTACTGGGACAGGTGCCGCATTGGATGATGAAAAACTTTGGTAATGCCAATGATTGGAAGCAACCGCTTAATGTTAATGACAGCCAGGTAGCCGTCGCGCAACAATACCGCTCGGTAGTAAAAGATCAGTATGGTAAAGCCAGTTATCAATATTCCAATCTTCAACATCTTGGGGCTGCTGACAGCAAAGAGGCGCAAAATGCTTTTGGCTCGATGGTGCCCAAATCCCAGCTGATCCCACTAGATTATCGCCAGCATGAACAGCTGATCACCTTCAATACCTGCACCTATGACATCAGTCACATGTATAAACCCTGGGATGAAGAAATCTCTGATTCTGCTAATAGCCCCGGTGTCCTTAAAAAGACTCTGCAACGGGTCAGACGGGTGAATGAAATGCTGATGACCAAGAAAGGCATCGGCCCAATCTTTGGTGCATTCCAGCTATTCAACCTGGTCGACAGCATCGAAATGCTGCATAACGACATGGCCAATAAAAAAGACAAACAACGCTTTCAGCATGAACTGGAAGATTGGCTACGTATTGCCATGATCATCAACGACATCGTCGCGGTCACGGCAGAATGCCTGGAAAGCTGGGGCAATATTAATCCAACAATGCTATTCACCACTGCAAACATACATCAACCGCATGGGCTAACCATTGGGGATGTTGCCAGAAGCGGTAAACATCCTCGTTATCCGCATGATACTGAAGTTGCTTTTAATTTTGAGGCAGATAAAACCGGCAAACTCAAAACCCGTTACTTCATGTGTCGCAAGTATCTCGTCAGTGGCGCTACCCGCTGGTGGAGTGATTACCTCAAATATATGGCTCGCGCCAGTAATGCTGCGATTGCCGCATTCAGTATCTGCGACTTGATGCACAGCCATAATTTAAATGATGTTATTGGCAACTCACTCAGCGCTGTTTCCGCCACAGCCGATACGGCGGAAATGATGGTTAAGGCGATGGAACGAAAAAAGCAAACTTTTACAAAAATAACTTCGCCCAAAAAAATACAACCAACTGATGGTTTTTCCACCCCACAAAACTCATCACAGCCAACGGATGATTTTAAAACCGCAAACTTGACAGAAGAACCTACAGATAGTTTTGCTGAAGCCGCAACAACAGAATCTCAAAATGCCACTCGCTCCATATTTAGCCGAATAACAATTTTAGCTGATCAAGCTGGATTGACTGGTGGCATCTTTGATGGTTTCGCCAATTTGATCTGGATGTTCCCTCGTGCAGTTATTGTTTGTGTTCCCATTATTGGTGAACTGGCAAGCATTGGTTTAATTGCCTGGGGTATTATCGATGCAATTGTCAGATCCCAGGAAGATCATGGCATTGATGCATGGGCCGCATTTGGTCCCTTTGGTAATTCGAGCGAATCCACGCTAGGCCCCTGGTGCCAGAAAAATCTTCCAACCAACCAAAGTTGGTTTTTAGATAGCACACAATTCCAGGAAGCTTGGAAAAGTTCCATGCTCAAAGAACCAAACTTCTGGCACTGGCGTCAGACAGAGCACAGCAAACATCTCGCTTGTATTTGGGCTCAACCGTCTCATGGTCCTTACGATTGCTATGCCAGCCTATTGGCTACGCTTGGCAATCCCACCATTAGCATTCAGGATACCACCTTGAACAACACTCCTGTAAAACAAGTTACGGTCAACATTGGCTGCGCAGATATCAGCATCAATCAGAATACCGTTTGTATTCGTTCACAATGGCAAATTTATCAGGCCCAGTCACCCAGACCTGCTAATCCACAAAACCCAACAATACTTCAAGTACCTTATACCATTTATCACGATGCTGATACTGACCCGCAAATCTGCAAGGTGATTCAAGTGCGAGATTCTCAAGCACCTTATTCCATCGTTGCTGTTGTGTACCTCATGAATAACCAATGGAAAGTGAATAATGACTCAGGCATGTGGCAATCCGCGGGCACATTTAAAGTACAACTGTGGGCTGCTTGTCAGATCAAGCAAGGCAACTTTAGCGTATTGTTGCCCTACCTAACGGTTGATGATCAGATGAATGAATGGGATGGAGATAACACCGCACCTGCAGCTACCACCTCGCTTGGCTGCCCACCCAATCGTATTTATGCACAAAATGATACAGAACAGAATATCAGTTGGGTACGCGCCTTGCCGAGTCCTCCATTGACCGATATCATTATTACAAATGACTATTGATGGAATGCCCTATGAAAATAATTACAAAAACAATTGCACTACTCCTGTTAGTATTATCGGGGGTCGTTTACGCTGATAATGCTGCAGGGCTGGCTGCGATTAACGCTGGCAATTACAAGCTTGCATTGCAAGAATTTCAGGAAGCCGCTAATCAAGGTAATATTGAGGCGACATATAATTTAGCGTTGATGTATGACCGAGGACTTGGGGTTTCAGAAAACAAACAGAAAGCAGCAACATTTTACCAAACCGCCGCCAAACAGGGCTATACAAGCGCAATGTTGAATTTGGGTACTTTGTATGTCAATGGGGTTGGAATATCTCAAGATACAGAGAGGGGAATTTATTGGTATCAAGAAGCGTACAAACATGGTGAAAAAGGAAAAGCCGCTTATGCTATTGGCCTAATTTATTATTATGGACGAGGAACTCAACCCAATTATTCTCAGTCAATAAAATACTTTTCTCTAGGAGCTAATGCTGGCAATTCTCTCTCCATGGAAATGCTAGGAACAATTTACTTAAACGGCCAAGGTGTAAAGCCAGATTACCAACAAGCCTACAATTATTTTTACAAAGCCAAAATACTTGGCGATAAAGATGCTGAACAAGGATTGGCGCAGCTTTATGCCAAGTTGACGCCTCAACAGATTCAACAGTTACAGAATGGAACTTTTAAAATGAGCGAGTTAAATACTACCAGCTAAATATTGACATTTTTAACAACAAGTTTACAGCAATATGAAAAAGAAAAAACCAGTAAAAAAATTAGAATCGATATTAATTTTCTCAGGAGTATTAATTTTCTGTGTGTCGGTCGCAGCTTTTATTATCATCAACACTTTTAAAACAAACCATCCTTTTCCTATGGTGGATGGAGATACTTCTTTTACTCTTCTTGAAAACTCCGCTAATCAAGGAGATCCTGAAGCGATGTTCAAACTTGGCTATATCTATGAGCATGGAGTCAACATCAAGGAAAACAATAAACTTGCCGTAGAATATTACGAAGGCGCGGTTGATAAGAAATATGCCCCAGCTTTCCTAAACTTAGGCTATTTATACCTTAGCGGATTAGGCGTCCAACAAAATACCCAAAAGGCATTATCCCTTTTTGAACAAGCGGTGCAAGGTGGGAAACAAAGCGAAGGCAACTTAAATATTGGACTAATTTATTACTTTGGATTGGGCGTAACAAAAGATCCACAAAAAGCTTTGTACTATTTCAAAGCGGCTGCAGCGTATAATAATAAGAATGCAAACTATTACGCTGGCCAAATCTATTTAGAAAGTAAAAATTACTCTCTTGCCTATCATTATTTTTATGTGGCCAATATGCTCGGAAACCCAGAAGCAACTAATGGTTTAGCACAACTCTATCTTAAACTTACACCTGAGCAAATTCAACAACTGCAAGGAAAAACGCTCCCGGACACCAACAATGGATTAAGTGCGCTAGAAAATCACAATTACTTTCTTGCATTACAAATTTTTAACCAATCAGAAAACCAAAATAACCCTATTGCACTACTGTCATTAGGCTCGATGTATTATTTTGGCCTGGGTATTACACCTAATGCCACTATTGCAGCAAAATATTATACAGCAGCCGCAAAGCTAGGAAATCTAGATGCCATCGCCAATCTAGCAGAAATGTATCATTATGGTATTGATGTCCCTCGCAATTTAACAAAAGCGTTAGAATACGACCGACAGATTATTCAAAATTCGGCTTTAATGCTTCAACTTAACCGGCGAGTTGTGTTGGCACAGGCAGCGTACGATATTGCCTTGATATATTACCAGCAGCAACAATATCAAGAGGCTTTCAATTATTTTTTGATCTCTTCAAAGCTTGGCAGTGTGCATGCCTTTTATTATCTTGGTCAATTTTATTTACATGGTCTAAAACCAGTATCAGCAGATTTTCAAACAGCGTATCTATATTTTCTTAAAGCTGAACTGTTACAAGACCCTTGGGGAATGGAAGGATTAGGACAACTTCTGGCCAATTTAACGTTTCCTCAAATTGACGAACTTGATAACGGCACCTTTAAAATGACAGCGGCTACATTGGCTCTTGCACAGACAATTCCAATGCCTACCTATAATTATAAAAAACAAGAAACAACACTAATCAATCTTGCTAAAATTTACATGCAAGGTAAAGAAGTACCTCAAAATCAAGCACTCGCGAAACAGTATCTGCACGATGCAGAAAAAGTCAAACTCAGGCTTAATCAAAAACCTATCATATACTTATATACCGATGGCTTTATGAGCACTTTCAACCCTACTGTTAAAAGGAATCCATATGCGTCCTTAGAAAATCCCTATAATTACAGCGTCAACTATATGCAAGGTTTACAAGGCCAAGTTTCAGGAACTTTAAATGCCGCCCTATTCGCTTTCAGTGGATCAGGAACACAAAATTCAACGCCAACCGTAGAAAAGCAATATTTCAGTAGATTAAAAGCCCAAGACAGACCTTTTTTCGATTACAACCTCCCCTACCAATTAGGGCTTTTATACTACAACCAAAAAAATTACCCAGAAGCATTGAGCGCCTTCTTAAAGGCAGAAAAACTTGGCAGTTCTGCTGCAGGTAATCAATTAGGAATTATGTACTTAAATGGCCAAGGTGTTCAGAAAAATCTGCAGAGTGCTTTTAATTATTTTGTCAAAGCATCTATGCTGGAAAATAAAGCGGCTAAAAAAAACCTCCAGGTAATCGCTAATAAAGTCACTTCTGCAAAACTCAACGCTTTAATAAATGGTACCTACCAACAAAAATTTTACTTGGTGCCATCATGAAAATCACCTTGCTTATAACATGCCTACTAATAAGCTTTATAAATCAATCCGTTGCTGATTATGCTGAAGGAACTCGTGCATTTCAAAATCAAAATTATCTTAGCGCCGTAAAAGCCTTCAAAAATAGTGAAGATGATCCTAATTCTCTGATTATGCTTGGCTACATGTACGAAAATGGTTACGGTGTCCCCCAAAGCTATATCCTCGCCAGACATTATTATGTGAAAGCAAATAGGCAAGGGGATGAAAATGCACCTGTACTTCTTGGATTGCTTTATCATTACGGTAACGGCGTTAAACAAGATGACAATACCGCCCTATCGTATTTTGATAATGCTCGTTTTTCGGATAATCAAGAAGTCAGAAACCCAAGTCTTACTAATAAAGCCCTGATAGAAGAGCTAAACGGTAACTACACCCAAGCTTACAATGATTTCTACAATGCTTACACTGCCACAAGCTGCTATCGTTTAGGGGAAATTTATTTACAAGGAACTGGCGGTATTGAAGTAAATTACCAGCAAGCGGCTAATAACTTTGATTGTGCGATAAAACTTGGGGATTATAGTGATGGGCTTAGCGGTACTGCCGCTGTGCTATCGACTCTAACACTAAAACAAATTCAACAATTACAGGCGGGTACATTTGAAATGAAAGAATTGAACACAGCATCTTAAACAACATAAAGGAGAATCTTATGCCCCTATTTTGTATTATCGGACACGATGCCCCAGGCGCTACAGAAAAACGCAACAGGTTGCTACAAGCACACATCCAATATCTAAGCAAACTGAAACAGCAAAATAGATTAATGGCTGTTGGACCTTTATTTAGTGGCAAAACCTCTGAGTCAGAATATTCTGGAAGTATGTTGCTTGTTGAATTTGATACCATTGAAGAAGCAAGAGCATGGTACGAGCAAGACGATTATTACCTAGCTGGTGTTTATCAAACACTCGAAGTTAGACCATACATTGATGCTATGCCATTTTGTTAGGAAATTTTATGCCATTTATTCAAGCAAACGATATTAAAATATTTTATCGGGTCTTCCAAAATGGAGTGGAATCCGCAACAATCAATCCTGCTTTATCCACCATGATTGTACTACATGGAGCACCAGGTTTAATTGATCATCAAATTGAAGTAGAAGCTTGGAAAGGTTTTTCAAACACAGTACAAGTTATTTTCCCTGATTTACGTGGGTGCGGCCAAACTGAAGATGGTGATCTTGATCAATGGAGCTTAAAATTATGTAGCGAAGATCTACATGCCTTTTGCCAAAAACTGGGGATTCACAAACCCATCTTGGCAGGCATATCTTCCGGTGGGTTTATTATTATGCATTACTTGGACAAATATGCCGACTATCCCAGAGGAATTATTTTGTGCAACACCGAAGCCAGAAAATCCCCTGTTGAGCGTAAAAAAGTTTTTTTACGCGTGGGAACAGCTAAAGCAGCAGAGGCTGCTGCAATTTTTGATGCAAATCCCACCAATTTGGAAAAATCAAATGCATTCTTTGAAACCTGTGTTCCCTACTTTTCTAAAAAACCATTTTCATTAATGGCTCCAGTTAAAACGAATACTTTTTTATGGCTCAAAAATTCGAAAGAATGGAGTGAAATTGATTTCCGGGAAAATCTCAAAAAGATTCAATGCCCTACTTTATACTTGTCAGGCACAGATGACCCCAATCACCCGCTTGCTTCAGCGATAGAAGCGGTAAATTGTATTCCAAAGGCTTTTGTACATTTTGATCCTATTCAAGACGCTGGAGCACCAGTTTACCAAGATCAACCCAATGCTTTTGAAAAACGCGTTAGCAATTTTTTAGCTTTAATAAAGGATAATTCATGAAACTTGAACCCATCGGCATTTTGGCTGCAGTTGCAGAAGAAATTAATGCCATCAAAGCCAGGGTGATTCATCCTGAGGAAATCACCATTGGTAAAGCAACATTTACCAAAGGCACTCTAAATGGCGTCAAAGTGGTCGTGGCTCTGCTAGAAAACGGCTGGGGAAAAGTCGACGCCAGCGCTACGGTAACGACGTTAATACTGTCCTGTAATGTTAAGGCTATCATTTTCAGTGGCTTGGGTGGCGCTATTGATCCGGCATTAACGGTGGGTGATATCGTTATCTCCAATATCGCCTTCCAACATGACTTTAGTGGTGAACCATTCTTTCCTCAATGCCATATACCCTCCGCAAATACCGTGGAGGCCAAAGCAGATCAAACCCTTATCGCCTGTGCAGAGAAAGCGGCACAAACCTTTATCAGCCAATTCGACCAGATTATTGAACGTCGCCATATTGAGCAATTTAAACTGCACCCTAAATACGTGATTGGCACTATTGCCACGGGAGATCAATTTATTTCTTGTCCGGAACAAGTGACAGCGATCCGGGCTTTTGACCCTACCACCCAAGCCGTGGATATGGAAAGTGCCGCGATTCTGCATGTTGCTGAACGTTTTGGCATTCCTGCTGTGGTGCTCAGAACCATGTCAGATAATGCCAATCATGATGCGCATATTGATTTTCCGGCATTTAATCAGCATATTGCAGGTATTTATTCAGCAGAGCTGGTCACGAACCTGCTCAGTGTATTAAAAGGAGCTTAACCATGAAAACCATCCTCTGCTTCGGTGATTCAATCACCTGGGGTTACCACCCAAAAACGGCTGAACGGCATCCTTTCCAAGATCGCTGGACAGGTGTATTAAAAGAAACACTGGGCAATGAATATGACATCATCGAAGCGGGTGTTAATGGTCGCACCACTGCATTTGATGACCCCGTACAACCAAACCGTAATGGCAGCCTGGCATTGCCGATTGAATTGCTCACTCATGCCCCCATCGATCTCGTGATCATTATGCTCGGCGTCAATGATGTCAAAATATACAACCATGGCTGTGCCAGACAGGCCTCTGCTGGTTGCAGTTTATTGATTCGCCAAGTCAGATCAAGTATGGCAGGCCCTGGTGGCGGCACACCAAAAATTTTATTAATGTCACCACCACCCCTTAATAATCCCAAAGGGTATCTGGATACTCTTTTTCCAGCCAAATCGATTGCTGCAAGTCGCGAGTTGGCTCAACATTACCGCACCTTAGCGGAATATTTGCACGTAGATTTCCTCGATGTGGCGCCACTGGTCACCGTTAGCCCAGAGGATGGCTGTCACTTGGAGGCGAGTGAAAATCACAAGTTAGGCAAGGCAGTGGCCAAAGAAGTAACGCGGATTATTTAATAACAGAATTTTTAAGGAGATCACTATGCCCTATGCAGTAAGCCGTCGCAAAAATAAGCCCGTAAAAATTTATTATGAAGACATTGGAGATTCTGGTCTGCCGGTTCTGGTGATGCAACATGGTGATGGCAATGAATCACAAAACTGGAAAAGCCTTGGCTACGTTGAGTTATTACAAAAACACTGTCGGTTGATCTTGATTGATTATCTAGGCTATGGCAGAAGTGAAAAAAGTTATGACCCAAATGATTATGCCATGCCACTATTAGCAGCGGATACCATTGCGGTACTGCAACAGTTAAAAATCTCCACCCCCGTTTTCTTTTTTGGTGGCTCCATGGGGGGACGTGTTGGCTATGAGCTGGCAACCACTCCAGAGTACGCAAGCCATTTTAAGGCATTTATCATTAATGGAATGGGCTCTTCCACTTTAGATATTGTGGTTGAATTCAGTAAATGGACTCAGTCAGGTGGCATGCCCTATGTCGTAGAGCAAATGGAAAATTTCATGACCGAACCTTTCCCAATCGAAGTGAAAGAAACTTTCTTACGCAATGACCCCAAAGCGTATGATGCCGCAAATCGAAACCCATGGCCAAGCATTACAGACCGCCTAGCTGACATTGATAAGCCCGTATTGTTAATTTGTGGGGAAAAGGCTGATGAACTTAAGGATATGAAAGCCTCAGCAGCACTTATTCGAAACGCTAAACTCAAAATTTTACTTGGTTTAGACCATGCACAAGCCTACTGGTATGGACCTCGGGTCGCACCATTAATAAAGGCGTTTGTAGAAAATACATAGCCACTAACTCAAATGGTATTCAAATAACAGCGCCTTGCCATTGGGCGTGGTAATGTCTCCCTCGTTTTGAAAGCCCACTTTTTCATAACAACGCTGCGCCTGGAGATTATCAGGCGCAACGTCCATGATGATCTTATTAACTCCGAGTTTATTTCGGCAATATTGCTCAATAAATTGCTTCAAAATCAGAGTGCCGTAACCCTTATTGTGCAAGTGCTCTTCACCTATCAGCATATCCAACCCAATTGTTTTGGTGTCAGCATCTGGCCACCAACCTTTGCCTACCCTACTCGCATAGTAAATCTGCACAAACCCAATGGGCTCATGGTTCAGATAAACCATATACGGAAATACGTAATCTGAGGTGAGATAGCGCTCATATTTTTCCTGGTGTGCCTCCATACTGGCAGGCGCACCACCCCATCGTTCAGCAATCAGGGGTTTACACAACCATTGATACAAAAGATCAATCTCTTTTTTGCTGAGAGGTTGAATTACAATATTCATTTTTGGCTCCCGAATCCTATTTCCAACACCCGATCCGTTGGATAAAATCCCGCCTTTTCCAGCATTCTTTTTGATGCCGCATTATCAATATCGCAGCCACAGGTGGGTATTATATTGCGCTGATAACACTCCGCTTTTAGCCGCGATATAACCGCTGAGCCTAGCCCTTTATTACGAAATGACGCATCTAATTCCGCACCAATGTCAGCATACTGCGGCTGATATTGATTATACGATATGCCACCAACTCCAATGACTGCGTTATCCTTCAGCAAAACGAATTTTGACTTAGACGCTATACGCTCAGCCAATGTTTCTGACCTCGAGTCATACAGGACCACACTATTATAATCAGCCATTGTTGCCAATCGAAAAGAATACCCTTCCAGTAAGGGTAAATGAGTTCTGACTTCATCGTAAAATAGATACGCGATCGGCTTTACATAACTGCTGTGATCCAGACAAAGTGAAAGAACACGAGGGTTGCGAGTACTGATGATCGCTTTGCTGATCCGTTGTTGCGCCAATAAGATCTCTAAAGCCGATTGAGCATGTTTGCCATCCATAACAAAAAATTCCATCAGAGTACTATCCTCGATGATGCAATATCCTATCGGACTTTCTTTAACTGAAATCAAATAATGGGTTGCCTGAGTTGCTTTGCGAAGCCAGTATATGTCCAATGCCCCGGTTAGTGTACGAACCTGTGCCTGTCGCATGGATAAAAGCACTGGATCCGCGAGGCTGGATAATGTGATTAACATGGCACATCCATCATCGACAACACACCAAATTTTTTCTGCACATAATTAGCCATCGTGAGCCTGAGATAATCTTTGATGTAGTGACATTTGATGATGACATCTTTACTCGCTTGCCAGAAAAATTAGCGAGCATTCCTTATAACGATGTGCTTGAGTAAAAGACACAATAGATAAGTCTCTTTCAAGTACCTTCATTGAGTTTTTACATTTGCTGTAGAGGGTCTTGCGTTCGCGAGTACTGAGCATTATTCCCTAGCTTCCATTTTAATTACCGATGGTTGGTGTGCTTAGGTATACCACAAAACAAAGCTATCACAAATAAAATTTACCTCAAAAAGCCAAGCGTGGAGGGAAAGGCTAAGGGAGAGAATCTTGTTGAAAATACTGAGTTAATGTACAATCAACCAACTTTAAGCAAAGTATATCTTACTTTCCAATATACAAGAGCTTGTTTAGAAGTACGTTTTAAGAAAAATAGAATAACACGGGGTTGTAACAAGAGGTGTTCTGTGAAGCTAGATCATTTAGGTTATGCCTGTACTGATATTGAAGAAGCGCTACAATACTTGCGAATGGAAGGTTGTGTAATTACCGCAATAAGCAACATAACTTCTGGAAATTTAAATGGAACTTTCTCCTGTTTTGTAGACTTTTCCGATGGAGGAAAGGCTGAACTAGTGTGGGGCACAGACATCACACCCATCAAGCCATACCCCCTTTCTCTTCTTTTTGTTTGCTATGAAGTTGATAACATACACCACACCACTGTGCAATATCAAAACAAGGGTGCTGTAGAACTCTTACCACCTACGCCTGAAGTTACGCTTAATAATAGACTGGTTTCCTTCCTTAGCACACCATCTGGGCTGATTAAGTTAGTCGAAAAACTCGAGCTCTACTCAGACGCTACCCTTGAGGAAATTTCAGAAGATAAGAGATTAATACCAGCCTCATATAATCAACAATGGTTATGGCTCTTAGATAGCCTTGCTTCTACTTCCTGGTATTACAACATGCCCCTAGCATTAAAAATATATGGCTCTTTCAATATCATGGCCTTCAGAGAAGCCATTGAAACATTGGTAAAAAGACACGACAGTTTAAGAACAGTTTTTCGGAATAAGGACGGCACCATATACAGACTGATCTTGGAGCAATACAATTTACCTTTCTCAGTTGTAAAAGCAAACCAGTGGTCAGAAAAAGAAATTGACACTCAAGTTGCATACGACGCAAAAACTAAGTTTTTACTGAGTGACAATGAGTTGTTGTTCAAAGTAAGAATTTTACAATTTAAGAAAGACTATCATTTATTGCTCCTTACCATGCATCACAGCATATTTGATGGATTTTCATATGATATTTTTTTCACTGAGCTAGAGGATCTTTACGAACACTATTGCTATGCGAAACCAAGTAAACTAGAGCCAATCACGGAATCCTACTCTGACTATGTGAATTGGCAAAAAAAATTACTCACCAACCCTGAAGTCTCTAGCAAGCATCTATTATTTTGGAAACAACAACTGGAAAACGTTCCTTTATTACAATTTCCAACGGATTACACAAGACCACTACAACAAACCTATGAAGGTAAGTTTGCTAAATTCACTCTAGAACAATCTACTGTAGGAGACCTTTATAACTTCGCAAAGAAACATAAAACCAGCCCATTTATGATATGCCTTTCGGTGTTTTATGTACTGCTTGCTCGATACTCCAATCAGGTTGATTTTGCTTTTGGAGTACCGATTGCTGGTAGGTTAAACGCAAAAATGGAAAAGGTAATTGGTTATTTCACCAATATTTTTGCCCTACGCATTAACTCAAAAGACTCTGTAACATTTTCTGAGCTTTTAGAACACGTGAAAGAATTATTATTTCAAATCTATGAACATCAAGATATCCCCTTTGGAAAGGTTGTTGAACAATTAAATATTAAAAGAGATTTGTCTCGCAACCCTATTTTTCAAATACTATTTGCCTATCAAAATATTGGAGTTAAAAAACTCTCATTACCTCAAACAGAGATTCAGTCATACCGTGAAGGATATGATGCAGCAAGGTTTGATTTCACATTTGAAATAGAAGACAGAAAAAATTCAATTCAAGGTGGAGTCTACTATAACACCGCTCTCTTTTCCCAAGAAACTATCGAATATTTAATTGATAGCTTCAAAGAGATTTTGAATGCCTTTATTTTAAACCCCGAGAGCAAATTAGCTCATTTCTCATTAACGAATCCAAGCAAGCAATTGGCATTTATCACTCAAACAAATCACTATACCTATGTACCAACCAATAACACTTTCATTAAAAGCCTTTTTGAAAAACAAGTCTTGTTATACCCTTCACAATTGGCCGTACAATATGAAAATTTTAAAATTAGCTATGACGAGCTAAATCAACGAGCAACCCAACTAGTCAACTTCCTATATGCCAAAGGATTTGATAAAGGCACTAGAATCGCAATTGGTACCGGACGTTGCTTAGAGTTAATTATTGGAATCATGGCCTGCTTCAAGGCAGGATTTGTCTTCATACCACTTGATCCAGAATACCCTGTAGCTAGACTAAAATGGATTACTCAAGATGCCAAAGTTGCAACCATACTAACACATACACAACACGCTTCTGTATTTAAAGATTTTGATATCCCATCGATCAATCTAGAAAAAGAATGGCAAGAAATTGGGCTTTGCTCTGCCATACCACAAAAAGATTCTACTTTAACCCCCAACGAAACAGCCTATATTTTCTACACATCCGGCAGCACAGGAACTCCAAAAGGAAGCTTAATCTCTCAATATAACATAGTGAATTTATTGGAATCTGGCAAAACCCTATTTGATTTTCACCCTCATGACAAAGTTTTACTGTTTCATTCTTATGCTTTTGATGTTGCACTATGGGAAATTTTCAGTGCACTTTGCTTCGGTGCAAGCTTGGTCATTCCAACTAAAGATAACATCCATTCAATTCAACAGTTTTACGAACTTTTAACAAAAGAGCAAATTACGGTTTTAAATGAAACCCCATCGGCCTTTGAGCAACTCCTAATCTATGCAAAAACAGTAGCGCAACAAAAATTGCAATTACGCTATGTCATTTTAGCCGGTGAAGCACTAAAACCAAAAATTCTGGAAGATTGGTTTACCATATACGACTATAAAAAATGTCAAGTTATCAACATGTATGGCATCACTGAAACTACCGTATATTCAACTTACATGCCAGTTACCCCAGCAATGATAAAAAGTGGGCGCTCAATCATTGGCACAGGAATTCCTGGCGTAACACTTTACATTATGGATCAAAATCAAAATTTATTACCTCCTCATGTAATAGGAGAAATTTTTGTCTCTGGGCATGGTGTTGGGCAAGGATATTTAAATTCACCCAAATTAACAGAACAAAGATTCATACCCGACCCCTTTTCACACGACAACAAATTGATGTATCGAACCGGTGACATTGGAAAATACTTGCCTAACGGAGATATTGAATATCTCGGAAGAATTGATAATCAAATAAAAATACGGGGATATAGGGTTGAACTTGAAGAAATAGAATTAATTCTCATTAGCCATCCACAGGTAAGTGAGGTAGTTACTCATGTACAACGCGATAGCTCTAATGAACACAACGCTCAACTTATTGCCTTCGTGATTTCAAAAGACACTACCCCGTCACCTCTACTGAAAGCAGAGTTACAATCTATTCTAGAGTCTAAAGTACCACATTATATGTGGGCGCAAATTGTTTTTTTGAAACAGTTTCCCTTGATGATAAACGGCAAAATTGATAAAAACCAACTTCCTAAAATACAATACACTCCAGAAAATACCGCAGCCAAGAAACCAAATAGCTCATTAGAAATAGAGATTACTCAACTGTGGAAAGAAATTTTAAATATTGAAATTGAAAACATTGATACTAACTTTTTTGATATGGGAGGAAACTCCTTATTTGCAATGCAATTGCATAGCAAGTTGCTTAGCAGATTTTCTTGTGATCTAAAAATAGCGGATTTATTTAACTATGCAAGCATCCGAAAATTGGCCGAGTTTATCGACAAAAAATTAATTACTAAACCACCAATCCAACCAATCAGTAACTCTCCAGAAAAACCTCCTGTTCTTAATTATACTCCACATGCAATAGCCATTATCGGAATGGCAGGAAAGTTTCCTGGCGCCGAGAATATCGAGTCATTCTGGGAAAATTTAAAAAATGGTATAGACTCCATCAGCCGATATTCCAAACAAGAACTACTTGAGCTCGGTGTCCCGGAGTCTTTATTAGCGCAAGATAGCTTTGTTGGAGCCTCTGGAACTATTCAAAATATCGATCTATTCGATAGTGAGTTTTTCAATTTAACTCCCAAAGAAGCCGAGCTTACGGATCCACAACACAGAATTTTTCTTGAAACCGCACATCTTGCATTAGAAAATGCGGGCTATGCTCCAAGCAAATACAATGGTAGCATCGCCGTTTATGCTGGCACTGGAGACAGTGACTATCTATATGGCCTACTCGCTTCTCAGAAGTTTAATGGCTTCCAAGCATCTAGTCTCATGTTACGCTTAGCAAATGAAAAAGATTACCTAACCACCAAGGTTGCCTATAAGCTTGGATTAAATGGTCCTGCTGTAAATATTAATAATGCCTGCTCTACTTCACTCGTCTCTATTATTAAAGCTTGTCAAAGTTTACTTGCTGGGGAAGCAAATATAGCTCTCGCTGGGGGAGTTTCGCTTATCCTACCGCGTGATACTGGGTATTTATGTGAACTTGGCTCTATCTTTTCAAAGGATGGTGTATGCAAAGCCTTTGATCAAAGTAGCTCTGGAACAGTTCCAGCATCAGGCGTAGGTATTGTGGTATTAAAAAAATTAATCGAGGCTATAGAAGATGGCGACACCATTCATGCTGTTATTACCGGCTATGCCCTTAATAATGACAGCAATAATAAAGTCAGCTTCTCTGCACCAAGTGTACAAGGTCAAGTAGACTGTATTCGCAAGGCTTTATCTTCAGCAAAAATAAATCCGAAAGAAATTTCCTATATTGAAACTCATGGCACAGGAACCACAATTGGTGATCCCATAGAAATACAGGCATTGACTGAAGTTTTTAGAGAAAGAACCGATCGAGAAGCTTTTTGTGCCATTGGCTCCGTAAAAAACAATATTGGTCACACGCAATCTGCAGCAGGTGTTGCTGGCCTTATAAAAACTATAGGTGTTTTAAAAGAAAAACTGGTTCCGCCACATATAAACTATAAAAAACCCAATGTCATGCTTGATTTAGAAAGTAGCCCATTCTTAATTAATACTCAGGAGAGAAGGTTAAAAGGAAATATTGTTTCTGCTGCCGTAAGTTCTTTTGGCATAGGAGGAACTAATGCCCATGTTATTTTACAGAGCTACACAGGTTTAACCACACACGCACCCAGCGAACCATTCAAACTCATTGTATTATCCGCTAAATCACCAGAAGCTCTAAACAACTACAGAATGTTATTAAAAGCGTTTTTACAACAAAAAACCTCTCTTAACAGTCCAAGCTATTTAGATGATTTTGCTTACACACTACAGGTGGGGAGAGAAGAATTCGCATACCGTCAGGCATGGATTTGCGAAGATATTTTTGATGCAATTACTCAATTAGATAAACAATCCCTCAAAATTGTTTGCAACCCTGCCCCTCAAGATGAAAATTTTGTCCGCCTGCATACCGCAGCAGAAAAATGGATATCTGGAGAAGTAGTGGATTGGAAAAAACTACACAAGCATAAGCGAAATAGAATCCCAGTACCGAAATATCCCTTTATTCACAAGAGTTATTGGCATGAGTCTTTACGAAAACCGAATTCTGATAGCTCAAGCGAAAAAGTTTCTGTTATTCCCCAACGTGTGGTGATAACAAAGCAAAAATTATCACCTGAACATTTACAACAAAACTTTTTGCAAATTATGGCTGAAGCTCTTGGATATGATCAAATAAAGCTTTCTGACAATTTTTTCGACCTCGGTGGAGATTCACTAATAGCAATCAATGTTGCCTCTCGAATAGAAAGCGAATTGGGTCTAAAGATGTCATTTAACGATATCTCTAACACAAAAAATATAGGCTCTATTATTCAAGGAATTACGCAGGCTAACCATGGCAATAAAGGCGAGATGCTGAAGAAACTAAAAGAGGCAAGTAACCCAAGCCTCCCCTCTATTTTTATTATACATCCCGGAAATGGAAGCTTGTTTCATTATGAAAATCTAGTAAGTGAAATAGAATATCCAGGTGCAATATGGGGAATAGAAAACTCTATTTTTGAACGTAGTTACAGACCTTTTAATTCAGTAGAAGACATGGCGACCCACTATATTTCGTTGATAAAAAGAATACAAAAGACAGGCCCCTACTTATTTGCAGGCTGGTCATTAGGTGCGTCGGTTGGATTTGAAATGGTCAGACAACTTGAGCTTAAAGGAGAGTCAGTTAAAAACATAACATTAATTGATGGTTGGTATAAATATAATCCACTTTTAGATACCGATGATTTCTTTTACAACCTACATGCAAAAGACTTCGAAGATTTTGAAGAAGGAAAGCGAAATCTGCTTCTGAATTTACTAAGAACTCGATTTAAACTCTTCATGGATTACCACCCAAAACCTATTCAGATGGGGGTAACACTTATTAAAGCAAAAGAACTAAGTGAAGAATTTAATGTCACTGACACATACAATAACTGGGGTTGTTTTGTACCAAAAGGTATTGAGCTCTTCATGGCCGAAGGCGATCACTTGACCCTTCTATCCAAACAAAACGTGAGGGTTGTTGCAAACGCTTACAACCAAGTGTTAAAAAAAGCTCTTCTTGAAATCTATAATTCAAACAAATCGAAGTAATCACTTATGAAGCCATCTCTTAATACTTCAAATGATACCACTGAACATCAATTTGAGGCACTTCTAAAGGCGTTAAGTCTATCTTATTTGATAGATTATTTCATACAATCTGGAATCAAGGTCACTCAAGGATATTGTTATAGTGTAGTAGAACTACAAGAATTACTGAAACTACAAAAAAAATTCTTTCCATTTCTAAACTACATACTTAATGTTTTTAAAGAGATGGGCGTAGCTAAAATAACTTTCGAAAAGGTAGAATTCCTAATCAATGCCCAGCCCCTCTCCTCAGCTACGTTAGTTAATCAAATTACTTTACGTTACCCTGAAAAAAAAGCATTTATCACTAAACTTTCCCATTGCATTAACGAATATGATAAAGCGTTAACCGGAAAAATACCCTCCATTGCTGCCCTTTATCCTGGAGGTGATATTCACTTTCTTGATCCTATTGTTTCAGAAATGGAGCAATTATCTAACCTACATTGGTTTGAAAGATTTCTAACAAAACTCTTATCGCTTCGATCAAAAGATGGCTTCATTAATATGATGGAGGTTGGTGGAGGTATGGGAAGACTAACATGGCCAATTATCAAAAACCTCACCTCAAAAAATATCGCGTATCTTTTTACTGATATTAGTCGTTTCTTTATATTGAAAGCCAGAGAAACCGGAACGAAAGAGCAAATTGATTTCATAAAATTCGCACAGTTCGATATTACAAAAACTCCTGAAGAACAAAGTTTCTCCCCCACTCAAATGGATTTTATTTTGGCATTCAATGTAATACATGCTACACCAAACTTAGATATCACATTGAGCAATTTATATAATTTACTTAAACCCGGTGGTACTTTAATAATAATAGAGTACACAGAGTTACCAACATGGGCTCATATGCTATGGGGATTAGCAGAAGGATGGTGGTATTTTGCAGATCATTACAGACAAATTACCCCCCTAATTAATAAAAGAAATTGGAAAGAAGCTCTGACAACATCCGGTTATAAAAAAATTCGTTTCATTCCAAAACATGAAAAATATACCTGTCCACTCCCACTAACGGCTATACTGGCTCAAAAACCTCCGATTGAAACCTAACCTTAAATGAATTATAGTTGACCCCTTAATTATATTAGGAGAGTATCCCATGAACAATGCGGTGCCGAATTTTCAAAACCAAACGATGAAAGTCAAACCTCAATATTTGACGTTTCTATTGATGCTCTATGTTACAATTAGTCTAGCTGGGAATGCCGTGTTATTTAAAATCGTCCAGATTGGTTTCATAACTGGACCAGGGGGTATCTTAGTGATGCCTTTAATTCTATTACTTGAAGACGTTATCGCCGAAGTTTACGGTTATAAAATATCGAGAGCACTTTTATGGTATATCCTAATTAGTGAAATAATATTCTCAGCGATTGTCATCAGTATAATCCATGCTCCCTCTCCAGGTTATTGGCACGAACAAGGTGCATTCAATTCTGTCTTTGGCTCTTTACTTGAAGGAACGCCAACACTTGTTTTTGCAATCTTTGCAGGAAGATTCTTGAACTTGTACGTCATTACTAAATTAAAAGTTTTGGTTAAAGGCCGCTACTTCTGGATACGAAGCATTTTCTCCTGTCTATGCGGCGATCTCGTAACACTGACCATTGTATATGCCCTGTTGTTTGAAGGAATGCCTTACAGCGTCAGAGCTCATCTATACTTATCAGATCTGTTTATGCGTGTTGCCTACTCTATATTTGGCGGAGGAATAGGTGTTTTAGTCGTTCGCTATTTGAAGAAGAAAGAGGGACTAGACGTCTACGATTACTCGACAGTCTTTAACCCATTCAGATTAAACGTAAACAAATAACCTACCATATAGTATCGGTCGGCAATCCAATCAAACTTTTCCCAATAAAGGCTTCGCACGCGTTGCTAACAACGGGCATTAGAGGAGCGCACATGCTATCTCGGAAGTAGCGCTCAAGATCATGTTTCTTATGGATAGCAGCACCACCACAAGTTTTCATTGCTAATACCGCCAGCTGAACCGCGTTTTCACCCACCACATATTTTGCCAAATACAACGCTTGATGCGTTTCTTTTTTATGTGGATCTTTAATGACTCGATTGGCGGCATCAAAAACAGCATTATAAGCATGTTGATAAAGTTGATACAATTTTGCGATATTGGCCTGAATCATGGCATCATAGCCTAAGCCTGTTTTATTATCTTTATCAGTACGCTCTTTTATGTAATTAATCGCAAAATTTAAAGAGGCTTCCATGATACCAAGATATACACCTAAGTACCCCCCGGTTACCCAATGCGGAGCTTGTATAATTTTCATTAATGCGAAGCCAGTAATACCAAGAAAAGCACTTTCCTCTGGAATAAAAACATCGTTGAAAACCACTTGGTGGCTTTGCGTACCTCTCATTCCCAAGGTATCCCAATCTTCCACCACTCTAACTCCAGGCGCATCGCTCGGTACAATAAAAAATGTTAGTGAATAAGAATCCATTCCTTCCTCAGCATCTTTTTTTCTAGCAATAACTGAGTAAAAGTCTGCGTATCCAGCCATAGTAACAAAAGATTTTGTACCATTAATTACATAACCACCTGCAACAGAGTGATAAGTAGTCTTTGTTTTTGAATATCTAGCGCCAGTAGCGGGCTCACTGGTGGCAGAAGCAAATACTTTGTTCTCCTGCGTGACCTTATTAAATATTTTTTCCGCATATGGCCAAACAAATTTTTTCTGATCATCATTTAATCGTGGCGAGAAAACATCAGCCAATGCCCCCAGTACAATGCAGTGCATATTTAAAGATGCTGCAGTAGCAGCACAGGCTTGGCTTAACTGTGCAATACTATGCTGATACTCGAGAAAACTAAGACCAAAACCTCCAAAAGAAGTAGGAATAATTAAATTTAACAATCCTTCTTTTTTAATAAGTTCGAGACTTTCAGTTGGAAAACAATTGTCCCGATCAGAAATTTTAGCTTGCTTCTGAAGTGCTGGCTTAATCGCAGCAATTCTATCTAAAACAACAGCTAAGTTACTGTCTGAAGCCATAGCTTATTAACCCCATATTTTTAAATGTTGGAGCCTAGACTAATCTTTCGCAGGTGCAATCAAAAAATGCCATTTCTGACCATTAATAGAACGTGTGATATGCCCCTTGCCAGTTTGATCCTCAGCTAACAGGATATCACCTGCTTTAAAAATGCGTTTGGTTCCATCACCAACCTCTAATTCCATTGCACCTTGAAGTATGATGATATACTCTCGAGAGTCCATGGTATGCCAAGGGATCTCATCAATACCCTCGATTATACCGAACCGAATATTGTCGGTAGCGAATGGTTTACTAAATCTAGCCACATCTGCAGGAGGCAGTTCAATATTGATATCTTCAAAATGTGATTGCCCATCAGAACCACTATATAATCGCGTCATTTTCATAATCAGGGTGTCCTAAAATAGTTAGTGATGCTACAACTTGTGTATGATAGCATAAGAGTAGATATCTTTAGAAGCAACATTCGGAGAATTGCCCACTATGTTTATTACTATCAATGGCTGCCGCTTGTTTTTTGACACCTATGGTTCAACGCTGAATGTTGGAGCGAGCGCTGTTAAAGAGAAACCAACGCTCATCGTTTTACATGGTGGCCATGGAATGGTTGACCACACTCTGTATGTTGAATTTTGGTCTCAATTTGCCGATCTTGCACAAGTTATTTTTTTAGATCAACGCGGGTGTGGCAGAAGCGACCATCGATCTCCCGAGGAGTGGAACTTAACCTATTGGGCTGAAGATGTGTATCAGTTTTGTCAAGCATTGGGAATTGAAAAGCCAATTTTAGCTGGCGTTTCAATGGGCGGCCATGTTATGTGTGAGTACCTAGCCCGTCATCCAGAGAACTTGGGAGGTTTAATATTTTGCAATACTGAAGCTCGATTTATTTTAGATGATGTGTGCGCTCAACTGGAAAGACTTGGTGGTACAGAAATTGCTGAAATTGCCAGAACACAATTCACTAGCCCGACAGCTGAAAGTGCACGCCAATACCAAGAAAAATGTGTTCCATACTATGCGAAAAATGCATACTCTCCTCAAGAAATACGTCGCTGCATCCAAAACACCCCCGTTTTATCACATTTTTATAAAAACCATATCCAGGCATTTAATTACCTAGCTGACCTTGAAAAAATTAAATGTCCTACATTGCTAATGGTCGGAGCAGAAAGCCCACTTCATTTACCCGCTCGTGCAATAGAAATGGCCGCACGTATACCCCCTGAACTAGTTACCTTACATTTATTTTCCGGGGCTGGGGCTCCTGTCTATAAAGATTCACCAGAAGAAGCGGAAAGTATTGTACGCACATACTTGAATGTTTTTTTTTGTAACCCTTCCGTAGCCATACATGATTTAGCGCCTGAAATCGCAGAAACTCAGCCATTCAAAGCTCTCACAACCAAACCACCGAGATGGCAGACTTTATGCGATGAACTCGTTGCCTCAGATCGCTTACCAGGCCATAAAAGAACAACCTTATGCGCAATTGCTTCGTTACCGGAAGGTGAATTTAACGACCTGATGAAAGATAAAGGAGCATTAGCAAAAATAAAGAGAGTAGATATTGCATCTTTATTGCTACCCTTGAATGAGTCACCTACAGCACAGAAAATAGAAGTCTGGCTAGACTCCAGAAGTATTGTTCAACTAGACAGATTAAAAGAGCGTCTCAGCGATACCTCAACTTTAACATTGTAAGAAATTTTAATTTTGATATTTTTTCACAAAACCTTCTCGAGGGAATTTCGATTTTTTTGGCTTCTCTGATATACTGACGAAGTCAAAATCTTACTTAATTTAAATTTAGGGTTATCATATGTCTAAGCAGAGATATACTGTACTGGCTTTGTTTGCAACAATCATGATTGATGCGTTGGGTTGGGGTATAGCTTTCCCCGTGTTAGCGCCCGTTATTCTGAATAATACCACAGGGGCTTTGAGCCCTGACACTAGTTTAGCAATGCGAAACTTTTTATATGAACTGTCTTTAGCAATATATTGTCTTTTTATGTTTCTCATGTCACCAATTCTTGGAAGCTTATCAGATAAATATGGCCGCAAGAAAATCTTAATTGTATCTATGCTAGGCAACTTTCTGGGTTATCTTGTGAGTGGCTTAGCTATCTACTCACATGATCTTACTGGCATTCTTATTGGTCGAAGCATTGCCGGAGCAACGGCAGGTAGCTTACCCATAGCACAAGCAGCCATGATGGATCTTAGCGATGACTCACAAAAGGCATCTCGATTAGGATTAGTGATTTTAGCGAATGTCTCTGGGTTTGCTATTGGTCCAGTTATTGGTGGTTTTTTCATGGATCCCTCCATTTTTGGTAGCCATATTAGCTATCAATTACCATTTTTAATCAGTTGCGGAATGGCTCTTATTGGAGCTCTATTGTTAATTTTCTGCTTTAAAGAAACATTCCAAGGTAATAAAAAGTTAAAAATTAATCCAATGACCAGCTTTGTTAATCTCTACCTAGCTTTCACTACAAAAGAGACGTTAACATACTGTTCAGTTTTGCTATGCTTTCTCTTCGGATGGGGAATGTTTTTCTCAGCTATGCCAGTATTGCTTTCTGAGCGCTTAGGTTGGCAAGGTTCCGATATTGGATTTTTTATAACCTACATTGCCGTCATATTTGCCATTATGATAACAGTAGTTATGCCTCACATAACCAAACGCTACCCTCTTCCAAAAATTGTTTTTATTGGCTTAGTGACTCTTTTCATCTGCAACATAGCGTTCTCAACTATACATAACTCTATAGAACCATGGTTTATTATTTTATTAACTATCGCGGTACCATTCACTTATGTTGGAATAGTCACTCTACTTTCAATGCAAGTCGATAGTCAAAAACAGGGGCAAATCATGGGAGTAACTGGATCAATATTTGCTTTTACCTGGGGAATAGGACCAATCATTGGCGGACTGTTACTAAAGTTTGGATTAACTGAACCTTATTTTCTAATCGGTATTTTTTTCCTACTTGCTGCTGCCATCTTCCGCAAAAAAAAGGAAGCCGCTAAAACAGCTTAGTCGGCGGAGTCCAGCTACTTTTTAGCAGATTCCGACAGTAACTTTCTCTTTATCTCTTTCTCTTCGACCATATTCTCAGTAGCAGTCGTATGCCCCACCATATGAGCATCTTCCTGATTTAAGTTTTTGAGCATCTCTTTATTGACTGATATCTCAGCAGCAGTTTTAACCTCAATAGTCGAACTTCCTTTCTTCTTAATTGCAAAGAGCATCCTATCTGTATCTTCAGCCAAACGTTTAGCCAAAATTTGATATTTTGGACTATTTATCCCAAGATACCCAAGATAAGTTAAAGTCCGTATGTCCCGAGGTGAAAACTTATCTGTCATGCTATCATCTGCTAAAATTTCCTCTGGCTTAACAGTGAAGGTAATAGTCTTACCAACCATCTGAATGGTAGCAATGTATTCATCTTGAGTATCTTTTTCAATATTAGCAACACGATAGATCGGGCCACTGGAAACCATATTTTTAACGTGCGATAAAGCACCTTTAGTTTTCGCTACCAGTTTTTTCATAGAGCCCACTCCTTTAGTCATTTCTACCATAATCTTTTCGAACTTCGATTAAGCCAGCCAAAATCTGATCTTGATCGGTCAACAATCGCATGCTAAACGCATTTAAGTCCGGGTGCAATGGCTTCAAGTATTGCTGATCGACATCAATCAACAATTGGCGAAATACGCATTGCTGGCTTTTGCCAAGCTTCGCTAAATAATATCCACGATCTTTGATTTTCTTATGGGGATTCAAAATCAGAATATCCGTGTCTACAAAGGTTGGAGACATCGAGGAATCATTCATTTTGACAGCGAATGCCGCCTCTGGAAAATCTGGTGCACTAACAATATGATGCTTAGATTGAACTGGTTTTGAAAAATCAGCATCCTTTAACTCATCCCATTGTAATAGAGGAATCTGACGAGCAATTTGGGTGTTCGCTGGAAGCAATGCATTAACCCAGGAGTTTGCGTCCTGCAGGGGTGCTTTTCCAGTCAACTGATCAACCGTGATATTAAAATATTTGGCAACCGGCTCCAACGTGCTCGCATGAGGAGTCGTCGATTTGCCGGTTGCTATACGATGAATCGTTGGTTGCGGAATATCTAGCGCACGTGCTAAATCCATCGCCCGCATTTTCTTTTGAAACATCAGGCGACTTAAAATTGCATCCAAAGTCCCATACGTTGTCGTCATAGTTCTTAACCTATATCAACTGATATTACGCATATTATATACGGTACTTGCGCTAATTTCAACAATTTTTTATATTTTTTTATGCTTTCTAATTTTTCTATATGAAAAGAACAATAATGCTCTCTAAGTATTCTATCAAGCTTAAAACAACCTTAAGAGGTTGTTGTAAAACAATCAATAGCTTTTTTAATTAGCATCTGACAATTGCGCTTCAGATAAATAATACTTCATTAAGTATCGCTCAAAGCGCTAATTAATTATATTACTTATCAATAAATTATCTTTTATCTTAAGAAGACTATCAAAATTTATTTGACAGCCTAAGATTTTAAATGTATATTTAATGCAAGTTATGCAAATCAACGCATAATTTAAACTAGAAACAAACACAGGGGAATCACCATGAATACTTACCAATACCAACTGATCGCAGTGAACCAAGCATTGTACTCCGATTTAAAAATCATTTTTGAAATTCGCAGCGAAGCTGGTTTCATTTTCAAATTACCCGTAATGGAAATTGCTCATAATGCTGTTCTGTTAGAAAACCTTTCCCCTGAAGATGTCAAACGCGTCATGTTTTATGTCAACATTTTTGAAAATGATGCGCAGTCCAAGAAAAACAAAGCGCTCAAAAAAATTGAAAAAACGATTGAATAATTTGTAGAGGAGAAGGACGTGCCAATAAAAATGGCACGAGCGCCATGATGTGTTGAGGTGGCTGTAGCTCAGTCACCTCAAACATCTTTTCCAACAAACGAGAACAACCATGATGAAGTCGCAAAACAAAGTTACTACACCAACAGCCAAAACAACAATGACAGAGTATCAGGACTTAAAAAGCGAAACATTTACCATCACTCTGACATTTGCAGAGGGTCGCGTAAAAACCGGATCGCCGCTGAAATTAATGGCGAATAAAAAATTGATCGCATCCCTTCCCGAGCCTTACGCCATGAGAATTGGTTTTCTGGCAGGTGTTGAGTACGTTATCAATCAACGTAAGCAGCGCAAAGATTTTAAATGATGAGTTCCAAGCAGTGCAGAGACGGTTCGCCACCACACACCGTTTCTTCGAGCCACCCCTCTGCACTGCCTGGCACTTACAAAACACACAAGAGAATTTTTATGACGATGAACAAAGCAGTTATTACTGAAATAAACCATGACACAAAGAATAAAAGAATCTCAGTGGCCATCGCCTATGGCGACAAAATATTCAAGAACTGGCCTCTGGCATTAATGGAAAATGAAGCTTTGATGACACATCTTGATGCTACGGACTCCTGCCAATTTGGCTTTATGGCTGGCATTGAATTTGAACATAGGACACATAAAGAATTATAAATTGTCGCTCACAGCGACTCACGTGTTGACCTGCATGAGGCCAGGGGAAGTTAAACGAATGCCTCGTATCTACTCCTCTTCATGCAGGTTCAACCAAGTAATCATAGCAGAGAAAAATCCTCTCCTACAAAATAATCAATCAATCTACAGTAGGTTGACCAGCAATATCTACTGCTAATTTAGCAGCGCCTTTCACTAACTTCTTGCGATCAGCATCTGACATTTCACCTTCCATATCCATCAAGTACTGATAGGCTTTGATAGCGAGGCGCAACTTGGTATTTTCTGCCATAGTCTTGGCTTGTGGCAATTGCGACACTTCTTCAAACACCCCCACCAGCAATTCTTCATTTACTTCTGATCTTACCGGCGCTGTGGTTGGCTTCAGCATTGCACAAAAAGCTTCATTTTGTGCCGGATCACCCTCAACTGGCTGCCCTCTTCCGGTTTTCAACCACGAGTTAGAAACTCCAGCAAGCTTACACATCTTATTGAGAAGATCAGAATCCTTCAGGCCATTGCGGCCACGCTCATAATTATTGTAGGTTAGATAATTTAACCCTAATTTAGCGGCGAATGCTTTCCCCGTTTTAAAACCAGCAAAACGTCTGGCAACTTTCAGACGCTCACCAAAAGCAACGTTATCGGGATTAAAGTCAGTGAAGGGTAGAGATTTCGTAGCAGATTTTTTCATATGTCCTCCGTTCTTATATTGTATTAGTGATGCTCATGTCTTTAAGTCATCTTGACCTGACTATAATAGTGCATTGACAAACTTGTGTCAATATAAATATTCTAAATAACAAAAATACTCACAGATTAAGAATACTTTTAAAATAAATCAAGATTATTTTCAATAATTTTTTAAAATTTCTGCTAAAAATCTTCATTTTAGATACTAATCTTCTAAAATATTCTCTTTTTAATCAATAAGATATACGAACCATAGAAATATTTGCAAAAATAATTGACTATTAGTATTCATTATGATACAATTATCTTCAATAAGTCGCCAAAAGACTTAGAGAACCACAGGAGGAGTTAACCATGTTAGTCATGAATCGTAAAGAGAGAGAGTCCATCTTTATTGGAAAAGAAGATGAGATCGAAGTAAAAATCTTAGGTGTACACAACTTCGAGGGAGAACCGGTATATCGAATCGGCGTTCAAGCTGCTAAAGACGTTCCCATTCGCCGCGATAACTATATTCCCAAAGCAGTTAAGTTACAGATGGCCATGCAAGCTGAAAACGATAGCTATTCAACCACAGGAGATGCCGCATGAGACCGATCTTCTGGTTTAGTGTAGCCACCATGCTCACAGCAAATGCCATGCAATTAGGTTTTGCTGATACAGCACCTGCTATTAAAGAAACCGTTATTGGACAATTTTTAACAGTCAATAACAACGCTTCAACAGCTCAGCGCGATCCATTGCAACAAACCTTCCAAGTGCGTTTTCCATTATCGGTGATCACCGTTGGTGATGCGATGAGTTATGTATTGAGCACCACGGGCTATCATCTGATGCATGACGCTCAAGCCTATCCATGGGCCGAACAGATGATGAAACGCCCTCTTCCCCTGGCGCAACGTCATCTGGGACCCATGACACTGCAAGATGGATTGCAGACTCTGGCAGGCAGTGATTTTCAGATGATTGAAGATCCGGTCAATCGCCTGGTTACTTTTCGTGTTAAACCATCGCTGGGCGATCTGTATGACCCACTGGTTGCCCCGCCAGAGCCCGCTACTCTCACCGTTACCACCGAATCCTAAGGAGCCACTATGAATAACGCCACTAACAATATCGTAACTGAATCCAAGACTACCGATAAATTTGTGACATCAGAAAAAAATATGAGACCCACCACACAGCCACAAGCAAAAGCTGCTGAAAAGGTTGTGCAGGCGGAAAAGAATATAAATTCATCCGAAAAAACAACCGAAGAAAATAAACGCATAAATTCTTTGAAGAAATTATCGCAATCATTTAACAAGATAATTGCTTTGAAAGATTCAATTCAATTAAAGAGCCGAATGAGTGCGGCTAAAAATTTCTATAAAAAGCTAACACCCCGCAACAAGTTGATTCTGGCAGGCAGCGCTGGCGTTTTGATTTTACTGGTTGTGGCTGGTAGCATTGACAGCTTAACGAGTCAATCAAAGACCCCCACTTATTCTTATGCTCTTTCAGGTGCAGAAAGTGGCAGCAGTCATCAGGCAAAACCAACTGTAGACCCGGTATTGGCAAAGCTCAATCACATTGAGCATCAGATGACGCTGATTCAGAAGCAACAATCGACTAACAACCCATCGGCACAAAACCTGAGTGAATTGAATCAAAACATTCTCAGTTTAAAACAGGCCGTGGCAGCACTGGAAACCAATTCACCTAATAGTGTGGCAGAAATTCAAACCTTGGTAACAAACAGCAACCAGGCACTCTCGGGTCAGTTAAACAGCATTCAGCAAACGGTTGATGCCTTGAAGAAACAGGCGACCCCAAAACATTATCTCCCCGCCTCCACTCTGCCCTGGGCCATTGAAGGCATTGATGTACGCAACTTCAAACCGGTGGTAGTACGTGCCAATGGCTTTGATGCGATGACCAAAGGTGATGTACGTGATGGCTGGCAATTAATTGATGTGCGCTTTGACCCAGCACGCGCTGTGTTTCAAAGCATTAAAAACCCCAATAATTACGTGAAGGTGCAATAGCCATGAAACCAATTATCTATGGAACCTTAATGGTGGGTGCAACTTTGATACTCGGTGGTTGTGAGCGATTCAATGCAGTGCAAACCGCCCTGCTTGGACCCTCACAAGAACAAATAATTGAACAGCATCAAAGTCAGGTGCGTGAAGCATGTGATCAGGCACCTATTTTGTATGCCAATTTAACCACTCCGGCAGCCAATCGGATGTATAGCCTGCCGGATCAGACACTTTGCATATAGGAACGAAACGAGCAAAACAATTTTACAGTTAACGGCGGTACCTGGTGTGTTTGGCACCACAGTACAAACCATGGCAAGTTGAAGCCCCACTGTCTTTAGACATAAGTGGATACGAAGCGGCCACACATCAGGTTAACCCCGTTTTATTGAGGAATGGTAACAGTATGAACAACATGATTTTACGATTGACGGCACTGGGACTTGGTATGATCTTGTCGGTACAAACGATGGCAAGTGAAGCCCTGAGCGAAGGATACCAGACAACAGATCCCCAAGTTTCCACCGTCACTTATAGCGAAACGGCATTTGATCATCTCTCTTCTGATCAACAAAAGCAGATTGCTACCGTATGGAGTTTAGATCACCAAGACTATGCCCACTACCTATCGCTGATGCAAAACACCCCATCGGGTCGCTGGTATAAAAACCTGGACCCGGCAGAGGTGTTAATGCTCAACGCTAAGGATGATCAAAGTCGTATGAAATACGCATTGATTGTTGCTAAAAATACCCATGATCGCGGTGATCATGAGTTAGCAGCACAAAAGGCATATGACCAGGCATGGCAAGAGCTTTACCCCAACCAGCCGCGAGTTATTATCCCCGGACAAACACCCCAATCATTCCGTCAATTGCACGCAGGTGATGCGCTATTGTTCTTTACCAAGATTGATGACAGCAGCAGTAACGCCACCCTACAACAATTGTTTGAACTGATTGCTCATCACAGCGACGTTAGGTTGCAAATATTTATCATGGGCAACCCTGACAGCAAGGCAATTGAAGCCTGGGCAAATCAGCAAAAAATCCCAACCGATCTGTATGGCGCGGGTGTGATCAAAATGCAATTGGATAAGGGATATCTGGCGACACTTTCACAATCGGCGTTACCAACTCCTGTATTGATGCTCAATCACAACCAGGATTTAACACTTGTTTCAAGTGATGAATTTAACCATTGGCTAGGAGACTAACCATGAAAATATTATTGACCACCGCTCTATTAAGTACCGCCCTTGCTGCACAAGCAAGTGCTCCGATACCCATTATCGATGAACAATCGCCAACGGTACCGGCAGCGCCTTATCTGCAAGCTATTTCCCCCGATATCGGGCAATTGGTGGCGGGTATTACCCCAGAAACCATTCAGCAGGCGGCACAGGCACCAGCAGAGCTTCATATACAGGTATTCCCCGTGACCACCCCCAGCATGACCCCCGGTAAAGTAACAGCTAAAAACATACAGCTTCCCCTATTACCGGGTCCCGTATTCGTGATTGGCGATGACAAAAAATCTCGTCACTGGCTACTGGATCACAAACAACAACTCGAAAAATTAAAAGCCACAGGTATTGTTGCATCGGTACAGACTGAGACCGCGCTTAAACACTTGCAGAAGCTCGCCAAACCACTTTTATTGCTACCGGTATCAGCTGAGCAGATTGGCCAGAGTATTGAGGTGACACATTACCCCATATTAGTGACTGCCACTCAAGTAAGCCAATAGGAGCGCAAGTCATGAGCAAACACTATCCCATTGAAGCAATGTTACGACCTCCCATTGAATGGTGGTCGGCCGCTGTGTGTGGTATTACTGGGGCTACGGCTTTATTGATCCCACATGATATTTACATCAGTAGAACATCCGGTATTTTGCTGGGCGTGAGCTGTACCTATATTGCAGTAAAACGGTTTTGCCAGGGGCTTTACGTTCGCCGCTACCAGAAGAATTTAGTCGCTCTCCCCGCTTATTCTCTGGTATCCAGCGCTCTTCCCAAAGCACATGGCAAATTATTTCTCGGCAAAGGCTTTAAATGGCAGGCGACTCATACCCAACGCCTACATGATTGTGCCCGTGCGGGTATTGAAAAGTTGAGCTCACAAAAAACTGCCGAGCAAGTTGTCGGTGGCAACCCGATTCTGCATGGTGTTGAACCCAATGAAACCGATGTCTGGATGAATCTGAATGACCGGGTTGGCCACACGCTGGTGTTAGGAACCACCCGAGTAGGTAAAACCCGCCTCTTAGAAGTATTGGTCAGCCAGGATATCGAGCGTGGTGATTGCGTTGTCGTACTTGATCCCAAGGGTGATGCCGGACTACTGCGTCGTATTGTGTTTGAAGCCGTACGTGCCGGTCGTGAAGACGATCTGCTCATTTTTCATCTGGGGTTCCCCTCTGTTTCTGCTCGTTACAATCCGATTGGCCATTTTGCTCGTATTACGGAAGTGGCCAATCGCGTTGCCAACCAGCTCCCCGGCTCTGGTGAATCCGCTGCCTTTAAAGAATTTGGCTGGCGTTTCGTCAATATCATTACTCGCGCCCTGGTGGCATTGGGTCGAGTACCGGACTATACACAGATCCAGCGCTATATCCTGAACATTGACCAGCTGCTGCTGGACTACTGCAACTTATGGCTACCTACGGTCGACAGCAGCTGGAAAAGCACCGTGCAGTCGATTGAAAATGAGATCAATATGCATGACCTGCCAATCCATCTGCGCAACCGCTCCAAACGGATGGTGGCAATTGCCCACTACATTCAGCGCTGTGATTTTTATAATCCGATTGCTGATGGCTTATGTTCGGCATTTAATTACGACAAAACCTATTTTGATAAAATCACTGCATCATTGCTGCCATTGCTAGAAAAATTGACCGCTGGTCAATCTGCTGAGCTGATCTCACCCGATTATTTTAATCTGGAAGACAAACGCCCCACCTTTGACTGGATGCAGGTGATTCGTGGCAAAAAAATTGTTTATATTGGCTTGGATGCTCTTTCTGACCCCACTGTCGCTGGTGCCATTGGTAACTCGATGTTCTCCGATCTGTGTTCGGTGGCCGGTCAGCTCTATAAATTTGGCGTACAAGAATCGGCGGATGAGGCACCCGTTAAAACCTTTCATCCTGTTTGTGTGCATGCTGATGAGTTCAATGAATTGATTGGTGAAGACTTTATTCCCCTGCTTAACAAGGCCGGTGGTGCCCAGTTCCAGGTGACGGCCTACACACAGACCTGGTCAGATGTGGAAGCAAGCCTGGGTAATCGTGCCAAAGCCGGTCAGGTCGGCGGTAACCTAAACACCCTAATTTGCCTGCGGGTACTGGATGAAGAAACCGCAAAACTCTTCACCAACAAATTACCACAACGCGTGGTGATTAAAAGCCTGATGGAAGCCTCTTCCGTATCGGATACTGCCAATATGGGCTCAGATCAGGATTTTACTTCCAATAACGAAGACCGGCTGACGCAGCAGGAAGTACCGATGATTACTCCGGATGATCTGATTCAGTTACCCAAGGGGCAAGCGTTTGTGCTGCTGAATGGCGGTGAGCTTTATAAAATCCGCATCCCCCTGACCGAGGATGACATGTCACACATACCACAAGCCGTTGAAGGCATTGCTAACTTGTTGGAGCAACGGGTATGAGCAACACTCAACATCATAACAGCTTGCTGATCGGTTTATTCTGGTTCATCACCAAAACCATTCTGTGGTTGTTATTAGGCGCACTGGTAGCAGAGGCATTGTGGGTGATTCGCTTGTGTACCATGGGCGAGCCTCAGCAGCTCCTGCTGTTGAATGCATTAACTTTGAATGAATTACATATTTTGAATTCGGCTTTGGTGCACACGTCTGTGGCATCAAATCTTATTGGCATGATGGTAGCCGATATACATCATGCCAGCATTTGGGCATCAGGAATGGCTCAAAGCGCAGGATCGACAAACATCGAGATTCAGGATCAACCGTTTGTCACTTCAGCCACCGTTGCGGTGCTCCCCTCCGCAAAGGCACTGTTACAGGTGTCCATTGGTGCGCTGGAGCTGACTGGATTGCGGTTACTGAATCTTGCGGTACAAGTACCGGTGTTTGTATGGGTAGGACTGATAGGATTAACGGATGGTCTGGTGCAACGTGAATTGCGCAAGTTTCAGGGTGGCCGCGAAAGCGCCCTGATCTATCATCGTGCCAGGAGTGCGATTTTTCCTGCGGTTCTCGCAGGTATGCTGCTTTATCTCGCCTTGCCGCTCACGACTTCACCAGACCTTCTGCTCGCGCCCTTTGCATTGCTCTTTGGTATGGCCATTGCATTGAGTGCACGAGCCTTCAAAAAGTACCTGTGAGGTCTTAAAAGGAAATCATGAAAACCAATATCCAGTTATGGGCATTAAGCATTGCCATAGGCGCAATCAGCCCGGTATATGCCACGACCAATTTAGAGAATGCCGATCTGTCCCTTGTAGTGCAACAGTTACAGGCGGTTTATCCGCTGATCGCAGAAGCACAACAACAGGCCGATCCGAACGCCCGTACTCAGTTTCATTATGACTGGTTACGCGGTGATTTGAACACGGTGATTACCGGGATTAACCAGAAGCTTAAACCGCTTCCACTTGAACCCCGCGAAATCAAACCGTTGAAAGGTGATTACCTGACCGTGGGGAGTAACGCGCTATGAGCATGAGTGATGCCCAAGTGCAGGCGTTTTATGCCGCCTCTGGTGTGCATGTAACAAGCCTCACCTTTTGTATTCAACTCCTGGTTGGCGGCATCTCGATTCTCACCTCGCTGATGATTTTGACGGGGTTGATGAGGCTGCTTGAAACCAACCAGGTCTGGGACAAGATCGTGTTTTTGATGTGCCTGATGGGGTTGTCGTTTGTATTGATGATGATCTTTATCTATTTAGCTTAACCAATAAAAAGTAACAAAAAGGAGAACGGATATGTTGAACAACTTAAAAAGTAAATGGTATGGCTTGATAGGTGCCGCTACTGCACTAACGCTCTCATCGCGCGCCTACGCCGATGCTAACCCCTTCCCCACCATTTCCGGTGGTGATGCCGGTGCCGATGTGGTGCAAACCGCAGGCGGCCATATGGAATCGGCGATGAAATATTTGACCATTGGCCTGGGCGGAATGCTGATTCTGGTGTGCCTTGGCGTGATTGTCCATCGTATGCGCGAGGATTCCCGCGAGAAAGATCATGGCAACTTAATCATGACCTATGTGATGTGTGCCTTAGGTATGACGATTGGGTTTGTGTTGATCGGTATTGGCTGGACGGCATTCAGCGCCACCATAACCGGTTAAGGGAGACGTACCATGAAGTCCGCAAATGACAGCAATGGCAAGAAAACCAAAGACGATATGTTACCCGAGCGTTTGAACTTCGATGCCATCGTATTTTGTGGCTGCACCATGAAGGAAATGCAACGGCTAGTGATGACCTCATTCTTTGGCTCACTGTTCGTGTTTGGCTTCCTGGCCAAAGCATTCATCGGAATGTTTTTGCTGGGAGTGGCAATCGCATTCCCAGCAACGGTGTTCTTTACCTGGATGGGTGCTTTGTTTCTGCAACGCCTTAAACAAGGAAAACCGAAAGGATATTTAAAACAATCCTGGCGGTTGTTATTGGAGCGTCGTGGCATTTTGCCCTCGCCCTTTACCAATCGCACAGGCAAATGGTCTATAGGGAGATGGTTATGAGATTTCAAGATGCATTAGAAAGCGCACGCCTGATATTACGCGCCCTGGTACTGGCGATTATTATTCTGTTTATCAGCAATTTGGCTTTGATTATTACCTTGGCGCATATGCAAAGTAAGGTGAAGGTATATATTCCCCCACAAATTCCGGCGAATGGCCTGACCATGACCACCGGCGAGATACCAGCAAGTACAATCTATAGCTTTGCTTTCTGGGCATGGCAGTCGATCAACTACTGGCCAAAAAACGGCGGTACGGATTACGCGGCAGCAATTAAAAGCTTTACTCCGTACCTGACGCCAAACTTTGCTGTGTTTTTGGCACAAGATGCTAACAATCGCTATAGCAGCGATGAAATTCAAGATCGTATTCGCACCATGACGGGAATCGATGGTGCTTCATTCAACGCTGACGATGTGAAGCCATTGGGTCATGGTACCTGGCTCGTGCATTTGGATATGCGCTTAACCGAACGGATGAATAACGACGGCAGCGTGGTCAAGGATGCAGAGATTTCCTATGTACTGAAAGTCGTTGAATACAACGTCGATCAACAACATAACTTATATGGCTTGGCATTGGCTGGCTTTGCCGCCGATCCCAAACGTATCAAGACGTTTACTTAACGGTAGTTGAAGGAGAAGTCATGAAATTGAATATGAAAACGGTGATGATTGGTGCTCTGGTAGCACTATCGCTCACCACCCAGGTAGAAGCTGAATCAGTTCAGCACATCGTCTGGGACAAAACCCCGATTGCTATTACCTTACCGATTGATCAGGAGCGGATGATCTCGTTCCCAAGTGAGGTAAAGTTTGGCTATGACCTGACGAAATTGCCCAGCAAAACCCTGAGCGTGGTTAACAATAACCATACGCTGTACCTGACGGCGCATAAGGGCTTTGATGCTGAACCTGCCCGGATATTACTGACCGACAGCGGCAAAATTATGTTGCTGACGTTAGCAGCCAATCAAACCGGCTCGGATACTCCATTATCCATTCTGTTAGAGAAACCACATCATGATCAAAGTAATAGTGGTGTGGGGGAACAATCCAGCATTGCGCCCGATGATAGTTACGTCACGCTGGTACGGTTTGCGGCACAGCAACTCTATGCACCAGAACGGTTACTTACCCAACCGCTGAATATCCATCGTATCCCGATGCAGACACAAAAGACGGCACCCCTATTGTTAGATGGGTCTATTACGGCAAATCCTCTGATTTCCTGGAGAAACGCAGATAACTACGTTACCGCAGTTGAGGTTTATAACACGCAAAAAGTTCTGCTGACTTTAAATTTAGGCAGCTTCTGTGGCCAATGGCGTGCAGCTTCAGCCTTCCCAAGGACTGTACTCGACCAGGCATTTAGTCCACTGGGCAATACCACGGTGTTTCTGGTATCGAGCCAACCCTTTGGTCAGGCGATCGCACCTTGTGAAGGGAGGGTTTAGATATGAGCACGAATAAACGTAAAAATGGTGCTGGCTTAAAAATCATTGGCATTGTTGCCGTAGTCGGTGTGGTGGGTGTTGGCATTATCAGTGCTTTTTCATCACACAGTAGTAGCACGAGTACAGCAAAATCTTCCTTGTCGATGTTACCCAAGCTGAACGATAACGCCACGGGTGATACGCCAGTCGAGACCTTAAAAACGCTGACAGCAACGGTGAGTACGGTACAGGATCAAAATAAAAAAATTCTGGATCAAGCAACGGTAGCGCAGCAACAAAACCAACAGGCTATCGCGAGTTTTGAGCAATCGATTAACCAAAAGCTTGATCAACAGATTAATCAGGTTAAGGTACAGAACACCCAATATCAAAATCAACTGAATACCCAGGTACATTACTCATTGGGTAACGCAGAAGGTAGCGTTGGCAGTACCTCAGAACAGGATCGTTTTGTATGGGTATCGGATTTGCAAAGCGACACCACTGGAAAAATTGGTACGGCAACCTTGCGTACAGGCTCTACTCAGCCGATTGCCGACGGTCTTGACCAACCTGCTAAAAAGACGGTGAAAACGACCCCCTATTATACCCTGCCAATCAACAGCACTTTAACTGGCGTGATTGCGATGCAACCGATTCTGGGTGAAGTACCCATTGATAACCATGTGGTTGATCCATACCAATTCAAGATGGTGATTGGTGCTGATAACCTGGCGGCGAATGGTATTGATATCCCCTCGAATATCCAAGGCATCGTTGCCTCTGGTACCGCACAAGGTTCATTGATTGGCCCAATCGACAAGCAAGCCTGTGTCAGAGGTACGATCAACTCAATGACCTTTGTATTTAATGATGGCCGGATCAGCACCACCACCAGCAAAGGTACGGATGGTTTAGGCATTATTTCCGATAATCAAGGCTATCCCTGCATCCCAGGAATCCTGGAAACCAACGCACCAGAGTATTTGGGTATTACCTTTGGCTTGGGTGCACTACAAGGTTTTGCGCAAGGATTATCACAAGCGCAAATGAGCACCGGCACCAGCACCGCAGGAACGACTATGTCCACCATGGTCGGCAGTTACAGCAAATATGCCATGGGTCAAGGTACGTCGAGTGGTGCCGCTGCGGTACAGCAATGGTTTAACCAACGGATGCAGAACTCAACCGACTTGGTAGTGGTCTCCAACGTTGATCCTGATACCCATCAGTATCGTCACTTCAACATCAATATCACTCGTCAAATTGAAATCAATTACAACCCCAACGCAAGGAAAGTAAGTTATGAACATCAAGAAAATAACAACGCTATTACCGCTAACCTTGATTAGTGCAGCAGTCATCACGCTATCAGGTTGCGCCACTTCTGCCGATACTGCGGCACTAAAGAATGGCCCCACCATGGCACAGGCGTATACCGCCGCCATGACGGGCAATGATAGTACGGATGGCAGCAATCAAAGCCTATCGGGATTACGTAGTGCTTTGGGCGATAGCCAACCGATGGCGAATCAAACCGCCTCGACTGCCATCACTCAAGCAACGGATCAGGTCAATATGCAGTTTCCAACGTTACCCAACCCAACGTTGGTGATGTATGTGTATCCGCACTTTGCTGGTTCAGATCAAGCGCCGGTACCGGGCTACTACACCGCATTTTCGTTCTATACCCGGATTCACTATGCACTACCCGGTGAAATGCCCACTCAAAGTCTAGGAGGTTCGTTATGATTACCAAAAAACAAGCGGCAAGCTGGTATCAACGTCCGCCATCCATCAGTCAAAAACTACCTTGGCGCGAGTACGACGCTGCTGGTCAATGCTTCCTGCTGCAAGATGGTAAAAGTGTGGCCGCGGCATTTGAATTATGTGACGTACCCAGCGAAGCTCGCACGGATGCATATTTGCAACAACTGCGTGATGGCTTACAGGGCATATTCCAAGATGCTTTCCCCGAATACTACGACGATGAAAGCCCCTGGATTTTACAATTCTTTGTGCAGGATGAACTCTCATTAAGCCGTTATTACCAATCATTTTTAGACTATATAAAACCCGCAGCACGTGATCAACACTATACCAAAGTGTATATGGAGATGATGCGCACGCATTTGAACTATATCACCAAACCTTCCGGGTTGTTTGTTGATGACAAAGTCTCCGGCAACATTTTCCGCGGCAAGGTGCGCCGGGTGCGTGCAGTGATGTATCGCAATCTGACTGGCAAATCCAAAATGCGCCGTGGTCGTACACCCGTGGAAGATTTAAACATTGTTGCCAGCGCATTTCTATCCAAACTCGTGGGTGCCGGTGTTGCCGTCAGACGCATGGATGGGAAAGATTTTTACGAGTGGATGATCCGCTGGTTTAATCCCTCCCCCAAAATCGCTCAAGGTAATGTAGATCAACTGTTAACACAATGCCCGTACCCTGGTGACAACGAAATGCCATATGGCTATGACTATAGCGAACGCTTGTTTTATACCGTGCCTGAATCCAATCAGGAACAAGGTGTGTGGTACTTTGACCAGAAGCCACACAAATACCTGGCCGTTACGGGGTTGAATAAACTTCCCGAGATTGGCCATCTAACGGTGGAGCGTAGTTTTGGTAGCCATTCTTATGGGCTATTCGACAAATTCCCCGAAGGTTCCATTTTTCAAATGACGGTGGTGATCCAAAGCCGCGAGTTGGTAAATAACCATATCGATCACATTGAGCGTTCCACCAAGAAAGCCAACGGCATTCAAGCCGATATGGTGCGCGAGGACTGCAATGACATTCGCCGAATGATGGCCAATGGTAATTTCTTATTCCCCACCTCCATGGGGGTTTATATCCGTGGTAACGACCTCAAAGAATTGCAAAACCTGCAAACTGATGTGGAGACCTTACTCTCCAACAATGGCTTGGTCGTGGTTGATGGCGATATCGAATTGCTGCCCATAGACAGTTATTTGAGATTCCTGCCGATGGCGTACGACTTTAGTTTCGATAAAAACTACCTGTGCCGCAGCCGCTATCAGTCCGGCCGCCAGTTGGCACAAATGCTTCCACTATACGGTCGTGAGCGTGGTACCGGTCATCCAGGACTGCCCTTTTTCAATCGTTGTGGCGAGCCACTAACCGTTGACCCCTTGAATCCACAGGATAAAGACCAAAACTCGCACTTATTAATTTTAGGAACCACGGGTAGCGGTAAGTCCGCCACCTGTGTGTATCTGATGATGAACCTGATGGCGATCTATCGTCCCCGCCTGGTGATTGTGGATGCCGGTAACTCCTTTGGATTGCTGAGCACCTTTTTTGCGGAAATGGGTCTGAAGGTCAATCGGGTAGAGATTTCATTAAACACGCCGACGTCTCTCAACCCTTTTGCCGAAAGCCACAAGATGTTGGCACAGGCAGAAACCTTGCGCCTGAACCAGGAAAAACTGGCACAACTGGCGGCAAAAGAAGAGCAAATCATCGAGAACGCTAAAGAAGTTATTAGCGAATCTGAAAAGGTTGAACTGGTCGAAAACCGTGACTACATGGGCGAAATGTCCCTCGCTGCGCAACTGATGATTACGGGTGGTGAACAGAAAGAAGAAATCAAAATCGATCGGCAGGATCGGATGATGATTTTGGATGCGCTAGTGCGTGCCGCTCAAGCCGCCAAAGATGCGGGAGCTGATCAAATGCTGCCGGAAGACTTTGCCAACATGCTCAAGATTATGAGTAAAGAAGCCAAAGACAAAGTGATTGCTTCACGGTTAAATTCAATGGCGAGTGGTGTAGCGTTGTTCTGTAAAGACACCCTCTCCTCGCAATTCTTTAACCGCCCCGGTGCTCCCTGGCCTGATGCCGATGTCACCATCCTGGAAATGGGGTTATTTAAGGAAGATGGCTACGAGGCTCAGCGCGCGTTGGCGTTTATGGGTGCCATGAATAAAACCCAGTCTCTGGCCGAGGCCAATCAACACGAAGAGCGTATTACGGTGTTTTTCGGGGATGAGTGTCACGTCGTTACTAAAAACCCACTGACAGCAGTTGCCATTACCAAGTGCTCCAAGATGAGCCGTAAGATCGGTTTATGGTTGTGGCTTGCCACCCAGAACGTTGAAGACTTCCCTGCTGAAGCTAAAAAGCTCTTGTCGATGGTCGAGTTCTGGATATGTCTCGGCATGAGCGGTGCTGAGTTGAAAGAGGTAGAAAAGTTCAGAACCATTACCGATGAAGAGCGCCCACTATTCCAATCGGTCAGAAAGGCAGCGGGCAAATATGTTGAAGGCATCATTATGTGCAATCGCTTTAAAGGGTTATTCCGCAACATACCGCCCCGCCTCCCTCTGGCGCTGGCCATGACGGAAAAACATGAAAAAGCCGAGCGTAAAAAATTGATGAAGCAATACAGCATTTCGGAAATCGGAGCCGCCAAGTTGATTGCGGATCGGATGATGGGAATTGTAGAAACTGAAACCAACAAGGAGAACCAAGATGTGTGATTTAAAAGGCTATACCTATCGTCGATGCAACAACGATTTACTCGATGAAGCGTTGCAAAACGAGCGCAGACAAATGATCGACGCCAAGATAAAACGTCGGGAAGCACGCAAACAAAAGCAGCGTCTTCGCGATCGCTATTGTCTAACAATTACCGCACTTACTTTGGGCATGGCTGCCTTTGGATTTATCAAAACCGTGCATAGCGCTCCTGTTACTGAGCTTGAAGTATTTACTACTTCACAGTTTCAGGTTGGACCCACTGATATGCCAGGCGTGAATGTCAAAGTTTATAACTTGGATCAATTGCAACAATCGATTGCACAGGTCAATCAACAATTACAAAGCATGAGTAAGTTGGATGCAGAAGCTGGCGCCAAACAATTATTGATTGGTCAAATACCTTTGTTACGCAATCAATTTCATGGCCTTGCGTTAGCTCAGCAGTATGGGATTCAAGAATTACCCGCCATCGTATTTGATCATGGTAAAGCTGAAAGCATTGGCGTGACCGACCTTGGCATTGCGGTATTGGATTATCAAGCATGGAGTCATTCACAATGATTAAGAAAATTGCGTTGTCGATGGCGTTGTTCAGTTCTGCTGTTGCTTATGCCAGTGGCGGAGGCTATAGCAGCATACAGTTAGCTCAAAATACCGTATCTGCAATCCCTTCGTGTTTACAGTACCGCCCAGAAGGAATGTGCTTTTGGCTGGTATGTGGATTAGGTTGTTCGATTAACACTACGCTTAAAGTGAGCGAATATCTGCCAGACACTACGGTTAGCGTGTTTAATGACGCGGATTCCGACCCTTGGGATGTGCCACACACCGTGATTGATCCCCTCGCTGAAAAAACCGCAGAGGCACAGGTGTCACTATTGACCCCTGATAGCTATGGTTTTGGTAACGCCAGTGATCAGGCGGGTAGTCGCCATACCGAAGATTCTCGCTTGAAAGAAGTGGATGCGTTAGGTAATCCGATGGCAAAATTTTTCCAGCCACCGATGTTTATCCCGAGTACCGCACAACCCTTTATGCCGTACTACCAATCGATGCTGGATGTTGCGGCCTGGCGCAGCAGTTTGACCGAGATGTTTTATCCAGGGGCACTAATTCCTGGTGTGCATGATGTAGGACAGTTTCCTTACAACGTCTGGGGTTCACTCTATCCGCGCGATGGATTTGTGGATACCTCAAACGATGCCAAAGGTGCGGCGATTATTGCGCAACGAGCGGCGAGTATTTTTACCCAATCGATGCAGCCACACATTTATAACCCGCTACCCACTTCCTGTGGTACCGCCTGTCAAATTTATGCAGCAGCAGAGAACGATCCCAATACCGTGCAATGGCAGATGGATTATCCCATCGCTGAAAACACCTGTGCCGTTTTTGGCACCAACGATTTAGCGCAACTGAAACCCTGGGGTACCGATGCTGCCAACGCAGGTGATGGTAATTATGTGTGGACGATGTGGCGTCATTACGAGGGGTGTATTCAGGGGGACGGCAGTTTTTTAGGCAGCACATAACGCTTCGTTCTTTGCACTGATGCGGCGTTGCGCATCTGTTCGTGCCGTCCTCATTGACTAAACGTCAACTGCGGGGTCACAAACAGTGCGCGCCTTGCCTCAGCACAAAGTACTTTGCGTTGTATAGAAAAAATTAACAACTAAACCATTACGCAAACATTACGTACGTAACTCTTACGGATTGACAGGAGATCGCAATGAAAACCATTTTAACCAAAACCTTACTGGCACTCAGTGTTGGTATGGCATTAACGTCAGTGAGTCACGCAGCACCCTTGGTGCCAGAAAGTGGCAACACCGGCATGTTCTATTACCAAATGGGCGGTGGTGATACCGTACCGTATCCCGCCACGCTGGATACTCAAACCATTCCTTTATCGGTTAACGCTAACGTGGGGTTGGGGTACAACTGCGGTGTGTTCAACCCAACGTTATCGATCTCCAATGCGATTAACGGTATTCAAAATAGCGCGATGAACATTGAACAGAGCGTCATTAGTAATGCAACCTCTGCGATTTATAACATGCCGATGTATATCCTTGCTCGTGCAAATCACACGATTTACGATTTGATGACCAACCAGTTCTTTAGTGCTCAAACTGACCTGAGTGCTTCTACCGGCTCCTGTCAGGCCATGCAAGCACAAATCGGCAATGGCCAAAATCCTTATACTGATTGGGCTACCGTTGCTATGGGCGATGACTGGAAGAAACATATGTCGATGGCGTTTGGTCAATCACAGTCGTCATATCAGTCAGGTATGTTAGGCGATTCCAATAACAGCGATATTAACGTCGTTAAGCAAACCGTTGCGGAAGACAACGGTGATAATGGTGTGCCGTGGATTCACGGTGCCAGTCAGTCCGGTGGCGGTAACAACGCTGGTGGTCAAAACCAACCGGCCATTGAAGTGGTTCATGATGCCGTCGTTGCTGGCTACAACGTATTACTGCAATCCAATCGTCAATACGATGACCAAAGCGCACCAGGCACTACTCCACAAAATAGCTACCTAGTGGGTATCTGGAGCAATCCAGAAATCGCTGCCACCTGGGTGGTTAATGTCGTTGGGGATGAAGAGATTACCACCTATGCCGGTGGCCCCAAACAATCGACTCCTGGTGTTGGACTATTGAGTGATGTCTATCAACAAACCGTGACCATCCAGCAGGACTTGGTCAACCTGATCAGCGGTGCAACGCCCATCACCATTGAAAATCTCCAAGCCGTGGCCTCTCCCAGCATGGTGCCAAACCAAGCTGCGATTCAAGCCTTCCAACAGTTGAATGGCGTGAGCCAAGCGATTTATGTTCATAAGCTTGCTGAAGCGATTGCCGCTGAACAGATTGCCGAGCAAGTTCGTTTAGCCAAACAGCTCTTAATGGTGGGTGAAAGTGTGCCACAAATCTACGGCAACAAAGCCGCCAAAACCGATATCGCCAGTGCGATCAAGAAGCTCGATGACTATCGCAACAACCTGACTTTTAACAATGGTCAGGTATTTGGTGCAGCGAGCGAAGTGGTACAGGCAGTAATGGCCATGACCAACAGTCAGGCCAATGCTGCTACGCAAATTCAACCCAGCAACAACCCCGGTGCGCCGTTAACTGATGGTGCGATGCCAAAAGGAGAATAACCATGAGTGTCACCAGTTATTTAGCGCTCTACACCACCATTCTTGGATGGCAACAGTATCAAAACCTCTGGAATATTATGACCGGCACCGGGTTGGTATACCTTCCCTTTGTCAGTATTATTCTGATGTCGACATTAAAGCCTTTCTTATCCATGGGTGCAAAAGACTTTGCGGTCATCTCTGTCAGACGAATGTTGATACAGATATTAAGTTCGTTGATCATCATTGCGGTATGCGCCGTACCGATGATTACGCTTGATCCGACGGTATTAACCTTTCAGCCAACCTGTAACCCTACTGCTCCCGTAGCAACCCCTGGCAATACTGGTACCACCTATGATGATGCGTTTCAGGTGCCGACCGGTGTTCAAATTCCATTATTTTGGTATCTGGTCATGGCGGTGAGCAACGGGTTTACTCAAGCGGCTAATGAAGGATTGAGTTGCGCACCCTTGGATTATCGTGCACTTCATGCTGAGCTCAATCTGGCAACGATTCAAGATGCAAACCTCAAACAAGAAGTGGGCAACTTCTATCAACAATGCTATGTACCTGCCTATGGTCGCTATTTGAGTGGTAATTTGTCTGCTGGCACTCAATCGCAAGTTGCCAGTATTCAAAAGCAATATGGTCAGGATGATGTCAGTTGGATGGGATCACAGGTATTCCAACAAGTACCCGGATTTTATGATTCGCTTTCGGCAACGAGTCCGGTTAATGGATTTCCCTTTGATCCCACCCGTGATCAAACCGAAGCACAAGTACCCAATCACTCTCAATGGGGCGAACCGTCCTGTAAAGACTGGTGGACTGACACAAGTAATGGCTTACATAACCAACTGTTAAATCAGTTTCCACCAAGTTTTATTCAACAACTGTTGAGCTTGGGCAGTAGTGCCGCAGAAATGGAAGATCAATCAATTCGCCACTTAATTCAATACAACGTTTCAACGCCATTAAGTGGTTCGACACCGGATCAAGTGCGTGGTTATACGTCATTGGCTAACGATAATAATCCAATCTCTACCGCATTGTTTGATCACCTGTTGGGATCAATTGGTGTGGCGATCGCATCAGTAGTTGGATTTACGACGATTCACTTGATCGTGAATGCATTGCCAGTGATTCAAGCAGCACTGTTGTTTTGCCTGTATACGTTCCTGGCCATCGCCATGCCGTTCGCGAGTTTCAGACCCAGCTTCATCATTACTGCAGCGATAGTGATGTTCTCAGTAATTTTCTGCTCCTACATTTGGCACCTGGTGGCTTGGTTTGATGCTCATCTGATGGAAGCCATGTTTCCACCCAGCAATTACCTGGCGATTGCCCCAGATTTCTTTGGGGTTGCAGAACACGCCACCAGTGAGATGTTCGTCAACCTGATCATTGGCGCGATGTACTTGACCTGTCCGGTGTTCTTTATGGTGGTGCTGACCTGGGCAGGGTTACAGGCCGGTGCCGTATTTGGCGCGATTTTAGGACCCATGAGTGGCGCTGCCAATGCCGCTGGTTCTGCGGGCGGTAATGCAGCCATGGGTGCGATGAAATCTAGTGTTGGTGCAATGGGTAGTTAAGGAGAAAAAAATGAAACAGATATTAGTTTTTAGTGGAACGATGCTTGCAGCCGGTGCTGCGCTGATTGGCGTTGCCTTGTGGATGATGCCACATGCGGAAGCACTGAATGATGTCAGTAGTTGTATGCATCACTACTGGTGGTTGTTTGCTCTGTGGCGCTACTGCTTTTTGAGTGCACTTATCTGGAAGTGGCCAGCCCTATGTCAGTGGCTTGGCACAAAACATCAATGGGATGAGCTAACGATTACCAAAGCGTCCAAAAAACGCTGGTGGGCGTTGGCACTCATTGTGCTGTTTGAATTAGTCGTTATCTATCGATTTTAACAACTGGAGAATCTTATGATACAACGTCATCACCGTCTTGCCTTGTGGCAACTGGTCAGTATAACCAAAGAAGATTTTGAAAAGATTTACATTGGCACCGTGGATCAGTTTGAGCTGTTCATGCAGGAACAGCATCTGATTGATGCCGGTATTGAATGCGCGATCCGCGCGCTTAAAATTCGCCGTGCTTATATGCTGCCGGTGGGTGCGGATACGGAAACCTGCTACCGCCAAAACACCGCTTGGACTTATGCAGTGTTTGTCAGTGCGTTAACGCTTAACTGCTGGCAGAAAGCAGAAAAACTCAGCAGCGATAACTATGCCTTGATGATGGAATTACTACCCTCCTCCGTTCAAACATGGTTTGGGCGTTTTCCAAATATTAGAAAAATGCTGCAATTTGACCCAGTAACAATCAAAGCCAATGAAAATGTACTGGCTGAAATTATTTATCGTGCCAAACAGATTCAGGCAAAAAATGTTGAATTAGAGAAACAAAATGCAGTACCTGATGAAAACAGTACGCTAAGTGATGCCTTATTCAACTGGATCAATGAAAGTCTTCACACAAAAACGATGACTCTCAATCACCCCAAAGGATTTATCTATCGGGTTCAAGCTGGGATTTTTCTGATTATTCCAGACTGCTACGAGCAATTTGCCAAACATAACCCCCGATTGTTGGAGTATTACCTGAAAGACAAACAAAATTTAGATGAGTTTATCGCTCAACTCACTGCCAATGAACACTTTACCAAAGCCGATAAGGGATACCTACACCGTTACTTTTGGGGTGAATGGAAAGACCGATTACTTTCAGATGGATTAGTACTATCCACCCTCTCGCTCATTTTTGGCAGTAAAGCCGTTGCACCACACCCACAACTCAACGTTGAGCTCAAAATTCGCTAGGAGAAACTCATGTCTACAGAACCAAAAAAATCAACTCAAATTAAAAGCGCCAAAATCCTCCTGCATACGAGCTTGGGGGTTAAGGTGTTTACCGGAAACACCATTGGCCCAGTCGGCGTATTTAAATTTGCAGGGTTAGTGCATCGCATCTGGCAAGCAGCTGATGCAGATGACCCCTATGCTGATTTGTTTCTTCTGCGAATTTACGACTCGATTAAGCAAACCCGCAGAGAACTACAACAGGTCGAGAATGAATACAAAAAATATTTAACCAGTGAATCTGGCGTAGCGCTTGAGCCTCTGGTTGATGAGGAACCACTGAGCATTCCCCTTCATTTCCATACCCCCTATGGTTTTATGGGCGCTTATCTACTCGCGGATTTTGACCGCTTTATAAGACTGATGATCAGCATTCGCCATTACGCGCTGATGTCTGACAAAGAAATCTTGACCGTTGTACAGGACCTGAATCGCAAAGTTAGGCGTGCACTATCAGAACCTCTGCAATGGAAATCAACCGGCGTCACCCGGGAAGACATCAAACTTAAAACGGACAAGGCAGATCTTGCTCTTGCCGCAATGGGACGAATCAGTGAGGCAGTGTTATCCAAGAAAATTGCCCCGCCGTTTAGCCCCAAACCAGTGTTAAATCGTCCGCTTCTGCGATCGTGAGGATAAGAAGTAAGGCCGCACAACCCCTGAGACAGGCACGAAGTCAGGCAACTGATTCGGGGTTAATGGTAAGTATGGCATCTGCATAGTTATCAACTCTAATGTAAACCGTAAAAGGAGAACTATATGAAAGCTGTAAACGAAGTAACTTTAAGTGGCAACCTGGTTAGAGATTTCAAAACTTGCGAAAGCAATTTTGGATCATTTCTTGCCAACCGTATCGCCTATAACAAGCCCTACCAGGATGCGCAAGGTAATTGGCAGTCACATGCTCATTACTTTGAAGTGCAAATCCGGGCAGAGAACTTGCAACAGATCATTCGCGAGCAATCCATGCTCAAAGGTGATTTTGTTGAAATAGACGGTGCGTTGCGCTCACGTGAAGATGGCAGCGTTTTTATTAACGTTGCCAGAATTGCGCTGGTCGCTCGTAGTAAGAAAAACCAGGAACCCACAGCAGAAGTAAATGGTGATGCTGTTGAAGCAACACCAAATGCCGCTGCCTGAGTAACTTTAACTTTATGACTAACCCTCTGGGGGAGCAATCCCCCAAAGGGTTACTCCTTCAGTACAACAGAAGGAAATCAGAATATGAACACTGTATATGGAATCTCTACAACCGCTGGCCGTGGCCAGGTTAAAGGCTTATATCAAGTGGGCAAGGGACTTGAACTGCACATTGCAACCTCGTTTGGTCAAGGGAATGCAGGTGTTGAAGCAAATCTCTATGCCATTTTGGAACCCGCTCAATGCAAGGCTTTTGCCGATCATTTAGCGGAGTTCTCAAAAAATAAGACGTTAGCCATCTGCTACGAAGCCGACATTGTCGGAGTAAGAACGGATACCGCACGATCGGAAGGTCGGACGGCACCCAAACTGCATCTGGAAATCACCCTGCGGAATTTCACCGTAGAAGTGCTGAACGGCATGTGGTCATAAATGGTCAATCATATAAAACCCCAGGTGGGATCAGTTCCCACTCGGGGGCTGATTTCCACTGATTATTGAAAGGAGAACTTTATGAATAACGTAAACGCTTTACAGTTAAGAGGAACAGGTCAATTGCTTGACATCATTGAGCTACCAGATGAACAAGGCAGGATCGCCAACATCATCTGGCGCTCAGTAGATGGACTGTTCCAACAGGAGGTAACATTGAAGTGCGCATTTAATGCTGCCTGCAAAGTACCGTATTTCCTGTTAGACAAAGTATTACATGTTAGTAAATGTGTAATCGTCAACTTTACAGCACAACTGATCGATATTACGGGTCTGCACAATGGGCAGACACCGGAATGTCCAAAGAACATGCTGCATGTGTTGGCACAATTGACCGAACTTAAGTTTGTTGGCTTTGCAGACTCTCTGCAAACCGATGAGCCATTAAGATTGGCCGCGTAACTGATGTTTAAACCCGCTGGGGATGTAAAAGTCCCCAGCGGGGCTTTTGCTCTCCGGCATTATTGAAGGAGACGTAAGATGAAAACAGTAAAAGCACAAGCGAAAGGAATGAAGAATTGGCTGTTACACAACTACTCGGAAGAGCAAGTTGCGGATATATGGCTTCTGGGACCCAATGGTGAATCGGAAGACTTCATTTACCCCTGGAAATTTCGACCGTTGTACAAGAAGTTTGAGGCCGAAATCTGGGAGGTATTAAAAGAAGATGCCAATAACGCCGGGTTCAGAAGCATACTTCAGTTTATCGCCCATCTTGGTGGCGACGATAAAGTGGAATCTGTAGAGCAATTCGAGTTCATGTTGGTCTGGTACATCATTCGCCGCATCGCCCACCAGGTGGTCAACGGTGTCGCCGATGATGAAGACTAACCGCTTGAGTCAAAACTTACCCGCCGGGGATGTGAGTCCCCAGCGGGGCTCTTACCCTCCGGCTTAATAACGCCAGGAGAATGAAGATGAACATGGAAGCTGTAACGTTTAGAGGCTGGATGATGGAAAATTTTTCGACTGAAGAGTTGAAAGACATCAGTCAACATGGTGCCAACAATGGGTGGAAATATTTAAGCTACACCCTTGATATAGAGGCTTTGTACGATAAGTATGAGTCTGATATATGGGAAATGTTGCATGATGACGCGGTTAATTTCGGATACAAAAATGCATTCGAATTAATCGCCATACTCAGAGGTGCGAAAGATATTGACTCATTGAGCCAATTGAAAACTCTGTTGATCTGGTATTCCGCTGAAGAAGTTGCCCATCGGGCAGTTGAAGAGTGTGAATGCGAAGAGCAATAGATAACCCCGGGTGGTTTTAACCGGCCACCCTACCCCCTGTCGGGAGATGAAAGTCTCCCAGTGGGGACTTTTCTCCTGGCACTTAACCGTAAAAGGAGAAATAAAATGAACGATAATAAAAAACTGGCCGCATTACTTGAACTATCACGCTTTGGAGGATCAGATCGGTATTACAAGCATCCTTTGTATAGGTTGATGGTTTATACGGAAGGCGTACAGCATATGGCAGAGCATATTGGTGCTTACTGGCTTTTGGATATGATCAATTTTGATTTTTTGCCAAAGCTGTTAAGGTCAAAAATCAGAGATACGTTTTACTGCATCCGTTTAACGGTAAGCGCAGATAAAACTGCTCGGGTGATTGTGACCAATGGAGATGATGATCATGCAATTATCAGCCGAGACGTTGACTATACGGATTTTCCGAGGGTCAGTGACTTTAAGCTGTTTTTGTGTGAAACCGTTGTTTCTGAGGGTCAACGATATATGCTGTTGTTGCCGGATGAATATTAGTGTTCATTATAAGTTGTACTGGCCAGGGGAAACCCTGGCTCTCTTTCATTGTTAACAATTGCCCCATGATGGAAAGCGAAAAGTTGTAGAAAAACCACCAAAATCAAATCAAAAACTCATGTTATGGCGTGACAATTGTAGTAGCGACTGTTACCACTGGCAATCCACCACCCAATCCAGATATAACTGGAAGAACTGGAACTGGAGCAGGTGCAGGTGTTTTAAGTCGATACTTGGTCGCATCCGCGGGGTCAGTTTCCCAAGCGCTCCCAGCTACTGCCTCTTTAAAATCAGTAGTACGCGTAGGATCTTTTGCGATTTCCTGCAGCTGGGTTTTACATATTACAATAGCACTTGTTTTATCTACAGCAGATAAACCAGGAGTGGTTAGCGCTGTTTTCAACGTAGTAGCAATTGTTTGTAGCGCCCCCCATCTTGTACCTGGGAACCCAATAGGTGGCTTTGTTTCAACTCCACCATAAGGGTCTGATTTACTATCTTCTGGATCGTCTGATCGCTCTTTGGGCCCGTGAAATAAATCAAAATGACCATAAGCAAATTGTTTTTTAGTTACGGCAGTACCATGTGGCTTACCTAAAACATCACAAAGAAGATTTGGATCAGAACCCGATATTTCATCATATAAAAACTGCAGATAACTTTGTGGCAAAATATGATGGTTAGTGCCTGAAATACCAGGAGCATACTCTGGCGTTGAATGACTGCCTGGAGCTGGAAATTTTTTACGTGCTATGCTGGTATAGCCACAGGGAAATTTAATCCTATCTTCTGGTAATCCCTCTGGAATTACCTTTTCAGGTATCACTGCCAGTGCCGCACCTGCTCGCACATGCGTTGCCAATAAGTCAGTTCCTCTTGCAAAATCAAGCGTTAATTTATCATGCTCACTTTCAGACAATCCTAGAGCAATTCTACAGGCCCATTGCGCGCCAAATACCGTACAATTTCCTGTAACTTGTGCAGGAAAAGTAAGCGCAGGGTTCAAGTCAAATGCGACACCATTGAAATGATAAGCTGGCGACAAGGCATCCGCCCAATCAGACGTTGTTGCAACTTGCTGAGCAGATAAACCAAAAAGCACTCCCAGGTAATTCAGCAAAAGCTCTTGATTATGAAGTGTGTTAGGCAATACGACTTGCCTAACACAAGCATGCCCATCCGGATGGTAATGGAACTGTTCAACACCAAGACCTGCATTGATAATTTGAATGGTAATTTCGGCTTCCGCTTGATGAAATATCGCATATAAAGAATGCCGATATTCAGCGCCCTCTTTTATCAACACTGGCGTTGTAACAAGCAATATTTTGGGCTGCCCCTCTACTAGACCCGATTGAAACTGAACTGCCCTATCATCCACTTCAGCAAACAAAGGTGCCGTACGATATTGCAAAGCACTTTTTAACATGCCTATAACAGCATCAACTGCGCTACACTGAGCCTCAGGCAATACTGACAAACTCTTTCCCAGTAAAAACAAAGCCATTTCAGGAGATAGCCCATCATACAACTCTTCTAAGCGATCACAACGCCATACCATTTGTTCAGAAAGTGCTTTCGGAGATAATGACTCTAGTGAAACTTCTTTGCCTGGGAAATAAACTTGATATATCGAGTGTAATAATGAAACAAATAAAGCTTCCTCCGCATCCGAGAGATCACTCTTAATATTACCTCGAATATCCAGAAAAGCATTTTTACGAAGTGCGTCTAGAATATCCGCATTTAATTGAGGGTTTGCTGCCACCTGAAATTGAGCAGTAATATTGCGAAAATGTGCCATAAACTTATAAAGATTGGCTATAGACACCTGCATACCCATATCATCAAAACTCAATAAACTACTTTCTTCAGCATGCTCAGGAAAATCATCCCCTGTAAACACCAATAAATCTTGATGTTCAAATTGTGCATATATCGATTCAAAATATACATTTGCAAAAAAGTGCTTCATTTCAGGCGAGGCTGTTAATGGCACAGTGGCTTCATAAGTAGGCAAAGCACCCTTATGGGTAAACATTTTTTCAAAAACTTGATGAGTAAAAGCAATCATTCGTCTATTTTCATCATCGGGACTATATTTTAAAAACGCTCTTGCTGAGTCCATGTATTGCATTCTCAATTGCCTTCTCAAAGGCTTATGTGAGAAAGGGACACTTAAAAAATCGATAAGAAAAACAGTGCGAATAAACCATAAGTCAGCATGGTCTTTTTGAATCGCAAAAGCTAAATCAGAAGCTTTTAAAAATTTATCCAATAATGGCTTCGCTTCTATTTTGGACATCGCTGCTGGGCGATGTTGGTACGCCAAAAAATAAAGTAATGCCATTTGAGAATGACAGTCAAAGCGCTTTTCTAAAGCCTCCCATTTGGTGAGCGGTTTTTCGAGTGTCGTTTTTCGAGAAAGTTTTTTGTTATAGTATTGCTCTAATGCCCGATCCCACTTGAACTCTTCCACTGCCAAATATGCTTGTTCGGCTTCTCCAGCCCATTCCAAACCAGTCTCAGCATTGCCCTGAATAAAATACGCCTGACCCTTTTTTGCATATTGTTGTCCTAAATCAAAATAAGCCAGGCAACACGATAAGCGAGCAACAATTTTAGATTCTTTATTATTTCGGGGAGAATCAAGAATTTCAAGAGCATCTGTAACCCTTTCAAGAGCATCTTTAATAGCACCTTGAATAAAAAGCAACTCCATTTCAGTAAACGCTGGCAAAACTCCTCTGATTTGCAAATAATTGGTAGGCAAGATGGGCGCGAATCTGACAATAGCACCTTCTTCCAATTCCTTGGCTTCATGTGCAGCCATAAAAGGCATTGCTTGCATCATAGTGACCCCTCCGACAATTATTTATTCCCACCAATCTTACAGCTCTGGACTATATTTACTCATCTTCTCATTGCTGCCCTCATAACCACACTGCCCTGCGCGTGGTGAATTCACCAACGGCAACATCATATCCAAATCACCACATTCATGATCTTCACGACAGTTTTCGCACACCACTGCAAGGCAAATAGAACATAATTCGGTGGCCTGCTTTTTGCAGGAACAATGCAGTTCGGGTAAATGATTACGCGCCAACAATTGAATGCGTTTTTTGATAACGCCCTCGCGAATAGCAATCACCCGCCCGGTCAAATCTGTAGAGGTGCCAAAATCATAGGAATGCGTAAATTCGCTTCCTTCAGATAATATATCTCCAATCGGAACATCCATGGACTCTTCATTATCCCAACTATGCTCTGTATTAGAAAGATATCGCACATGCCCAATCTTAAATTCACTTAAATGCCCACAACACTCTAACCAAACGCGTCTTAAGAAATCATCTAAATCAGACAGTGTAGCCTTTCCAGAAATTTCGATATACATCCAGAATTGTTTGTAAGCGACCAATTCAATCAAAAGAATCTCATCTTGCTTACCCTTTTTTTCTGGCGTCAGATGTTTTTGCAAACAGACCTGCACATGTCTCGACATCGATGCTTTGCTATAGGTTTGATGACAAATAAAACATTCGCCTTGGTTTTTGGCTCTGGCCATAATATACCCCCATCACTCAACTGATAAACTCTTGAAAGTGCATATGACTTTTTACTGGTTCAAATTCAATAATCTGATATTGGGCAATACCCTTTTGGTAAAAAGGATCTTGCTGAATCAATAACTCTAGCGCAGGACGTGTTTTTAATTGAGAAATCAAGACCCCACCGGTACGTGGTTTTTGTGGACCTGATACAACCAGATGATTATCCTGGTAGCACTTGTCCAAAAATGCGCGATGTAGTGCCAGATGTTCATCCACCTCAGAAAGTGGTTTTTAATAGGTCAATATAACAACAAACATCAGGAATCTCCTTACATTAATTTAACAACATTGATTTCTCATTCCACAACATTTTGGGCTTCCGTTTTTAAATGCTCATACAATTGACCCGGCCCAAGCAAAATATCTTGAATTCCTCGGCGTATTTTTTCTGAATCCAACGCTTGCTTACTCATCGTGGTATGAGCAGAAAAAGCATCCAGAATTGCATTTAATAGTTCTGTACGAAGATCAGGTGAGTTAGAAAACTGCTCTTTAGTGTTATTGGTTGCTTGTTGTCTTAGTGTTGTTGACTCAAGTAGCTTACGCTTCAAGACTTGGTCAACATAAACCAATTGGTCTCCTTCGGTAATTTCACCTTCAAATAAATCATTTACTTTGGCAATAATTTCACTTAAACGTGCTTTTTCTTTTTCCTGTACATTACCCGAACCCGCTTCTGTCAGTGGTTTAAGCTTTGGTGACTCCCCTTCCACTAAAGACAAATTGTTTTTTCCAAGATTTTTAAGGCTGTGGTGAGTCATCACTACTTTTGACAGATCTAACCCTTCACGTTCCCGACCAAATTCTAACAGCGGAAGCAAGCGCTTAAAGAAAATGGCACGTTTTGGGATGGCTGTATTGCCATAGTCAAAAATTTGCGACAAAAAAATATACGCACGTTGAAAAGTCGCAATATCTTGTTTAAAAAGACACAACGCATCTATTTCATTTTTTGCCTCGGTAACTGCTGTTGCATTATGATTTGCCTCTGCAATTGCGCGAGACGCTACTGCTGCTTTATATTTTTTCAACATCCTATCTGCAACAGGCTCTAAAGCGCTGATCAATTCACTTTGCTTAGCACCTTTTTTATATTCAACATTAAATACCCGCTCCACCTCAAATTCATCGTAATAGCCTAGGCCATCTAATTTAGCACGTAAATTTAAAAGCAAATTAGGGTCACTCACATCCTCTAATTTAGCGGTGGTGTAATACGTTTTAAATGCTTCCAATATATCTTTGGGATCATTGACAAAGTCAACCACATAAGTCGTATCTTTCCCTGGATGCGCTCTATTTAAACGAGAGAGAGTTTGTACTGCTTGAATGCCTGCCAAACGTTTATCAACGTACATACCACACAATAAGGGTTGGTCAAAACCAGTTTGGAATTTATTCGCAACCAGCATAATTTGATACTCATCGGTTTTAAATGCTTCTCGTAAATCTCTGTTTCGCAAATTGGGATTCAGTATTTTACTGTTTTCACTAAAAGCTTCATCCCCTGATTTTGGGTCGTTCACTTCTCCTGAAAAGGCAACCAAAGTACCAATCTGGTAGCGATTTTCTTTGATGTATTTATGAATGGCAATTTGCCAGCGTACCGCTTCCAAACGACTGGCGACCACCACCATTGCTTTGGCTTTACCCTCTAAAAGTGGTGCCACCTTCTCGCGAAAATGTTCAATCACAACCTGCACTTTTTGTGAAATATTATAATCATGCAGCTTTACCCATCCCATTAAATGCTTCATCGCACGGCTACGCTCAACCTGCTGCTCATCAACCTCGCGACCCTCATGAGCTAATTTAAATGCCAACTTATAAGAGGTATAGTTTTGCAAAACATCCAAGATAAACCCTTCTTCAATGGCTTGGCGCATTGAATAAACGTGGAATGCCTCTGGAAGGTTACCCTCTCCTGCAGGTAGATTCGGGTTTGGCAGACGACCAAAAAGTTCTATCGTTTTTGATTTTGGTGTTGCGGTAAAAGCAACAAAAGTGATCCCTTTACTATTTGCATTTGTGGACATTTCAGCAGCCAGAAGGTCTTCTGCACTGATTTCGCCCCCATCTGCCAATGCCTCTTGCTCTTCCGCAGAGAGTAAGGTTTTTAGTTTAGCGGCTGCTTCACCCGTTTGTGAGGAATGTGCTTCATCAGCAATCACTGCGAAATGCTTACCTTGCGTAGCAGCCAATTCTTTCACTGCTTTAAGCGCAAATGGAAAGGTCTGAATGGTGCATACCACAATCTTTTTGTCACCAGATAAAGCCTTGGCAAGCTCACCGCTTTTACTTGCACTCTCACCTTTTATACTTGCGACCACACCCGTTGTACGCTCAAAGCTAAAAATAGCATCTTGCAACTGTTTATCAATCACATTACGATCAGAAACAACCAATACGGAGTCAAATAATTTTTTGCTATTCGCATCATGCAACTCTGAAAGAAAGTGCGCTGACCAGGCAATTGAGTTGGTTTTACCAGAACCTGCAGAGTGTTGAATAAGATATTTATTGCCCACACCTTCAGCAAGAATTGCAGCTTGCAATTTACGTGTTGCATCTAATTGATGATAACGAGGAAAGATAATCTTTTCGATCCCCTGCTTTTTATCTTTTTGATCAATCAGGTAACGCCCTAAAATTTCTAACCAACTATCACGTGCCCAGATTTGTTCCCACAAATAAGCTGTTGGGTGCCCATTTGGATTTGGCGGATTACCTGCAGCACCTTCATTGCCCTGGTTAAAAGGTAAAAATCGTGTACTAACCCCGTCGAGTTTAGTGGTCATGTGCACTTCACTATTACTCACCGCAAAATGAACCAAAGCACCATTTGGGAAAGATAACAGCGGCTCTGCGAGCTTCCCTTTTGGTTTTGGCTCACGGTCGTATCTGTACTGATCTACTGCATCAATAACACTTTGGGTAAAATCGGTTTTAAGCTCTGCCGTCGCAACCGGTATACCATTTAAAAACAAAACCAGATCAAGGCAGTTCTCATTATTCAACGAATAACGAACCTGCCTAACAACTCGTAAGCGATTCGCAGCATAGTTCTGCATTATCTCTGAGTTTAAAGCAAAAGCAGGTTTAAATTGCGCCACTGCAAGCGACTGACGCAACCCTAAAACCTCAACTCCTTTTCTTAAGACCTCTAAAGTGCCCCGCATGTTTAGAGAATCACGCAATCGTTTTAATATAACCTCTTTTGCTTGAGCTCCATGATTTTTGGTTAATGTTTCCCATGCCTGGGGCTGTGTTGCTTGCACCCAAGCGACCACATCATCAGGAAATAAAGCCAAAGTACGATCATATTTTGCGGCATCACCCTCAGCGTAGAGCCAACCATTTTGTACCAAGTATTCACAAATTTCAGTTTCAAAAGAAATTTCTTTATGAAGGCTCATGCGGCTTCCTCATTAAAATTTTCAGCAAATTCACGCACATCAAGTTTACCGGTTACTACTGCAGAAATCAGAGCAGTGCGGCGCTCTTTTAATAACTCAATCGATCGTTCTGACTCAATAATCAATTTATCTACTTTAGATGTTTCTTGTATTAAAAAAGACGCGATAGCCTGTTGCTCCTCATAAGGAGGGACAGGAAAAATAAAATCATTAAATTGCTCTGTTGGAAATCGCCATCTTCCTAGTTGAGAACTACCCTGCCCATAAGCAAAAAATATTTTATTTTTATATCCCATTTGAAATAAGTAAAGATAATACCTGTCATAAGAGCTGTCTCTATCTTTAAGAGAGATAACCCGATAATCAGGGCTTGTAACTCCCAGTGTGGTTGCAATATCTACATAACCTGTCAATAAGTCCATATGATTCATTGCGAAATCACCAGGTTGAACAATTTGATATTTTGAATAATCCATAGACAATTGACCATCACCACTCTCAATATCTTTGATTCTAATTCCCTGTTGTGTGATTGACAAAATATCATAACCAAGGGTTCCTGCTATATGCTTTTTAATTTTGAATAGCCACTTTATCTTTTTAATTTTCCAATGTAGAGGTACCTCACCCAACCACTCAACACCTGAGTCTTCCATCGGGATATTCGGATTCAATCCTTTAGTAACCGCATGAGAAATAAGAGCCTGACGTTTTTCTTTGAGAAGTTCAATAAGGTGTTTTTGCTCATTAATTAGGTTGTCGATCTTGGTGGTTTCGTAGTCTAGAAATTTAGCAATTATCACTTGCTCTTCAAATGGTGGCATTGACATCTGGATATTGTAAAAGTCGCTTTGAGTCATTGACGGTACCGCTGATCCATATTGAAAATACTCAAATGGTATTAAAGTACAAAACCAATAGAAAAATTTTGGGTAAGTATCTTCAGCAATCTTTGTATAAAATAATGTATCAACTGTCCAAAATGGAAGTTCGCAATAAATTGGTTTATCAATAGTACCCTTTCTACCTAATAAAACAGAGGGCTTGTCATAAATAAATTTTGAAATCCTGGCAAACTCCCCTCCACTACCTAATACGGGGTAGCCACCTTCTTCTACTTCAAATGCTTTAAAATCTGAACCATTTTGAATTGAAGCAGCGTAACGAAGAGGACGAACAAGCCAATGCTCTGGTAGTTCACCAAGCCATTCAATATTAGTGTTTTTATAATGTTCGTACTTTTTTTTCATATTATTCTTGAATTAATCCTTTTAAGTCTATAACCGAGGGGTCTATTTCTATTAGCTCAAGAAAGATACGCGCTTGATACCCAAATGAAATCAAACAGATCTGAACGATTCTATGAATTGTATTTAGTACACATTTTTCTAAGCCATACTTAGGATCGTTGATTATGGAATTTAAATAACCAAGCAACAACTCATGTCTATGAAATGTTTTTGATGTAAGTTCATATAGTGTGCTAATTTCACTTTGTTTAAAAAAACCTGAAAACTCCTTATTGAGACTATGCTCCAAATTCTTAATTATATCTAAATCACTCACTTTATCTTTATTGGATTGTATAACTTGTTTTTTTATAAAAAGCTCTTTTATAGACCCCTCAATTTGCCCAATAATACGAATTTTGTCTCCATTACCAAATTCAAAAACTTTTACACAATGGGAAAAGAGGTCTATTAAGTTTTTTATTTCTGATTCTGTGACACCAGAATTAAATTTAGGGCGATTCTCAAAAATATCATAATCAATTTCTCTCAGTTCATCTTTAAGTTCATAGTAGACATTACAATAGGCGGTATTTAACAAAACACTTCTGGTCAATATTAATAGACTAAAAATGTGACTGTTATGGAGAAAATTAATTTTTCCTTTTCCGGATTTTTGCAATGCCTCCCAATCTGCAAGTAAGTCAGTAAAAATTGTATCTAAATAAGAGATCGTTACAGACAAATCTGAATTTAAAATTTTAACAAATTGATTATTAAATGAAGCAGTTGGAGGTTGTTGAATTAAAACCTCATGCCACTTATCAAAATACCTGCTCTTCCAGTCTTTAAAAACTCCTAAATACTGAATATGCTGAGCTCCTACACTTGATCTAGGTATGACATACTTCATCCCGACAACTCCCCAAGCATCTTCATAATCCTGGTGGTCACCCCTTTAAGTTCTGCATCAATTTCCGCAAGTGGGCGTGGAGGTTTAAAAACATAAAAATGGCGGTTAAAAGGAATTTCATAGCCAACCTTCGTTTTTTCATGATCAATCCAAGCATCAGGTACATGAGGTAACACTTCTCGTTTGAAGTAAGCCTGAATATCTTCACTCAGGGGCACATTTTCTGTATCTCTTAAATTTGCATCAGACTGAGGTTTGCCTTTTTGTTTGCCTTTGGTGGCTAAAACTACCTGACCACTTTCATCTCTTAATGGCCGCTCGACAGTAATTGTGGTGTAGCCAAAGTCTTCATTTTTAAAAATACGGCTGATAGGGGCACCTTCTTTGCTATCTTCTCTACACTCACCAAACAAACGCGTAATTTCAGCAATATGTTCTTTGTTCATTTCTTTACGTTTACTGCCAAGGCTTTTACGCATTTTTTGCCAAAAGCTACTGGCATCAATCAGCTGTACTTTTCCTTTGCGATGAGTTGGTTTGCGATTGGTCAGCACCCAAATATAGGTTGAAATACCTGTGTTATAGAACATATCGGTGGGTAATCCAATAATGGCTTCGAGCAAATCATTTTCAAAAATATAACGTCGGATTTCAGACTCACCACTACCTGCTCCACCTGTAAATAAAGGTGAGCCATTTAAAACAATCGCAAAGCGAGAGCCTCCATCGACAGATGGACGCATTTTGGAAATGAGGTGTAACAAGAAAAGCAAAGAGCCATCGGACACACGAGGTAGCCCTGGCCCAAAACGACCGTTGTAGCCTAGCGCTTCATGCTCATTGCGAATTTCTTTTTCAATCTTTTTCCACTCAACTCCAAATGGAGGATTGGAGAGCATATAATCAAAAACCTCACCAGGGAATCCGTCGTTTGATAACGTGTTACCAGCAATGATTTTACTTGGATCTTGTCCTTTAATGAGCATATCTGCTTTGCAAATGGCATAAGATTCATCATTTAACTCTTGACCGTGCATAATAAGTCTTGGCTGATAAGAGTTATGGGCCTTTAAATATTCCTCCGCAATGGACAACATGCCCCCTGTTCCTGCGGTAGGGTCATAAATGGTGCGAATAACCCCTGGTTTAGTGAGTATCTTGTCATCTTCAATAAATAACAGGCTAACCATCAGATCAATCACTTCGCGGGGCGTAAAATGCTCTCCTGCAGTTTCATTCGAAATTTCAGCAAACTTGCGAATTAACTCCTCAAACACCAGTCCCATTTGAGCGTTGTCTACTGCTTTTGGATGTAGGTCTATTTGGACAAATTTTTCTGCCACTTGATATAGCAAACCGCATTTTGCCAGGCGTTCAATTTGAACCAAAAAATCAAAGCGCGTGAAAATATCAAGTGCCTCTTTAGAAAAAGCCTCGACATATTTTTGAAGATTATCCTTGATATGGCTGGGGTCACCCATTAACTTCTTCATGTCCATCGCTGAGGTATTGTAAAAGCTTTGACCAGATTTTCTCAGCAAAAAAAGCTCTGGATTAATGTTTTGACTTTTTTTATCGGCATACTCAGCCAAAACCGCTTCTTTGGTTGATTCTAAAACGCAATCCAGTCTTCGTAAAACAGTGAAAGGTAGAATGACTTTTCCATATTCAGATTGCTTGTAATCTCCACGTAATAAATCCGCTACTGACCAGATAAAATACTGCAAGTTAGGGCTAGACATATCAACTCCAAATAATTCTGGAGTGATGATAAGGTTTATAACATTGAATTGCAATTTCGAGAGACCCTTTGACACTTTGAGTAATTTTACTCACAACTGTAATTGAACATTAAAAAATCATATCGTTTTGCTTTAAGATGATAACCCCTGGTTGCCACTCACATAAAACCAATGCCCCTGGACTTTCTCAAACCGACTCACCTCATGCAAAACCGATGGCTTATTGTGATATCGAAAATGTGCTTTAAACTCCACTACACCTGAATCCCCCTGCTCTTCTGCCCGAATCACTTCCAATTTCAACCATTGAATCAATGGCGCATCTCGCCTGACAGCCGTAATATCAAATGCCCTGGCAGCTTCACCCCTCATCGTTTTAACCAAATACGCAAATTTGCGTTTGGCAAAAGCGGTATATCGGGAACGCATGAGCGCTTCTGGCGTTGGTGCGGTTTGCTTGCCGGTGAGATAAGGTTCACAGCATTCTGTGTAGGATTTGTTAGAATCACAGGGGCAAAGGGTTGGCATTTATGTTACTCCTTGCAGTACCCATGAAGGCACTTCGACTTTACGCCATTGCAGTATCTGCTTTTTCTCACCCAGATAAAACTGGCGGTACGCGTTCACAGGGTCGCCTGGAATTCGATACTGTTCTGGCATAGCTTGTGGGCGTTCGGTGATACCCAAGTCTGGTATGGCTGGTGGTGTTAAAGATTCAATCACTGTCCAGGAACGGTGGTCATTGTCGTGCTCAAAGCGGTATCGATATTGTTGGTTTAATTGTGACCGCTCCACGAATCACACCTACGATTTAGTATGACCGGCGGATAAACTACGCTGATTTGGGCTTTTTGATTTTTGGCAGATGTGCCTGTGCATAGCGCGGTAGCAGTTGCTCCATTTTTCTAGGTGTATCGGCGTTAGGCAATTCGGTAAAGATAAATTTGAGATAATCAAATACCTTCAGATCATACAGCTTGGCGCTTTCAATCAGGCTGTAGAGATTGGCAGCCGCAATAGCACCGTTGGTGTTGCCACAGAAGAGCCAATTTTTTCTACCCACCGCAAAAGGCTTGA
>CANJVU010000010.1 GCA_947478525.1 Thiotrichales bacterium
CGACTTGCATGTGTTAAGCATACCATCAGCGTTCAATCTGAGCCAGGATCAAACTCTTCAGTTTAATTCCTAGTACTCCATCTGAAAACTTTCGTCTTCAGATTTACTTCATTTTCTTTTCTTCACTCTTGACGAGTGCCTACACTTAAATTGCTCTTTCTATTTTTAAGGATCAGTTAAATGACACCAACCTGCATCATTCAACATGCCTACCCATCAGAATAATCTAACCAGTAGAGCGCCGGGCATTATACATCCCTATTTTCTCGCGTCAAGCAGTTTTTGCAAAAAATTTTTGCAATCACAACCTATCAGCTTTGGATGACCCGAACCCCACTTCTTTTTATTATTCTTGAGAGCCGAGCTTAATAACGGCAAATTTTCGTTTGCCGATTTGGTAAGTATAACACGTACCTGGTTTTAATAGCAAGCCTCGTTCAACAATTTTTTCACCATTAATTCTTACGCCGCCACCATCCAACATTCTAAAGGCTTCCGAGGTGGTCTCCACCAGATTCGCCAACTTTAAAACATTGGCAATAGGCATTCCCTGCACAGGAATCTGGAGAGAAATTTCATCAATTTTATCGGGCAGTTGATTTTTCTGAAACCGCTGGACGAAATCTTGATGCGCTAAGTCCGCCATTTCCGCCGAATGAAAACGCGTTACCAACTCTTTCGCCAACATGATTTTAATGTCTCGCGGATTCATCCCCGCTAACGCTTTTTGTTTAAGTTCAACAAGTTCTTGCACCGTCCGCAGACTCACCAATTCATAATAGCGCCACATAATCTCATCGGAAATCGACATCACTTTACCAAAGATATCATTGGCTGGCTCATCAATACCAATATAGTTGCCCAATGACTTAGACATCTTATTCACACCATCCAACCCCTCCAACAACGGCAGCGTAATCACGACCTGCTGGGGTTGTTCATAGTGTTTTTGCAACTCCCGGCCCATTAGCAAGTTAAACTTCTGATCCGTACCACCCAGCTCAATATCAGCATTCATCGCAACAGAGTCATAACCTTGTAACAATGGATATAAAAACTCATGAATCGCAATCGGTTGATTGGTTTTATAGCGCTTACTAAAATCATCGCGCTCCAGCATTCTGGCGACCGTTGAAGTAGACGCCAACTGAATCAAATCGACCGCACTCTTTTTACCCAGCCATTCTGAATTAAACATCACTTTGGTTTTGTTGGGATCTAAAATTTTAAACACTTGACGCTTATAAGTTTCAGCATTCTTTGCTACCGCTTCTTGCGTCAGCGGTTTACGGGTGATGTTCTTGCCAGTGGGATCGCCAATCATCCCCGTAAAATCCCCAATCAAAAACATCACTTCATGCCCCAACTCTTGCAATTGACGCATCTTGTTCAATAACACGGTATGCCCCAAATGTAGATCAGGCGCAGTGGGATCAAACCCAGCCTTGATACGCAATGGCCTACCCTGCTTTAATTTTTCAATTAACTCCGCCTCGGGAATAATTTCTTCAGTACCACGGCGAATGATGTCTAATGCTTCTGTGATGGACGGCATATGCGTTTTATCCTATGATCGAGTGAATAGGATTATGGTAACGGAATGCACACGATGAATAAAGCAAATTGTTATATTGGATTGATGTCTGGCACCAGTTTAGATGGCGTGGATGCGATTTGCGTGAACCATCAACTTCAGCAGATCGCCACGCATCACCACCCTTATCCTACGGAGTTACACCAAGCTTTGCATCAGCTCATTGTTGATCAACACACTTCTCTATTGAACCTCGGCACGCTCGACCATCAATTGGGTCAATGCTACGCCGAATGCGTGTTGGCATTACTCAAAAAATGTAATCTCGACAAAGTGCAAATTGCTGCTATTGGCAACCACGGTCAAACAGTATTTCATCAACCTAATGGCGAAAATCGTTTCACAATGCAACTGGGAGACCCTACGATTATCGCTGCCAAAACAGGCATTCCTGTTGTCCATGATTTCCGCCGCATGGATATGGCGCTGGGCGGTCAAGGCGCACCTTTGGCGCCGATATTTCATCAAGCAGTTTTCGCCAAAACTAACGTTAAGCGTGCCATTGTCAATATTGGCGGCATGGCTAATGTATCGTTATTAAAGGGCAAAGAATTAATTGCTGGATTTGATACCGGCCCTGGCAATGCCTTATTAGATGGTTGGATTCATGAATGCAAACAACTTACCTATGATAAAGATGGCTCATGGGCTAACAGTGGCAAAATCAACGAACCATTTTTAACAGCGTTACTGGCAGATGATTATTTTCAACAGCTACCGCCCAAAAGCACTGGCAAAGAACGGTTTCATCTAAAGTGGCTAAAGGCACATCTAAATCACCATCCTCATATTTCACCACAAGACGTGCAAGCAACCTTAGTAGAATTAACCGCGACCACCATCTGCCAAAGCTTTGCGCTTGCCCATGTTACACCACAGGAAATTTATATCTGCGGCGGCGGCGCTTACAATCTTTATTTAATGGAACGCATTCACGTTATCTCTGGCTTACCCACCATGTCAACCACTGAATTAGGCATTGACCCCGAATGGGTTGAAGCCGCTTTAATTGCCTGGCTCACTGCGCAACATATTGAAAATAAACGCATCGACTTTAGTGTTGCCACGGGAAGCAAATCATCATTAATTCCAGGGTGTTTGACCAAATGGTAATCTACCAAACAGGCCTGTTGGTCATCAAGAAAAAAACCACCACCAAACTCAAAAACGCAGGAACACCTAACATCAGCCACAACTTATAACATCGATAATAGATTATTGGTAATGGCGTTTGATCACGCATGGCTTGTAACGCCAGATCACGACAACGAATTTGCAAATACACCACTGGCAACCAACAAGCACCCGCGATTAAATAGCCAACGACAGAACCCCACACCCAAAAATCAGTAAAAGAATAACCACCCCTACCCACCAGTGAAAAACCTGTCAAAGCCTGCACCACACCAGAAGTACCAGTGAACAACCAATCCGCCAGTACCACTTGCTGGGTGGCTCGAGCAATCAACGCAACATCTTTTTGTAAATTGACATAAAACATATAAAACGCAGTGCCAAGACCGGTGCCAAATAACACCGAAGCACTCAACACATGAATGATTTTGAGCCATTCATACACCATCAGCGCGACCTTTCTAGCGCCATCATCACCAACGTTGCGAACATCAAGGGAATGTTTTTAGATACCGATCCAAACGGTTGTAGCCAATCCGCGGGGAAGTAAATCGAAATTAATATGAGATAGGCCAGCATCAATACACACTGAACCGCACCAACGGCCTGCAGTCGATAGTTAATGAGCGTCGCCACACCCAACAACAGGTCTAATGCGCTGGTAGCATATTCTAACGGTGCTTGCCAAGTAACAGGAACACCCATCTGCTGTAACAACACCAAACTTTGTGCGTGAGCAGTTCCAAACAGACAAATGGCTCCGGTAAAAATCCATAAAAACGCAATGCTCAGGCGCAAGCCATAGCGCAAGAAAAACAAAGGCGCCGTATTGATTTGCTTATTAGACATGATAATCTCCTATTAAAAAACCCAAAAAAGTAGACTGTGTCGTGGCATCATGAACAATCACCACAAAAATTAGCAACATCAACACATGTAACGCGCAAAACCAGCGATACCCTTTGAGGTGAGTGAAGAGAACCTGCTTAAGATTGACCACTTTAATCACCACATTAATTAACCATAACACACTAACTACAGCAAACGCCAGATAAGCTACTTCAATCCAAGGAGTTTGCACAGACAATTGATTTAAATGAACCAGCAAAGTTGCTGAAACAAATTGCACCAGAATAATCATGGCCAATAAAATATCGCCAAGCAAACTGACTTTCAACGCATAGCGCAACACATCTGCCTGTTGCTGGCGTCGACTGTTGAGAACATAAAAGAACGAAGCAATGGTGATGCCAATAAAAACCACACCACACATCACGTGTATGCTTTTGACCAACGCTTCGATCATGCAAATTCCTTCACTGTTTCTGCTTTTCTTTTTCTTCTGCGTCTGGCTCTGCAATCGAAAACGACGAGCCACAACCACACGTGGTTTTAGCATTGGGATTACGAATCACAAACTGCGAACCCTGCACATCTTCCACATAATCGATCTCAGCGCCGACCAGATATTGAAAACTCATGGCATCAACGAGTAGCATCACACCATTTTTTTCAATTTGGATATCATCTTCCGCCACTGCTTCATCAAAGGTAAAACCATATTGAAATCCCGAACAACCACCGCCGGTGATATAGGCTCGCAGCTTCAACGCATCATTGCTTTCTTCTTCAATCAACGATTTCACTTTGGCTGCTGCCGCATCGGTAAAGATAATCGGCTGTACTTTTTGAACGCTCATAATAAATCCCCTTCTTTTAACTGCAACGCCAACGCATAGAGTTCATTTTTTTTATGCCCGGTCAACTTCACTGCCAACGATACGGCTTGTTTGATCGAGACTTCCGTCAGCAACTGTTGCAAAATCGTTTTGTCATCCAGCATTATACCAGAATCCACGTCGGGTTGGATGGTTTTACCAGCAATCAATACCACAAATTCACCCTTCTGCCGCAAAGGATCTTGCTCCAACCACGCCACCAACTCTATTGATGTACCATGTTTGACCGTTTCAAAAGGTTTGGTGATTTCTTTGACCAAGACAATCAAGCGCTCCGACCCCAATACTTCGCCAATGTCTTGCACGCAATCCAGAATACGATGTGGCGCCTCATACAAAATGACGGTCATCGACTCGGTTTTCAAGGCGGCTAACTTCTCTTTGCGCCCAGAAGATTTGGCAGGCAAAAAACCTAAAAAGCAAAAACGATCGGTAGGTAACCCGGCAATGCTCAATGCCGCCACCAAAGCGCACGCCCCAGGAATTGCCATCACTGGCAACTGTGCTTGCTGCATCGCGCGCACCAGTTCAAATCCCGGGTCACTCATCAACGGCGTACCGGCATCGCTGATCAAGGCAAACGACTCGCCTTGCTGACAGCGCTCAATAATTTTCTCGGCCATCTGTTTTTCATTATGTTCATGCAACGCTAACAACGGCTTATTGATTTGATAATGCTGCAACAAGGTGCGGCTGTGACGCGTATCTTCTGCCAAAATCACATCAACACTTTTTAAGGTTTCAATCGCACGCAGCGTGATATCAGATAGGTTTCCAATCGGGGTTGCAACAATATAGAGTTTTCCAAAAGACATACAATCCTTGATCAAATAGATTTTTAATTATACAATCTTGTTTATCATAAACTCATCATAACACCAAACCATGAGCAAACAAATCGGCAACCATTACGAACAAGCTGCAAAAGCATTCTTACAAAAACAGGGCTTGATTGTTCTTGAACAAAATTTTCACTCATATCGTGGCGAAATTGATTTGATCTGTCGGGATCGAGACACACTCGTCTTTGTTGAAGTACGCTATCGCCAGAAGACCCAATTTGCCAATAGTATCGAATCGGTCGGATATCAAAAACGCAAGCACCTAACACAGTCGGCAACATTTTTCCTGCAGCGTCGAGGCTGGACGGACAAGTATCCCTGCCGCTTTGATGTCGTTGCCATGAAGGATGATCCATTGAATCCCATTGAATGGATCAAGAACGCTTTTTAATGATCTCGTTAACCCATTCTTTAAGTGCTGCAAAACGCTCTAAGAATTTTCAACAACTGCCAACAATGGCTTTGTTTCTGTTGCTGTTGCTGTTGCTTTAACAGAATGAGCACGCTGACAGGTCACACCAAAAAACGGCAATGTTTGATCAGAATTTTTTTGCACGATGGCTACATAGGTCTTACGTCCTTGCAATAGAGCTGCTGCACTCACACCTCCGTAAAAACTAGCAATCATGGCGCTGGCACTGCCGCCTCTAAAGCAAACGGTGGTAGAAACTCCAAAACCCACTCCCAATGATATTAAATTGATGGCTAATATTTGATTATCTATTTCTAAAATGCTTCCAATGAAACTGGTCACGAGACGCGTGGCATCTAGTATCCCTCCCACAGCAACGATTCGTAAAATAAGCGTTGCTTCTGAAGTATTCGCAATGTCTTTGCTAAAAAGTGCGATAAAAGATTCTGGCGCTGCCAGGGACCAAACTGCCAAGGGTGCAGCAAAAGTTAACGTTGCGACAGCTAATGCTTCCTTTAATAAGGATAATCGACCCGCTAAATCGCTTCTTTCTTGGTTGTATAAGAAATTTAAAGACCGTCTCATGGCAACTGTCATCATAATAGGAAAACGAGCCATTTGATTCGCAACAGCAAAAGCAGCAGTTGCTTCTTCTCCTTTACGTCCTAATAACCCAAACAATCCGTTAATAAACAAGTTTTCTGCGATCAATCCCACCATAATCTTGGTGCCTTTAGAAAGCAATTTTTGATACCGATCCCACTCCCACCACTGATCTCTGCTAAACAACTGTAAATCCCTAGATCCTTTTGCGTAGGCTACATGTAAGGTAGATGTTATACCAGTGATCCAACTGGCAACAGACAGGGCATAACCAAAGTTATCTGGCTTGGGTTTCATAAAATAAACCGCAGTGCTGGCACCCAAACATAACGCTGCATTCCCTATATTGGTCCACATAATACAATTAAACCAACCTAATTTAGCGTACACGCCTCGTATTGCTAACATGGCAAGCGAGGGAAACAATCCTCCCGTCTCCAAGAACGCTCGAAAATAAGCATTGATTTCTTGTGCTACTGCAGCGCTATGCCCTAATATTTGAAAAATATCTCCCGCATACCAGCCAATGCCAGTGAGCACGCCTGCCGATACTGCACTAATCACCAAACCTGCTTTAAAATAAGGATGCATTGCCTCTTTGGAAACACTTTCTTGAAACAATACTGAACTAAATCCAATGGTGGGAGACGTGGTGGATAAAAGGGTATTGACGGTTCCAATCAGCCCTACTGCTGCAATGGCCGTAGGGCTGGTCGCAAATAAACGATTGACGCCTGTATACGCCAATGTACTGATCAATTGACCTGTGACCGTTTGATACACTTGACTCATCACCGGTTTAACAAAATTCCATGCTGCTCCGCATTTATCTGACAACCATCCCATTTCTTTCCCCTTCCCTTAATAAGGTGATTGCAGATTAACAGTTAACTGAATTGAAAAAAATTTCAAAAAACGATAATATATATTAACTTTTTAGTTAACATCAAAAACCCATGAACACGCTCGCTTATCTTCAACTCTTTACTGAAATCGCTGAAAGAGGCAGCTTGAGTGCCGTAGCGCGTCATAAAAACATCAGCACCGCCGCGGTCAGCAAAAAACTATCTGTATTAGAGTCACATCTGAAAACACAGCTGTTTGACCGAAATGGCCGAACGCTCAAGTTGACTCCACTGGGAGAAGCCTATTTGCAAGAATGCCACACTATTCTTCAGCAGGTTGCGCATGCTGAACAACGCATTGCGCATGCCCGTTCTGAGCCCATGGGTTTGTTGAACATTGTCACCGGACGCTATTTTGCAGAACGTTTTATTTTGCCCAATCTCCAAGCTTTTTTAACACATTATCCTCAACTACAGATTGAGATGCACGTGGCCGAAAAATTGCCGGATTTGAAATCAGGTCAAGCTGACATTGCCTTTGGCATGACTCAGCAAAATGCGCCCTCTGATTTGATATGCCGACAGGTGATGACCAGTCAATATGTGTTATCTGCATCGCCTCTATACCTAAAACAACACGGAACTCCAAAAAAACCCGAAGCGCTCAAAACTCATCGTTATATCACCAGCTCCCATCGCCGACCAGACAATGTGCTTACCTTTGGTACGCAACGCATCACCTTCATGAATTTGTTACGCCTAAACGACGTCCAATCCATGGTCAGCGCCGCACGGCATGGGCTAGGCTTCTTGAGTTTGCATCGTTATATTGTCGAGCCCTACTTGCAGTCAGGAGAATTAGTGGAACTACTGCCCCACCATCACCGCCCCATGCGCCCCATTTATTTGTTTTATCGAAAACAGGATTATACGGATCCGAAAATTCGCGTGTTTATTGATTTTTTTATGGAGCGAATGGCTTAAGCAATACCAGCAGCGCGCTGACTGAGGGGATCAAGAACGCTTTTTAATAATCTCGTTAAGCAATCGATAAAAGCAATGTAACGGCAGTAAAAAGAATAAGCTCACTATCCCTCGCTGATAGATTCTATGCTGCCAATAGAAAAGCGCCAGGTTATAGAAACTTTTCTTAACAATACCCAGTTCAGTTGATATTAATTTATTTAACACTTGAAAATGATTGATCTCATTGCTATTGAAAGGGATCGCCACTATTTGTTGCAACACCCCTTCTGGAATGAGAACCCCGTACGCTGACAGTACGTTGAATGCAATTCGAAAACGCTCAACATAACCACAGCGCTGTGCTAACCTATTAGGCTTTACGCCATGAGCAATGATATGAAACTGTTCAAGAAACTTCAGTACTGATTTTGCCCGTTTCTGATCAACCAACACATCGATGTCTTCCATCACGCGAATGGCAGGATCGTCTGCATAATAAAAAGCAATTGCCATTCCTTTTAAAATAACCAATGGCGCTGAGCTCTTGGGCAATAAAGCTGCGATTTTTTTAACTGCTCATAAAAATAATGATTCTTAGCCCAGACATAACGATAATAACTTTTAATGGACTGGAGTAATGGATCATTTAAGTGTTTTAGATTTTTATAAACCATTGGCAATAGTTTGGCACCTGCATCGCCCAACTTATCATAAAGCTGAGCCAAAACCGTCCCCCTCAACCTTACCATAATCAATGGCATCAAGCTGCAACTGTTGTTTCAACAGCGTCCAATGTTTTGTTGCCACTGCCACTCCTGACACCGCTGCTTTTAACAGATGATGTTGCACTTCATTTGGGATAATACTGTTGGGCACTTCTGATAAATTAAATGACCAAAACAACCCTAAGAATTTGCTGATGACTCGATAATCCCCTTGACGCAAAGCATCTGCTTTAGCTATGATCGCCACTCTTGTAAACGGACTTGATCTAAAGGACAGGTACCATGAATTTGCATCGATTAGCCCTATTGACCGGCGTGGGCTCCGGTCTTGAGTATTACGCGTTTATCACCTTCGCGCTGCAAGCGCAGACCATCTCTATCTTATTCTTCCACAACTCTGACAGCGCCCTGGTCAATACTTTTTTGATTTTTGCTGTCGGTTCCGTGGTGACACTATTTGGCGGTTATATTTTTGGCTGGTTAGGCGATCGCTTGGGGCGCAAAAAATTATTACTGCTGTCGATTACGCTGATGACCTTAGCAACCGTTGCGATTGGGTTATTACCCACCGATTTACCGTTTGATTTATCCATTGTGTTATTGGTGCTGTGCCGTTTGGTGCAAGGCGCTTCCGTGGGGGGCGAAATTCCTGGCGCGATTGTGTTTGTCTATGAACATGCACAAAAACACCACATCGGTTTTCTGCTGGGTATTTTGTTTTTGGGGATTGGTTTGGGTGCAGGCATTAGTACTGGCGTGAATTTCTTGGTGGCAGATTGGTTCACCCAAGCGCAAATTGTAGCGTTCGCCTGGCGCATTCCTTTTATTTTAGCGATTGTGTTGGGCGGCGTGGGGTATTATTTGCGACGCAAGAGCACTGAATCTCCCGCATTTGAAGCGTATCTGGAAACAATATCGATGAAAAACGAGAATCCCCTCCTCCCTAGCGCAGGAGGGTTAGGGTGGAAGGGGTTACTTGCCGTTGGCCTGGTATTCTTTCCAGCAGTTTTGGTTTCTATTGGCCTATATCTCCCTAGCTACTGGATGAATAATTCCACCCAGCACGCCAATCAAATCTTCCTGGCGATGATGGTCGGCTTTTTGGTCACCGCATTATTACTGCCCGTGTTTGGCGCATTGGGCGATTATATCAAACGCCATCGCTTATATTTAATCGGCGTGGCTTTAACCTTAATCACGCTGCCATTTCTGTTTTATCTCCTCAAAATCAATTCTGCTTCTGCGTTATACAGTTTCAATATTATTTATTATCTGTTGATTGTGATCATGGCAGCCTGCTACCCAGCCATTTTACCGGATTTATTTCCGATTCAGTGGCGTTACCAATTGGTTGCCTTGACCTATGCAGGTACTTACTCCATTGCCGGCGTCGCTCCTTTTATTGCAAGTTTATTAATGACCCATTGGCATAATACACTTGCGCTGTTACTACTACTCATCATCACCGGCCTGATCAGCTTATTGGCTGGCGTTATCTATTTTTTAAATGCGCCTAAAAAATGAAGATCTTACTTGGCATCAGCAGCAGCATTGCAGCATACAAAACGCCAGAATTGGTGAGAAAATTACTCGAAGCCAAACATCAGGTCAAAGTGGTATTGACTGAAAATGCCAAAGCATTTGTTACCCCACTCACGCTCGAAACACTGTTGCCTAATGGTGTATTTGACACGCTGATGGAACCAACAATGCAACATATTCACCTGGCGAAGTGGGCGGATATTTTTTTAATCGCACCGGCCAGTGCCAATACCATGGCAAAATTGGCACACGGCCACGCTGACGACCTGATCAGCGCCATTCATTTAGTCACACGCGCTTCTTTGGTGGTTGCCCCCGCCATGAACCAAGCCATGTGGCAACACCCTGTAACACAAGCCAACGTCGATATATTAAAAAATCATGGCGCACAATTTTGGGGACCTGATTGCGGTATTCAAGCCTGTGGTGATGAAGGCCCTGGCAGAATGCTGGAACCCATCGACATCGTCAAACAACTGGAAACATTAACAACTGAACCGTTTTTAGTTGGCATTAAAATCTTAATTACCGCAGGACCCACACAAGAAGCCATCGACCCTGTCAGAATGCTCACCAACAAAAGCTCGGGCAAGATGGGTTATGCCTTGGCAGAGATGGCCACTGCTGCAGGTGCTGAAGTCACCCTGATTACCGGCCCCACTGCCCTATCATTACCGTACTGCCATCAAGTGATTCAAGTAAAAAGCGCTGCTGACATGCATACTGCTGTCATGAGCCATTTGCAAGATCAGCATATTTTTATTGCTGCCGCCGCAGTTGCTGATTACACGTTGGTGCCTGCACTGCAAAAAATCAAAAAAACCGGAGAATCTATTACGCTAACGTTGACGCCAACCGCCGATATTGTTGCTGAGGTTTGCCAACGACCTGACAAACTTTTTGTGGTCTGTTTCGCAGCAGAAACAGAGCACGTGATTGAAAATGCCAAACGCAAATTAATTCACAAGGGTGCCGATTTAATCGTTGCCAATGATATCAGCCGAACCGATATTGGATTTGATAGTAATGACAATGAAGTGATGTTGATTTCGCGTGAGCACACTAAAATACTAATAAAAGCATCCAAACATCTCATTGCCAAACAAATTTTAAAAGAACTTAGACCATAAATCATGCTTGCATTATTCAAAAGCATATACTATAATTATGACTATAGACATGACTATGGTGACACTTATGCAAACCGTTTCTAAAGGGATACTGAAAGCAAAGATGCTCGCTTATTTTCGAGAGGTTGAGCAAACCAGAGAGCCTTTGATTGTAATGGATCATCATAAACCTGTGTTGCGAATTGTACCGTATCAGCAAAAAAAATTACCTCATGAGGTATTTGGCAAATATCAGAGCAAGGTGATTTATCACGAAGACATTAACACGCCTTCTTCAAATGAGTGGATCGATCTATGAAAATTCTACTGGATACCTGTGCGTTGCTATGGTGGACGCTAGACCCAAAAAAACTCTCTCACGACAGTTTAGAAACGCTTAATCAACAAGAAAAAATATGGGTAAGCAGCATTTCAGTGTGGGAAATTGGTCTAAAAATCAAAAATCAAAAATTAGATATTGGCATGCCTATTGAAACATACAGCCAGCATTTGAAAGAATTACAAAGCCTAGAAATCTTGCCAGTAGATACCGCCATCTGGTTAAAAAATCTGGCGCTAGACTGGGAACATCGCGACCCCGCTGATCGCACCATTGTGGCTACCGCAAGATCATTGCGCTGCGCGCTTGCCACGAGCGATCAATTAATGCTGAAATACTACCCGAAAATATTTCAACTTTAACCGTTCAAAAAGGAATAATTCAATGGACATGAACCACGTGATTCAACAACACTTCAGCGAAAGCATTCAAACCAAAATCGACAGCGCTGATAAATTACCCCACAGTATTGCCAAAGCCGCAGAAGTGCTGATTAACGCATTAGTGAATGGCAAAAAGATTTTAAGCTGTGGCAACGGCGGTTCAGCTGGCGATGCACAACACTTCTCGGCAGAATTATTAGGACGCTTTGAACGTGAACGCCCAGAGTTACCGGCGATTGCGTTAAGCACGGATACTTCCACCATCACTGCCATTGCCAATGATTATTCGTATGACGAAATTTTCTCAAAACAAGTGCGCGCCCTGGCGAATGAAGGCGATGTGTTGCTGGCAATTTCCACCAGCGGTAATTCTAAAAATGTGATTCAGGCGATTCACACCGCACATCAGCGTCATGCGCATGTCGTTGCACTCACTGGCAAAAACGGCGGCAATATGGCGGCGATTTTAAAAGACACCGACGTTGAGATTCGCGTACCCGCAACTCGCACCGCGCGCATTCAAGAATGTCATTTGCTGATCATTCATTGCTTATGCGATTTGATTGATCAAGGGTTGTTTGGAGAAGCTTAGACGCGCCCCGCGCAGGGAGGCGCTATCAGCCCCTATGCACAGCACTTTAAGTCAAGCACTACCGAAAGGGCTACTGAATAAAGCGATCAGTTATAATCCGAATAAATTGGGACGGACTTGTCGGCTATCTTGAAGCGGGATATCTCAATATTAATAACAACCCTGTATTTCTGCTGAAAAAAACTTGAACGTGTTAAAAAACCATGATACTTTGCAAGTGAACACAGAGGATTTATCTAATGAGCGGGCTTTTGAAGTGCAACATAGCATCTTTAAGTCTTGCAATAATGGCAAGTGTGTTCGCGCGCGCCATTCTTTTTTCTTCTCATGCACTTTTCCACGTTGGCGTTTAGCCAACAAAATAACTGACTCTACATTTTTTATTTTTTCACAAGCGTCTCAAAAGAGACGATGAAGAGTGTTTATTTTTAGGAGAATTGTAATGAAGACCAAAACTTTTTTAATGATGACAATCGGTATTTCAATTTCTGTAAACGGTGCTTTTGCAGCAAGTGCACCAGGTATTGTAAGTATCCAAAACACTACGGGTTATAAAGTGATTTGTCTAGGATATTGCAACCCAAGTATTAATAATGAGCAATTTACAGTAAAACCATTGGAGTCTATCCAGTTAATTGTTGTCAATAATACAGCCAAGACTTTCTGTTCCTTAACCGCCAACGAAATACAAGGAGGTTGTAATTACAAATGGGGATGTAATTATGCTTTGCGAACGTCGGTGACTAATGAGTCCGGCGCCAATTGCCAGATAAGCAACCAAAACCAAAAAAATGCTTTGTTTATTATTGAGTAGCGTTAGTTACCCCTGCGGTGCTTTTTACTGCAGGGTTTTTGACCGAAAATCAGTTTATGCTGTCTTGGCGCAGATGACACCATTCTATTTAACCACTCGCATACCCAACGCATTCGCCTTTTTCAAGCTTTCGCTGATTTTGCTTTTGGCTTTGGCTTTGGTTTCCGTTGGACGTGGATCAAGGTCTTTGTCGGTTTCGCCTTCATTGACATTCATACCAATGCCTTCTTCGCGCTCGTAGATGCCATGCCCAGTTTCACGGGCGTAGAGTGCCATTGCCGCAGCGATGGGTACGTAAATCTCCCACAATACACCACCAAAGCTGGCGTCAAAGCTAATCGAATCATTTTCCAAATAAAAGTTGCTGACGGCAACCGGTGCCAGATTCAACACAATGCGGCCATTTTTGACATTTTCTTTGGGGACGATGACATCAGGATTTTCCGCATCCACCAACAAATACGGCGTCAATTCATGATCATTCAACCACTGATAGGTGGCTTTCAACAAATAAGGACGTAGCCGCGCCATACTATTGTCTCATCTCTTTTTCAGCATCAGAAAGGCTGGATTGGAACGTTGGACGTGCAAACAAGCGTTTGGCGTATTTCATAATCGGCTTAGCGGCTTCTGGCAAATCAATGCCTAAGGATGGCAAACGCCACAATAAAGTTGCCAAAGAACAATCCACCAAGGTAAATTCTTCACTTAAAAAGTAGGGTGAATCTGCAAATACTGGTGCTACGGATAACAAACTGTCGTACAAATCTTTGCGCGCTTGCTCAACACCTTGACCTTTGGCAATTTTATCGACCAAAGAGAACCAATCACGATCAATGCGCGACAACATCAAGCGGCTACGTGCACGCGCAACGGGATATACCGGCATCAACGGCGGATGCGGGAAACGCTCTTCCAAGTATTCCACGATGATATTGGCTTCGTACAACACCAGGTCACGATCAACCAGGGTGGGCACCATGCCATAGGGATTGAGTTCCATCAATTCTTCAGGGCGATCATTCGGGTCAACTTCAACGAAATCTACCGTTACGCCTTTCTCAGCCAACACCAAACGCACACGATGTGAATAATGAGAAATTTTATTGGTAAATAAAGTCATTACCGAACGCTTATTGGTCACCAATGTCACGCGATTATCTCCCTATAAATAAAAAAGCCTCGCTATGATAACACATTGCGAGGCTTGAATGGCAATAAAAAAAGTAAAGATTAACGCTTGGAGTACTGTGCACGTTTACGCGCTTTATGCAATCCAACTTTCTTACGCTCTACACAACGCGCATCACGGGTCACAAAACCTGCTTTACGCAATTCTGGACGTAAGGATTCATCATATTCCATCAACGCACGGGTCAAGCCATGGCGAATTGCGCCGGACTGGCCAGTGTTACCACCCCCATCAACGTTAACAGTTACATCAAATTTATCCACTGCACCAATCAACTCCAACGGTTGACGTACAATCATGCAGGAAGTCGGACGGCCAAAATATACATCTAATTTTTTGCCATTGACAATGATGTCGCCTTTGCCATGTTTAATATAAACACGGGCTGTAGAGCTTTTACGACGACCGGTACCATAAAAAGTTTGAGCTTGAGTCTTAGACATTCGCGCCACCTAATCTTTTGGTTAATACTTGTGGCTGCTGTGCTTCATGAGGATGTTCAGCACCAGCATACACTTTTAATTTACGGAACATATCACGTCCCAATGGATTCTTTGGCAACATCCCTTTGACCGCGAGTTCAAGTACGCGAATCGGGTTGCGCTCAATCATTTCTTCAAAACGGGTTTCTTTCAACCCACCAACATACTGAGTATGACGCGTATACACTTTGCCCAATGCTTTATTGCCAGTGACCGCGATTTTTTCCGCGTTGATCACGACCATATAATCGCCGGTATCCACATGAGGGGTATACTCTGGCTTGTGCTTGCCACGTAAATAAGTCGCTAACTCGCTCGCCAAACGACCCAAGGTTTTGCCTTCAGCGTCCACGATATACCAATCGTGTTTTGCGATCTGCGCATTTGAATTAAAGGTTTTCATTGCGTATTCCTGTCTGATCAAAAATCTGTCATTAAAGTATAAAATCAACTCGTCTGTTGAAAAATCAACTGACAAGAAGCGGCAAATGATACCGCAAGCCAAGGCAAGTTACAAGAGCCAGAATGCATTTTTTTATTTGATCTTTGGTACCATCCACTTTCTACCCTGCGGACAGACGGCCCACTCAACGGCAACTTCAAACACTTGACCCATACGTTCAATGGTCAATACTTCCTGTGGCTTGCCCTCTGCCACCGCCTTGCCATGGTGCAGCAATACTACACGATCCGCATAGGCCAAGGCCAAATTCAAATCATGCACCACCGCCACTATGCCAACTTTTTCGCGAAGCAAATTGCGTAACACTTGGAAAATATGTTGCTGATGCGCTAAGTCTAAATGCGCGACGTGTTCGTCTAATAAGAGATAACGCGATGACGTGGCGTCAACGCCATCAATTTGCGCAAATACCCGCGCCAGATGCACCCGTTGCTGCTCGCCCCCGGATAAACTCCGATAACGTCGTGTGATAAAAGACTCCATGTCGACCTTGATCAGCGCCCGGTTGATCGCACTCTGCGCCTCCGCCTTGCTTTCGCCATAAGAATAACGCCCCAATGCCACCACTTCCTGCACGGTAAAATCAAATTCCATTGCTAATTGTTGACTCAAACACGCCAGACGCTTGGCGCGTTCTCGCACCGCATAATGCGACAGTGGCTGTCCAGACAACTCAATAGAACCTTGCGTCACTTTGATACTGCCCGCCAACGCCTGCAACAAGGTACTTTTACCAGCGCCATTTGGGCCCAGCACCATCAACAACTCACCAGGTGCAACGCTGAGATTAACCTGCTGCAACAGCGTTACGCCGCCGACCACTGCGCTGAGTTGCTGTGCTACGATCATAAACGCATTTTCCATAATAACCATAAAAAGAATGGCGCACCGAGAAACGCAATCAATACCCCCAGTGGCAATTGCACGGTTTTTGATAATAATAATCCCACCCAATTAGCGAGCAGTAATAAAATCGCTCCACCCAACGCCGATGCCCACAATAAACGCTTATGATCGGCACCGACCCAACCACGCATCACATGTGGCACCATCAAGCCCACAAACGCCAATGGCCCTGCCAGCATTACTGAGGCACCCACCAACAACGCTACGCCAATTATGCAGCAAATACGCGTACTTTGAATATTAACGCCGCTGTGTAACGCATCACATTCGCCCAGCGTTAATACATTCAACCGCTTTGCTTGCAACAGCAATAAGAAACCACCCAATACAATGGCGATCGCTGAAAACCCGGCAATTGGCCAACTGGTACCGGTGACACCGCCCAATTCCCAAAAAATCACACTGTGTAAAATCGGCGCACTGGCCAGGGTCATCAACAACATGGTCGCCGCGCCAAATAACGCATTCAACGCCACACCAGTCAACACCAACCCCGTCGGATGGCCTCGTGCAACGCCCTGGGCAAACGCATATAACAATGACACCACCACAATACCACCGATACAGGCACTCAACGGCACCACCCAAGGATAAATATTAATCGCCGCACCAAACAACACGGCAAGCAATACCACAATAAAACCAATGCCACTGGAAATACCCAACAAACCTGGATCTGCCAATGGGTTACGTAACAACCCTTGCATCACCGCGCCAGCCAAGCCCAATGCAAAACCCGCCAACAAAACCTCCACCGCATCCAGCATGCGCAATTGCCAGATAATGGCGTATTGCTCAGTGGTGTAATCGTCCACAAAAATATGCAACTTCGCCATTGTGGCTGCGAGTACTGTGGCGGGATCAATCGCTACTGGACCTTCCAGTAAATTAAACATTAACAGCACCAGTATGATGAAAGTTAGCAATGCCATAATCCATCGAAAGCGGTGCTGTGATTTAAAATAATGCATAATTATGATTGACCTATCGAAACGACCTGCCTAAGATTATACAAGATAAATCAAACAAAAGTTAACCCATGAAACTCGACTATTCTAAAAAAGACAATAATTGGCATATTTATACGCCCGGCAACGACAAACCAATGAAACCAAAAAAAACATGGTCGCGTCAGTTAATAGTGCTCTTTAGCACCCTGGCGCTTGTGGTGGTCATTATTGCTGTGACCACACTTGCCTCTCTCCACCACCATCAGAGTAAAAGCGTTGCGCCAATCGTGATCACAACCCCCATAAATACCACTACCCAAACGGTGACGATTCCTTTAGAATTGCCCTCATCAACAAGCTAGGAACTCAACCATGCAACCGTGCTTCCAACTCAAAGGCAGTCTTTTCACTTTAAGCATCTTACAACTGCAAAATAATGATCTGAACCAACTCAACCAACAGTTGGGCGAAAAAATCAAACTCGCCCCGAAGTTTTTTCAACATGCGCCAGTGGTGGTGGATTTGCAAAAACTGGATCCACAAAAACAACCCATTGATTTTATGGCACTCAACAAAATTTTACGCGACCATCATTTAATTCCCGTTGGCGTTCGCGGCACCGATGAAGCCACACAAGCCATGGCACAAAATGCGGGCTTTGCCACCATGATCGATGCACCAGAACTCGCTGAATCGAAAGAAAAAACTAAAAAAACCGCAGAAGCCGAAGCCATTCCTGCCTCATTATTACCCGAACGCAAAGGCTCACGCTTGATTACTCAACCGATCCGTTCTGGCCAGCAAATTTATGCCCAAGGCGGTGATCTTGTGGTGGTTTCTTCCGTAAGCCCTGGCGCTGAATTATTGGCGGATGGAAATATTCACGTCTATGGAACCCTGCGTGGCCGAGCCTTGGCAGGCATTAATGGCGACGAAAAAGCCCGCATCTTCTGCCAACAACTGGAAGCTGAACTGGTGTCAATCGCTGGCCAATACAAAATTTTTGAAGATGCTGATAATCAACAACACAAGGGCGCCACTCAACTGCACCTGGAAAATGGACAGTTGATTATCAGCTCAATGTAATGCTAAACGACTATATGTGGTTTAAAAAAACCCTGCTATACTACCACCAGTAGCTTTAATCTGATCAATGTTATAAGAAGGACACTCCCATGGCAAAAATCGTTGTTATCACCTCCGGAAAAGGCGGCGTGGGTAAAACCACCACCAGCGCTGCCTTTGCCACTGCGCTTGCACTGCGTGGCCACAAAACCGTAGTCATTGATTTCGATGTGGGTTTACGCAACCTCGATTTAATCATGGGCTGCGAACGTCGCGTGGTGTATGACTTGATTAACGTTATCAATGGTGAGTCCACCCTCTCACAAACCCTGATCAAAGATAAACGCGTGGAAGGTTTGTATATTTTGCCCGCCTCACAGACCCGCGATAAAGATGCACTGACCAAAGAAGGCGTTGAAAAAATCCTCAATGAACTATCCAAAGACTTTGAATACATCGTCTGCGATTCTCCTGCCGGTATCGAACGCGGTGCGTTGTTGGCCATGTATTTTGCTGACGAAGCGATTGTCGTCACCAACCCTGAAGTGTCTTCGGTACGTGACTCAGATCGCATGTTAGGGGTATTATCAAGCAAATCCAGACGCTCGGAACAAGGCAAAGAAAAAATCAAAGAACATTTATTATTGACCCGTTATTCGCCAGAACGTGTGGAACGCGGTGATATGCTGAGCGTACAAGACGTGCAAGAAATTTTATCAATCCCCTTGCTCGGCGTAATTCCTGAATCTAAAGCCGTATTGAAAGCTTCCAACGCCGGCACACCGGTGAGTTTGGATGCGGAAAGCGATGCCGGCCAAGCGTATTTAGATGCCGTAGCGCGCTTCTTGGGTGAAAAAGTTGATCATCGCTTTATTACACTGGATCGTGGTGGCATTTTCTCACGCTTGTTCAAGCGGAGGAAAAACTAATGAAAAAATGGTTTAAAGCCTTATTTGGCGGCCCTACCAGCAATAGCAGCGCGCATATTGCCAAAGAACGTTTACAAGTCATTGTGGCGCACGAACGTATACAACAAGGTGGTATTGATTTTCTACCGATGTTGCAAAAAGAAATCACCGCAGTGATTGCTAAATACGTCAATATTGGCGCCGATGAAGTGAAGGTGGATTTTGAACAACATGGCGACCGTTCGGTGCTGGAATTGAACATCACCCTGCCAGAACACTTTATGGAAAAAGCAAAGAGTCAGCAAAAAGCTGAAAAGCTCGATCTGTAAGTATTAACCATGAACACCCTGTCCACGCAAGTTCACGCACTGGGCATTGACGTCATGAAACGGCACATTTTTTTATGTGCCGATCAAACCACGCCAAAATGTTGCGACAAAGTTGCAGCACTAATATCGTGGGAATATCTCAAAAAACGCTTAAAAGAACTGAACCTAAGCGAACGTGGCGGCATTCAACGCACCAAAGCCAACTGCTTACGCGTCTGTGAACGTGGCCCCATCGCCGTGGTATATCCTGAAGGCGTCTGGTACCACTCCTGCACCCCAGAAGCATTAGAAAAAATTATTCAACAGCATTTGATTCACGGCATCCCCGTTAAAGCATTACAATTTTTTCCAGAGGACTAACTATGTTGATTTTATCCGGCGATATCGGTGGCACCACCACCCGCTTGCAATTATCTAACGCCAATCATGGCAAACTCAATATCATTGGCCATGAACAATATAGCAACGCTGAATTTGATAGCCTTAACACCATCATGGTAAAGTTTCTCAAACACTTCAAAACCAAAACCATGGATGTTAATCGCTGCTGTTTAGCAGTGGCAGGCCCCATCATCAACAACACGGTTAAATTCACCAACTTACCCTGGTTCGTCGATGCAGCAGAAATTAAAACCGAATTAGGCATTACCAACGTTGCCTTGATCAATGATTTTCAAGCCATCGGCTATGGCATTGAAACACTAACCACCGAAGATGTGATTACCCTGCAAAAAGGTAAACCCAACGCCACTGAGCCCAAAGCCATTATCGGCGCTGGCACCGGCCTTGGGGTTGGCATCATGCATCATGATGGCAAGCAATATAATGTACTAGCGACGGAGGGTGGCCATGTCGACTTTGCCCCCACCGATGACGAACAGGTGCAATTGCTGCTGTATCTACGAAATAAATTCCGCCGCGTCTCTACCGAACGCGTAGTCTCGGGCATTGGCCTTACCAATATTTACAAATTTGTCCGCGACACGCCAACTCTGGGTGAAAAAGAACACCCCAAGCTGAAGCTGGCGCTCTATAAAAGCGATGACATTGGCAGCACCATCGCCGAATTTGCCATCCAACATCAAGACTCGATGGCACTGCGCGCCCTCTCACTGTTTATTCGCGCCTATGGCTCTGCTGCCGGTAATCTGGCACTCACCACCCTCTGTTTTGGTGGGCTGTACCTGGTCGGCGGTATTGCACCAAAATTATTAGCGCAACTAAAGCAACCCACCTTTATCAATGCCTTTAGCGACAAAGGCCGCATGTCCAAGTTGATCAAAGACATCCCGATTTATGTGGTGCTTAACACCCGAGTTGGTTTGCAAGGCGCAGCGGTATATGCCAGTAGGCACGCATGACCACCTACGCCATCGGAGATCTGCAAGGCTGTTTTGATGAACTACAAGCCTTGCTGGGTAAAATTAACTTCAATCCTGAACGCGATAAACTCTGGTTCGTCGGAGATCTGGTTAATCGCGGACCAAAATCGTTAGAATGCTTACGCTTTGTTAAAAATTTAGGCAATAACGCCATCACGGTTTTGGGCAACCATGACCTACATTTAATCGCAGTATATTACGGCCATCAACCCTTGAAAAAAGGCGATACTTTGCAAGCCCTTGTAGACGCGCCGGATGCGGCTGAACTGATTGAGTGGTTATGTCATCAACCTTTAGTGCATCACGATGCCACGCTGAAATTCACTCTGGTGCATTCAGGTATTCCACCGCAATGGAGTATTGCTGAGGCATTGGCAAAATCCAAAGAAGTCGAAATGGCCTTACAAGGGCCACAACGTCAAGCATTACTTGTTCATATGTACGGCAGCCAGCCCGATCAATGGGATGAATCATTAACCGGATACGACCGCCTGCGCATCATCATCAACTATTTCACCCGCATGCGGTTTTGTGATGCCACCGGCAAATTGAATGTGTCGCTTAAAGTTAACCCTGCAGATGCCCCACCCGGCTGGCACCCTTGGTTTGCAGTGTCCCGCAAAACCGCACAAGATGATATCGTCTTTGGTCATTGGGCAGCACTGGAAGGCATTACCCATGACCCCCATGCTCATGGCGTTGATACTGGCTGCGCCTGGGGCAAGGCACTAACCGCATTGAATCTTGAAACCAAACAAAGAAAAAACGTGGCTTCACTGAAATAATAATAACGTCTCATTCAAAAACTGCGCACCCAATTCCGTGGGAATAATTTGTTGCTCAACCTGTTGCAGCAATCCACGTTGAATGGCCTGCGCAACGATGGGTGTAATTGCCTCGAATGATAATCCGGTGGCTTGCTGATAATGCTCAATGCTAAAGCCTTCTGACAAGCGCAGCGCATTAAGCATAAATTCAAAAGGGATGGCTACGGATGCAATCCGTTCTTCACCACCGATCAATGATTGTGTAACATCGAGATACGCCTTGGGTTGTTTTTTTTTCCATAACCGGGTGATCTGACCTGTAGTTAAATCGGTGAGCTTACCGTGAGCACCTGCACCGATTCCCAGGTAATCGCCAAAGCGCCAGTAGTTTAAGTTATGGCGACATTGCTTATTGGACTGTGCGTAAGCTGAAGTTTCATATTGTCGATATCCTGCCTTTTGCAATAGGATTTTGCCGGCTTCTTCAATATCAGCCAATTGATCATCATCGGGCAGCTTTGGTGGCTTGGAATAAAATACCGTATTCGGTTCCAAGGTCAACTGATACCAGGACAAATGCGTGGGCTGTAGCTCAATGGCGCGTCGCAAATCTTCCATTGCTTGTGCTTGGGCTTGATCCGGTAAGCCATGCATCAAGTCGAGATTAAAGTTATTTAACCCCGCTGCTTTTAATTCTGCTACCGCACGCAGCACTTCTTCATCGCGATGAATACGCCCGAGTTTTTTCAAATGATCATTGTTAAAACTCTGCACACCGAGTGAGATGCGATTAATGCCCACCTCGCGGTACCCAGTAAATTGCCCATGCTCGATGGTACCTGGATTAGCTTCTAACGTGATTTCCGCGTCAGGCGCAATGGTAATCTGTTCGCGAATACCAGCAAATAAACGTCGATAGGATTCAGGTGAAAATAAACTCGGTGTACCGCCTCCGATAAAAACGGTTTGAATCTCACGCCCTGCTACCCGCGGCAGATCATTCGCCAAATCTTGGAGCAATCTTTCAACATAGGTTTTTTCTGGCAACTCACCCGATTGCGCATGGGAATTGAAGTCGCAATACGGACACTTTTTCACACACCACGGAACGTGAATATAGAGAGACAAAGGGATGTTAAGCATGTGACTGCTGCTGCCACTCCATCATTTTTTTCAACGACTGACCTCGATGGCTTAATTGATTACGTACATCCACGGACAACTGGGCCGCTGAAGACTGATGGGTTGGTACATAAAACACGGGGTTATATCCATGACAAACCCCTTGCGGTACCAATAAAATTCGCCCTTCCCATACGCCCTCAAAAATCTGAGGCTTTGGATCAAGCGCATGTCGCATAAAGGCCATCACACAATAAAACCGAGCGGTGCGTTGCGCCTCCGGCACACCCTTTAATCGATCAAGCAACAACGCAATATTTGCCGGCATATCACCATGAGTACCAGCATAGCGTGCAGAATAAATACCTGGCTCCCCTTTCAAATAATCAACTTCAAGACCAGAATCATCTGCCAACGCCGGCAACCCTGTATGCTGCGCTGCATGACGGGCTTTAAGAATGGCATTTTCAATAAACGTTAATCCCGTTTCTTCGGGCTCTGGTACATCAAGTTCTGACTGCGGAATCAATTGAATGGCGCTACCAGAAAGGTAGGATTGCACTTCTTCAATTTTTCCGCGATTGTGAGAAGCAAAAACCCATCTCACCGTTAGATTCCCAACGCAAAATAACGATTGGCGTTATGGTAGCAAATGTCTTGCACCACCTGACCAATCCACGCAAAGTCCATGGGAATCAAGCCTTGTTCCATATCCTGACCAAGTAGATTGCACAGCACGCGACGGAAGTATTCATGGCGTGGATAGGAAAGCACGCTGCGGGTACCGCTGGAAATTCCGATAAAGTGACTGAGCAAACTCATGTTAGCCAGCGAATCGATCTGTTGTTCGATGCTGCGTTTTTGACCTTGGAACCACCAGCCAGCACCGCATTGGATTTTGCCCGGCTGTGAACCGTCTTGAAAGGCGCTGCTCATTGCTGCCAGCATATCCTGGTCTTTCGGGTTAAAGCCATACAAAATAGTTTTGGTGAGTTGGTTATGCGAATCCAAATGATCCAAGAAATTGGCCAATTTCTTGGCGTAATGTTTATCGGTAATGGCATCAAACCCAATATCCGCACCATAAGCTGCAGCCATACGGCTGTTGCTATTGCGCATCACACCGATGTGAAACTGTTGCACCCAACCTCGCTGATGATTAAGGATACACAGCTCGCGCAACACTGCCGTACGGAATTGTGCGATTTTTTTATCATTCAATGGATTGCCCGCGCGGATCTCGCCATAAATCAGTGAGGTTTTTTGATCAGAATAGTCCGCACAGAACATCGTTTCAATGGCATGATGCGCCTGACGACAACCCATACTATGAAAAAAATCATGCCGCTTCGCCAGCGCATTAAGAAATTCCTGATAAGTGCCTAAGCGCTTACCAACCAATTTCCCCAGTTGATCAACCCAGGCATTAAATTTTTCGACATTTTCTACTGCCAATGCCCGGTCTGGACGAAACGTCGGACGCACCACAATACCACCTGATGTTTGATTCTCTAGTGAGCGATGCAGGGCCAGATCATCAAGCGGATCATCCGTAGTGCATACTGCCTTTACGTTCATTTTACGGAACAAGCCTTGCACCGTATAATCTGGACTTTGCAATTGACGATTGGTTTCTTGCCAAATTTCTTCAGCAGTATCCCCATTCAACAAAACCTTATCAATGCCAAAATAGCGCGCCAATTCTAGATGCGTCCAATGAAATAAAGGGTTGCTCAAGGTTTTAGGCACGGTCTCAGCCCACGCTTGAAACTTCTCGCGCGGGCTGGCGTTACCCGAACAAAAACGCTCAGCAATGCCATTGATACGCATTGCACGCCATTTGAATTGGTCGGTGGCCAGCCAGGCTTCTTGAATATTCGTAAACTGGTGGTTTTGATTAATCTGTGAAACTGCTACGTGACAATGGTAATCAACGATGGGCATCGGCTTAGCGTATTCATGGTATAAACGTTCGGCAATTTTGTTATGCAATAAGAATTGATCATGAATCAGCGGGTTCACAGAGATATCCTTAAGCTCAGTTCGATGCTAAATTTTGCTTGGAAACGCCTGAAATAGCAAGTTTTTTGTTAGTGATGCGCAGAAATCAGTAACCCTAAAATGGTTACGCCAATGCCAACAGTCGCAATAACCAACCCACCTAATCGGGTCAGAATATTATGATTCAATCGAGTTTCCAAATCCTTTAAATCTTGTTTGGTCGCGAGTTGATCATCAATCACTTCTGCAAAAGCTTCTGCGTGCGCCTCAGCTTGGCGTTGCGGCACACCCGATTCAACTAATTTTTTACTGAACTTCAATGTATCAAACGTAATCACGCTCATATCCTTAATTGGCTCTTTATTAATCTAATTTGAACATTATAAAAACAGATCAATCAGAAGTCAACACTTGGTTTGATTGTTTTATTATCACATAATTTTATTTTTTAAGCAACGCCAAAAAACTACCCCGGCGCGGGGATTTGACTTCCCCCGGCGTTTCTTCAGTCAGTTGCGCACCCAAATATAACCGCTTCTTAGCACGCGTGACGGCAACGTAGAACAGGCGCTGCAACTCATGTTGCGCGCGTTGTTGTTCGGTGCTCCACAAATATTGATAAATCGAATCGGGTTGTTCACTGTAGGCAGAAGAAATGGGCGATAATAACAGCTGATGTTCGCCAGTATTGGAGAGCGATTCTTGCCACAGCAACAGTGGCGGTTCATCACGCCCGCTGCTGCTGGATAAATCCGGTAAAATCACCGTATCAAATTCCAAGCCTTTGGATTTATGAATGGTCATCACTTGGACCAACGCGGAACCTGGATCGGAATTTTGCGCATTCAACCGCTGCAGTGATTGCAATAGTTGTTCGCGATCCAACACTAAATGTTGATGACGATCGAGCACGGCAAAAAATGCTTCAACATTGTCGATGTCTGCGGCTTGTTCAATCAATCGAGGCGCTTGCAGATTGTGCCAGACCGATTCCACCACAGTTCGCCAGTGTTCACGGCCAGCTTGCGCCAAGCCTTTTTGCAAAATTGGAACGATGGTTGCGATGCCTTGCTGGCCTTGCGCAGATAAGGTTTGTAACAACAAGAGATCTTGCAGCGATTGCCAAATGGTTTTGCCCAGACTATGTTGCGCAATTGTCAATAAATCCGCCAAATCCAACGCACACCAAGGCGCGCGTAGAACCGACAACCAGGCGGTACGATCACCCAAATGTGCTAAAGCAAAGGTTAACGCCAATACATCCTGAATCGCAGATCGGTCAATCAAATTCTCGACTTCAACCGCTTGATACGGCACCTGCGCCTGTTGCAAAGCTGGCAACAATTCACGCAGCTGACTGCGCGAACGCACCAAAATGGCAATGGTTTGCGTGGGATATCGTTGCAAGGTTTCGACAATTTTAGCGGTGATATGCTTTGCCGTCGGCTCATTGATGGTTTTAACCCATTCCACCGCAGCTGCTGGTGAGCTAGAATGAGTCGCTTCAGAAGCGCAATAATGGACAGCACCCGTGAGCGCATTGGACACGGCCGGAAAAATGCTCGGAAACTGTTGATTAAACCAATTCACCAACAACGGATCCGCACGAAAATTACAAGACAGCGCCAGATAAGTTAATACAATCGTGCCTACGCCCTGCTCAATCACTTTGACAAATAATCCCACATCAGCCTGACGAAAACGATAAATTGATTGCATCGGGTCACCCACCAGAAACAAAGTGCGACCATCACCGGATTGCCAACCACGGGTCAATGCTTGCAATAAGCGAAATTGTAATTGCGAGGTATCTTGAAATTCATCGACCAACAAATGCCGCACTTGATAATCGAGTGACAATGCCAGATCACTCGGCGCCTCATCTTGCCCTAACGCTTGGAGGGCCGCCAGAGCGATTTCATTAAAATCAACCACGTGTTGTTGTTGAAAAATCACTTTCAAATGCGCGACGGCGATCGGGAGCACCGTGAGCAACGCATCAACCACCTGCCATTGCGCCGATTCAAATTGCGCTGGCGGCAATAATAACACCTGCTGCAACGCCTGCAAAAACCCGGGCGTTTCAGCTAAGACTTGAATCAAACCAACCATTTCTGGTTTTTTGTTTTTATCGGGAAATCCTTGTTTGTAGGTAATCGCTTTGCGCCATTCGCCTTTGGCCGTCAACAACCAATCAGCGAGCCATTGCCAGGCTTCAATACTCGGCGTAGCAAATACTGCATCAGTAGACCAATCGATGGATAAGCTTTCTCGAGCAAATTGCAACAACCCCAATAACGTGAATTGATATGACGCGGGAAATGCTGCAACCAATTGATCTAGGGTTTGCTGACGCGTCGATTGCAAAACACCTTCCAACGTCATGCGTAGTTGCTGATGCTGTTTGGCACGTTGCACCACATCCAGCCATTGCTCACGACGCATCAACATGCTCACCAATAGATTTTGCAAGCGATCGACGCGATTATCCACATGCCGCAGTAACGTGATCAGGGCTTTTTGCCACGGTACCGTCTCATTCACATTACTCAATAACGCTTTCGCCGCTTGTTGATAATAGCGCTCGGGCGTTTCGGTGACTTCTGGGGTTTTGCCAAAACCCGACAACAACGGCAATTGTCGGGTTAAATTGGCACAGAGCGAATCAATGGTGGTGATGCGTAATCGATGAGCATTATTAAGCAGCTGCCACTGTTGCTGCTGATCGCGTTGCAATACTGCCTGCGCCAGCTGCCAGGTATGTTGCTGATGATGGGTCGCTGGTGGCGTTGGATCCGTCGCACGCTGCAAAGCCGAAAAAATCCGTTCGCGCATTTCTGCTGCGGCTTTGCGGGTAAAGGTAATGGCAATGATTTCTTCAGGATCACGTTCGGCATGCGCCAATAAATTTAAATAACGCTGCGTCAGCAATTCGGTTTTACCCGACCCTGCAGGCGCTTGCACAATAAAGGATTGACGGGGATCGAGCGCGGTTAGGCGTACTTGCGCATCGGCGATCATAACCCACCTCCCGCACCAATCCGACACAGGCTTTGCAAATGACACCGATCACACGCCTCATTGCGCGAAATCGGGTCTACCGTGGCATTGCCTTGTAAAAATTGTTGCGCCAACGCGGTCAACACGCGACGCCATTCCGCCGTTACTGCCGGCCAGTCGGCATCTTGCGCACTCACGCCTTCAAAACCCAAATATTTAGGATGAAGTTTGGCAAACGTAATACCTTCAACATCGGTTAACGTTGCGTATAATGGTAATTGCGGATCGGTGGGTCGCTCACCATACCATTTGCTGCGCGATACCGATCCGGTTTTGTAATCGATAATGATTTTTTCACCGGTTGCCAGTTGATCCACACGATCCATCCGTAACATCAACGGTATTCCCGCAATATCGCCATACAAGGTTTTTTCTTGCGACAACACCTGGAATGGCGGCCGCTCAGCTTCGATCGCCAGCCAGCGTTGAATCAGTGTGACCAGGCGTTCTTGTTCTAAGTCCACCATTACCGGCGTTAGCAACGTCGGCCATTGGGCTTGCCATTTGACCAATACCCGCTGTACGTTTTTATCTAACCATTGCCAATCCTGTTGATCCAAACGCTGCATTAACTCGGTATGCGACTGTAGTTGCCGCCATACTTGTTCCAACGCGTCATGCAAAATCATACCGCGTAATTTGGCATCGATGGTATCGGTCACCACCGGAAATTCATCGCTGTGCAAACGAATCTTAGCAAACGCTTGAAACGGACATAACGCCTGGCTTTTGAGAATATTGGCACCGCCTTTGAGCTGGGTTTTTTCAATCACGCCTACAGCCGACGCTCGTGCATCCAGCATAGGCTTGGACAATGGTTGTTGATAAGCTCGCTGATGTTGCGTGATAAAGGTAGGCAAGCGTGTCGCTTTGCCAAACTCTGCCAATAACGGCGAGGGCTCCAGCCTAATATCTTTCTGTTGTTCGGGATAACTGATATAGAGCACTGTAGTTTGCTGTTGCCATTGTTGCAACAAACGCCACGCATAATGTACTTCGCGGGTTTGCGAAGCATGGGGCATATTCAGTTGCCGTTGCCAGGAAATCGGCAATAAGGGATTGGGCGCTGCGGCTTGTGGCAAAACGTCTTCACTGAGATTACACAACCACAGGCCATCAAATGACAAGCCGACGGTTTCGAGCATCCCTAAAATATGAATCTTAACATCCGCCGGGCTTTCGGGTTGAAACGAGGTGTTTTGCAACACGTGCTGTAGTTCAAAAACCGCTGCTTCTGCGGATAACAGGGGCACCACCGCTTGTAAAGATTGCAGTGTTTCTAAGCATTGATAAAACCGCTCGAAGGCCTGATACTCTTCACTGTTAAGCATCACCTCTCCTGGCCAGCCAAGAGTGACTAACGCAGTACGCATATATTCTGCCCATTTTGCTGGTGCTGCAGTTTCTGGCCATGGCAATACATGAAACTGCATCAATGCTTGCAACAATAGTGGACAGACATCTAATGCTGCTTGTTTTTCTAGCCACGATAATAAAGTACTTTGTGTGGTTAACCCTTTACGCAATTCAATATCCAAGCAATCCCGCTCATCGCGCTCAGCTTCAGCACCGCTGATATAACGCGAACGCGCCACCGCACTGATGCTGGTAAAATGGGTATCGATTTTTAAACGCACAATGTTTAACGCCGCCGCAATCGGCGGATATTGGCTCAATGGTAACCCACCCGACATTTGATAATGCCCCGGACCTACCACTTCATTAAAAATACGTTGGAGATTACGCCATTCTGACTGTAATTCTGGCACCACCACCGCCACGGTTTTGTTTTGTTGTGATTGTTGCTTTGCCCAGTAAGCAGCTTGGTAATATTCATCCGTACGATTTTGACAGGCATAAAGATGAACCATCGAGCCAGATTTATTTGGCAAAGGTAAAAAATCAGTTAGCAATTTATCTAATAATTTTTGTAATTGTGGCGTTGGATTATCCATCCCCACAACAACCATTTTCGAGGGTAATGGCATCGTGTCCAATTGATCGATGACTTGGTTAATCGCCTGATCTTCCGTGACCCAGCCATGCTCATTACATTGCGCTTCAAATGCCATCGCCCATTGTATAAACGTACTGACTTCAATCGAATGCGGTTGAGCAATATTCTGAATAGATTGCCGCCACTGCTGACAGGTTTGATACGCCTGCTGCGCAATGCTGGCCAATCCTAAGCCATCAACACCCGGGGCAATCTCCACAGTAATAATTGAACGCCACAACAGATTTTCTTGTGCGGCATTGAGCAACTGCGACGTTGATGAACACTGTGTTTGCCACAGCTGCAATACCCAAGACCGCCATGGTACAACCGATACACGCACTTGTACCGGCTTACTCGCCAACAACCAACGCGTCAAACGCTGATTGATGGTGAGTATCATGGTAGCGTCATTGAGTTCGTTCCAAAACAGCGTCATCATTATCCAGCACGATGGGAATAAGCATCATGATAAATTATTTTGCGAAATAATCAATTGCCAAACCATTAGAGAATCGATAGGCGCATGCTCCGTATTTTGATCTCATTAGAACATTCACGAATACATACTCAAAAATACATTGCTTCCACCACCCATTCAATATAGAATAAACGGTTCGTTTTTTTGATGAGGGGTAAGGAATATGCAAACGGGAAGAACGTACTTAAAAGAATGCCTTTATTCTCTTGGAAACTGGTGGTTCAACCACCTTCCAAGTTCCGCAAACCTTACCTGTTGCTCAAGGGCGGCTTTGCGTAAAAAAGGACACAATCTAAATACCACCACCGAAACTGCTGAGCTCGAGGCGGCAGCCGTTGGTCTAACAGCGCCTGCCACGGACACGGAAGCAGCAGCACCTCCACGCTACAAAATCGTGAGTTTTACGATAAGAGCGATCATTTTTGCAGGTACAGGTGTTTTATTTTTCATCTCTTCATATGAAGGTTCACACAAGTTCGGCGAAACACCAGCAGCCATCTTAGGTCGCTGCGCTGTTGGCTTCTTCAACGGTCTTAATAACGCCTATCAAATAGCCAACGCTGATTGGCCTGGAGCAGTGAAATTTGCTCTCACCCTTACCATTATGCCGTTCATTGTTCCTTTTACAGCATACCTTGCCAATGCTACCGGACCCTTCGAAAAGACCTTTCTACCCAATATCAGCATGATCCCCGTTACGTATTTTATGGCCTCAGGATTATTAAAGAATCTATCGGCTTTTATTCAGACCTGCCCAATTGTGTTTAAACAATGGAAAGAAACTTCAGAATACAACCGAGCTCTGTATGCATTTTTAAATCCTGAAACAGTTAGACTACTCGAAACACAAAAAGCCGAACAACTACCTCTACCTGAACCAACTTACACAATCACCTGGACAGATGCAGCATTAAAAATGCTACATCTTGGAAGTGCCGGACTGCTGGGTTTATTTTTAGGTCCGGATAACATTGCTGCAGCTGAAAACAAACACAATATACTAATGAATTTCATGCGAAAAGCATATGGCAACTCTATTTTTATTGATAAAGAAATCAATACCATTGCTTCTTGTGTCTTTTCTGCATTTGCTTACTCTCACTTAGTAGCAGATACTTTTGCAAAGTTCACTAAACATGTTAAGGATTTAGAGCATTTGAAGATAGAGTCCACACCTTGTATTGTTCACTCCTCCAGAGTTTTTGGTGTTGTATGTGTGGTAAGCTCTGCAGCAGGAACTGCTTATGGCCTTTTCAACACTAAAAAACACGATAAAGCATTCTGGATCGCGGGCGTTGGGGGGCTTTTTTCTTCCTACGCCACCAACTATGGATCCGCATGCGAAGTCTTTCACAAAGTTGTCCTAACCGCAAGTTCTTGGCGACAACAAAGAGCTGCGGAAAACCCTGAGCCTCCCGCTGCTATCGGGTCTCTGTAACCTTTTTTAGATTCTCGGGCTTATCAGGGTTAAACCCCCTGAGCAGCGCGAGTTTTTCAACCATACCATAAAACGCGACGATGGCAACCAAAGGGTCAAGCGTGCCGTGGAGACTCGAAGGCAATGGCAATGCTTGGACACCGGCGGGCACTGGCGCCAAACCTTCTGGTATCGCCAATAATACGTGGCTCCCGAGTTGACTCATTTTTTCTGCCAGAGTAAGACTGCCTGACAACGTGGCATCATTTTGGGCGAACTGCAATATGGGGAATGCTTTTTGAATTAAGGCAAACGGGCCGTGCATCACTTCAGCACTGCTAAAGGGTTCCGCGTGCAAACGACAGGTTTCTTTAAATTTTAACGCCGCTTCTTGCGCAATCGGAAAACCAAAACCACGACCGATGGTTAAAATATCTTGCACGTGATGCAGCGTTGACAAAGCCAAATCCCACTTGACATTCAACGCTTGTTCCATACGCTCAGGCAATTGTTTCAATGCATTCAATAACACATGATCCTGCACACAAATCGCCACACCTTGTACCAAAGCCGCTAACGACCCCACATAACTTTTGGTGGCTGCCACCGCCAGCTCAGGCCCTGCCAATAACGGAATAACATGATCCGCCAACTTGGCCAGCGGTGATTCGCTTTGATTAACCACCGCAACAGTTAATGCACCTTGTTCTTTAGCATGCTTTAACACTTCGCAGATATCCGGGCTTTGCCCCGATTGTGATACCCCAATCACCAGCGCATGTTTTAATTTAAGCTTACCCTGATAAATTGTGTTAATGGAGGGCGCCGCTGAAGCCACCGGCAAACCCAAATAAGTTTCAAACAGATATTTAGCAAAAGTACACGCATGGTCAGAACTACCTCGCGCAACGGTAACCACAAAGTGAATATCTCGCGCCTTCAACTCAACAGCGAGCGCCTCCCAGAGCATGGCATTAGCGGCTAATTGTTTGGCGACCACCTGCGGAATCTCACGCGTTTCCTGTGCCATTTTGGTTAACATTATCCTACTCCACCGTTAATTTGATTTAAATATGCCCCAACACTTCTTTGCGAATCATGAACAACGCGCCTTTGGCCGCATCAAACTTTCTTGGCACCAACCGTGCTTGCAATGCCTTACTCAATCGTGGCACTAAAAAAGGCGCTACCCCACCCAATAAACCCAAGGGCAGTGGACGATTCGATTTTTTTGCCAACGCTGCCGCCAATAAGTCCACATAATACGCGGCTTGCTGAATCAATTGCAAGGCGTGTGGATCTTGTTTATCAACATATTCCATCACCAACGGCGACAACACTCCAAAATCACCTGGTTTAGCCATATTTGCCCAGGTAACAAATTGATCGTAATTACCCTTAAAATGTTGCAATACCGCTTCCAACAAAGGAGTTGATGCAATGCGACCATCCATCGCTTGTAATGCCAACCGCGTCGCCTCCATCCCTAACCAAGCGCCCCCACCCAAATCGTCGTGCGGAAACCCCCAGCCACCGACACGTGAAACTTCATTGCCAACAATTTGATAACCAATAACCCCCGTACCGACAATAATAATGGCGCCCTCTTCACCCCCGTGCACACCAAGGCAAGCCGCATAAGCATCCGACTTCAACACCACAGTCTTAAACGGGTGACCATAACTTAAAAAGTGCGTCACCGCACCAGGAACTTCCATTCCTGCCAAGCCAAAACCCGCATGAAAGTGATAATTACTATCGCGCAAGCCTATGCCACTTTCTTTTAACGCCTCAGCAATACCGGTATTGATTGACTGCCAGGCAACTTCAACCGAAGACCGAATGTTCGCAGGCCCACTTTTAGCCAAACCCACTATTTTACCCTCAGCGGTTTCCACTTGAATTTTAGTCTTCGTACCACCGCCATCAACTCCAATAAAAATATCCGTTGCCATAAACACTCTCTGTTTCAATTAAGTTAGTTTTCTATGATACGCCCTTTGAATAGAAAAGTTAAAAAAAATAAATCGGTTGCTTTTTTGTCCTCTTTAGCCTTATAATGGACTGAAAATAAAGAAGGCGCACCACTCTCATGCAACTTATAGAACTGCACAACATACTCGCCAACACTTACCCTATCCACAATAACCAAGAGGGTTTTCGATACACAGACCCCTACGTACAAATCGAAGCAGAGTTCAAAAAAATCGGCTCACTGTATCATGAAAAACCCAATTATGAAAAAGTCATTAAATTGTCATCCGAACTGATTCAACAAGGGTGTAATCATCTTTTTATTTATACCGCACTCGCCCACGCCATGTGCCAGGTCTATCAATGGCCAGGATTTACCGAAAGCGTTACGCTGATTGACACTCAACTACGTGAACATTGGGATCACTTATTTCCCAACGCAGAACGATTGCGCGGTCGCATTGCACCCATTCAAGGCTTGAGCGAACGCTGGCAAAAGTTTTTGACTGGCAAGCCATTACAAAGCGTAAACGCCGAAATGATCAGCAAGTTGGTCACTGCGCTGAAAAGTTTAGATGCGATTTGTACCGAACGTTTTGCCGATCAGATCAACATTATGTCGCTGATCTATCCGTTTGAAGAACAACAAAAACGCCTGGAACAAGACAAAGCCCAAAATCAAGCGCGGCAAAAAGCGGACGCCGAACGGCAACAACAAGAGCAAGAAATCAACGCACAAAGCCAAGTCTTAATGGCCGAACTGGAATCGAATGCTGAACCAGTTTCTGCCGATGAATTACTCAGCACCATGAATACCCAAGAACTACATGAAATGGCCAGTAAGCGTTTATTGGCAGAACATCTGGACATATTGCGCGACGACCCCTTTAATTATGCCATTTATAAACACAACCGTGCCGCCATGTGGTGGCGCCAACCTTATCGCGAATCAGAACTGTTAGATGTCATTAACCAGCAAGGGCTTGAATGGGCGCTTTACTCTACGGCGTTGCTGGAAAAAGCCAAGGGTCGCCATCAAGATGCACTGTTATTGTTTGAAGAATTGAGCCATCAACACCCATTTTTTCTCGACTTACAATTACACCTCTGTGATTGCTTAGTGGCATTAAAAGCCGAAGCGCCTTTGCTTGCGCTGATCAAATACGAAGTGCAACAACTCTGCGCCTATTATAAAAACCTTGAGCATGCGCGCATCAACCGAGAAATCAAGGTAATCGACGCGCGCACTCAAGCATATTTTGAGGTATTCAACCCTCAATCCTAAAAAATTATTTACACAAAGTTACTAAAAAAAATTTACTTTTAGCTATAATTCAGATAGAATAAACGTTTATTTTTATCTACGGCTTTAACTGTGTATTCAACCATTACCTCCCCCAAATCCCAAATGGAAGCCGCATTAGCCGCTTTCAACCGAAAAGACTGGAAAACCTTTACTGCATTAACGGTAGCGGTATTAATGGGTGTTTGCGCCGGCAAAATATATCACGACGTCAATGTGTCGGCCAAGAAAGGAACATTATCTCCGGTTGCCGTTGAGTTTTTTGCCCTTGCCTCTGCTTTTGTCAATGGGGTTTTGTACAGCCAAAGCGCTTATCAAACCACCGAAAAATGCCTGCTGTTATTAGAAGATCTGCTCGATCCAGAATATCGGCGCCACTTAATGAGCAAAATCAAAAGAAGAGAGGCCATACCTGGCATTATCTACAAAGCCGGCAAATTCTATCTGGACATGAATTTTGCTTTTTCCTCGGCTTCTTTCTTATTTGAAACCGTGAAAAAAGCATCCAGTACCGGATGGGCATGGACCGCTCAGATCATTGAAATGCTTCTGATTGGCCCGGTGGTGAGCAAAACATTAGATGGCGCACATGACATCGCCACCATTATTTACCGCAACCCAGATAAAACCGAAACGGATTATGCCCAATACCTTATAGAAGAAATTACAAAAAAATTAAAAAAAGGTACTGACGCTGAAAAAACAGAGCTTTTAAACAAGTTGAATTTTTTAACCACACCCAATGTATTATTAAAAATAGAGAAACTCACAACAGAGCTTAAGAACGCCTGCAAAGAAAGCTTCGGGGAAAAAGAAAAGCGATTGATTCGCGCCCTCAAACGCATCTTTGGAGATAAACCAGAAGAGGCAATTTCGATGACGTTGTCAATGGCGATGATTGCCATTTATGGCCCTTCGGTGATCAGTGATATTGCCAAAGGTAATCAAAACTATCCGCTCTGGCTGGCGGCGGCGTTTCCGCTGACCTCATTACCCACCTACTTAACCGGCAGTGATGTCGCAGCAAGCATCAGCGGCATAGGGTTATTAATTATTTTGACACAATTAACCAATAAGGGAACTTTGTACGCTTGGAATGAGTTTGCAAAACCCCTGGGTCGTACACTATACGAACCGATCGCTAGCCTTGCCACACGGTGTCGAGGATATACTCCCACTCCCGATAGCGAATCCAAAACATGGCGCGCTTATCTATCCTCTGCAGTATTAGGCGGAGCCGTCGGACTGGGCATTGGTTATGGGGTATCCGCATTATTGGGAACGGCTTTTCCTGTTATCGCTGCAGTATCATCTGTTGCCGCCGGTGTTTTGGCCGGTATCACCACCTTACGCGAACCCGCATTTGGACTACACCTAGCCAATATTCTACTGGCCAGTTTATCGGTGATTTCTTCCATAAAATTTGCTGAGGATGGCGCCGCTTTTAGTGGCGAAAACCCACTGGGACATTATATTCGTACCGTACAATTTTTGTTACCCGCCTTAGGTATTATCACCGGCATTACCTTTAACAGCACCGGAATACAAGACGTTCTTGATGCAGCTCAAATAGCCAAAGAGATGGGGACATTGCCTTATTGCAAGGCAAGTTATACCGATAACGAAAAAGCACTGGTGATGGCGAAGCATATATTGGAAACACTGGTTCGGCGAAGAGAAGTCAGAGCAATACCCGCAGCATCGACAGCACACAGTGAAGAGGGCAGCACTGTGGATGCACGACTTATTCCCAATGCAACAATGACAACGACAGAAGCGGCATTTGCATTTTTAAAAGCCCATACACAACAAGAGCATTCTACAGAAACTCCCAGCAATCCAGCATTACCGAGGGAAATAGCGCTTACTCCTATTTCAACTCTAGTGCCCAGGCAGTAAAATCGCCACCCCTATCGATACGAATTCAGGCTTTTGGGTATGCGCATCTTTCGGGAAGGTCATGATCCCCAGATACTGTGCTGCAGGAAAACGTTTCGCCACACTCGCCGGGATTTTCGCGTCTTTCGGCGTCTTCATCCACCACACAAACATCCCACCTTGTTGATATAATTGTTTTGGGTTAACCCACGGGCTTTGGTAATATGACCAAGCAAAATATGGGATCGGGTGATCAGTAGAATATACGTTGATATTCGCAACCAGGTAACGGTCTCCCGCAATATAATGCAACGGCGTATGTTCATGTTCCTGCCAATAATCCGTAACCGCCATTGATACTTCTTGGCCGGGAAAGTAAGCATCCGGATCGGCACGATTGGTGATAACAGGTCCAAACAATAAATAACCGTCACGACCCACCAAAATCCCGAGCGCAATGATCAGAAAAACCGTCAAAAATCGCTTCCAGGTTATTCGATCAAATAAGGGTTTACGCCAAGCGATAATAATTAACCCCAACATTGAGAAAAACGGCGTACCCCAATTGGCGTAAAGATAATTACCGCTAATCAATGATAACAACAATACCAACACAAAAGGCCCAAACCCCATTAACAATAAATACGTCCAATTAAATCGACCAATCGTCTGTTGCGTTTTTGGCGCCCAGAAAAAAGTTAATGCCATCAGAATGACCCCAAAAACAGCCCCCACTTCTTCAAAAAAAACATTTATTGGATAAAACAGGTGCGCCCACCACCCCTGCAATGCGCCCCCTGCATGAAGCTCGCCGTGACCACTTTGCAACGCGTAATGGATTTCCGGAAAGTTGAGTTTCGCGGAGGCAATGAAGTGCGGCGTGACGACCACTGCACACATCAAAAACGCCAAATACGGTCCCAGCGTTTTGTATTGCGATCTGCCTTCTGGTGTAATGACGCTCACCAACAATAATGACAACAATAAAAATGGTGCCTCATATTTCGTGAGCACACTGATGCCTGCCAACATACCCAATACTATCCAGAGAAAACGTTTACGTTCTAACAGCGCCAAATAACCTACCAGCATAATCAGCGCCCATACTGGTGTCATCATTGTCGTCGGATTTATTTTGGGAGAATTCAGATTAAAGTAAATCACCCCTTCCAGCATCATCACACTGGCCAACGCCTGTACCGGCGAAACGATGCGTTGTGCGAGACGCCAGATCGCCCAAAACATCACGCATACCGCTAGCTGTGCCAGCAGATAAATCGGCCACTGCGTACCTAATTTGAAAAACAGCGCCAACATCCAAGGGGAAAAGGGTGGATGCTTACTATAACTCAACTGCCATTGATTGCCCCAGGCGATGGCCTCTGTGGTATCAAATGGTAGATTATGGCGACAATACCAGGAACCCAACGTCCATAATATTATGTGAGCTATACAAAAAATGAAAAACCATTTCTTGGCATTAAAAGCAATGGGATGAATCGATGCATTCATACTTTTCCCCTAATAATGTCTTAAAAATTCTCTAAACGAACACAAGCGGACTTTAGCTTCGGCGAGGTGTTGCTTAAACCGCTCACTGCTAAAATATTCATACTCATGATAACGACTGTTAATCAACGGATCACGTCTATCATTCGATTCAAACCCCGGATGACACATAATCAACCCCTGGTCTCCGATCCCTTTTAAAAATGAGAAAAACAGTTGTGGATAACGCTCTGGTTTGGCAAAGGAATAAATACCGCCAAAGCTTTTATTGTGAGGGATATTCATGGTATTGAGTCGATGTTCCAATCGCACTGCGCCGGTATGACGAATCATCCAATTTTTAAACCCACTTTCACCTACGTTGGAGATATTCGCCGCAGAGCGAATATAAATCTGGCTGCTGCGAAATTGCTGCTGATACACCTCCAATACTGCCTCACGTATCGTAGGAAATTGATGCACATGTTGATGACCATCAATAAAATTGGGCAAAACACCCATGACTTTTTGAAACCGATCAATTTGACGCAACAGCTCCTCTTTGATTGCCTGCATCGACAATGACCCCAAATGACTACGAAGCAATAATTGACTTAAGGACGGCAATTGCAAGCCACGAGTCACTGACGCAATCGGCGCCAATGCCTGGCCCTCTGTTAGATTAAAATGCAGCCCAACATCAATCTCTCCCAAATGCGTCTGCAGCCATTGACCATGTTCGGCAAAATGAGGGGAATTAGCAAAACATCCGGTAGCGGATAGACTCTTCTTACGAATCAATGCTAAAATCCCTCTTGAAACCGCTCGATTTTGGCCATAATCATCGGCACAGAGAATAACTCTTTTCATTTTCGATCCATTATTTGCTATGATTCAACATATCCGGCATCAGTAATAAAGGAAATCATGCCACATCTTACTAAACAACACCACACCGTTCGCGACATTTTATTTATATTGATATTTTGCGGATTCTTTTTCCTGCTGTTCTTAGGTTCAAGACCGCTAAGCTTGCCGGATGAAGGCCGCTATCCCAGCATTGCATGGGAAATGTTGGTTGACCACCAGTATGTCATTCCCAAGCTCAATGGCGTACCCTTTTTAGATAAACCAATTCTCTATTACTGGTTTGAAGCGGCCTCGATGAAACTATTTGGCGTCAACGCCTGGGCGATTCGTTTACCCCCTGCACTGTTTGGCATTTTTGGTTGCCTGATGGTGTATTTCGTGGGACTAAAATTATGGAACCGCCGTGTCGGCTTTATCGCCGCACTTATACTGGCCACCAGCCCATTGTATTTTTTCTCAGCGCATTACGCTGATATGGATTTAGAAGTAGCAGTTCTGGTCAGCGCCGGATTTTTCTGTTTTCTACTGGCACAACACGCCGACGAATATCACCATTGGACGGTACGTTACCTCTGGATGTGGCTGGCTTTTATTTTTGCTGGGCTTGCTTGCCTTACCAAAGGCTTGATCGGTATTGCATTCCCAATGATGGTGGTGGCACTGGGCATTGCCTTAACCCATCGCTGGTCTATTATCAAGAAACTGCATTTGTTTACTGGCGTGGCTTTATTTCTGGCGGTTACTTTGCCCTGGTATTTAATGATTCAACATCGTCAACCCAACTTTTTCGAATATTTTTTCTATTATCAACAAGTTTCCCGTTATTTGGCGGACGGCAATTTTAATAATGTAATGCCCTTCTGGTTTTATCTGGCGGTATTGCTCGGTAGCTTACTCCCTTGGAGCATTGCCACATTACCGGGCATTGCCCGCGCCAAAAAACTCTGGCAACAGCGACGCGAACACTACGCGCTGTTTTTTATGGTAACCTGGGTGGTCGTGATCATTGTATTCTTCTCGATCCCTCGCTCGAAAATTGTCGGTTATATTTTGCCAGTGGTGCCCGCATTAAGCTTGATGATGGCACTGTTTGTAGAGCGAGAGATTACCCAACCCACCAAAGCCGGAATAATTGCACTCAACGTGTTTAGCTATGTCGCCATTGCATTGGGCGTAGCACTCCTGGCCATTCCCTACTTTGACCCCAAAATTCCTGCACACCTCGTGCACTACACCTTTGGTACTGCAGCCATTGTTTTTATCGCTGGTGGCGTGGTGATTTTATGGGAGCTTCGCCGTCAGGGCATGCTACGCATCTTCTGGACGTTGATTGTGATGATGACGTTATTCAACCTCGCGGCTTTATTAGCCATTCCGCAGGTGGATCAAAAAACTTCCCTGCCCCTGACCAACGCAGTAAAACCCTTTATGGCGCCCGATACTATTCTGGTGAGCTACTACGATTATTACCAAGACATTCCGATTTATCTGCAACATAAGATGATGGTGGTTTATGACTGGAACAATACTGACACCAGCCACGTTGATAATTGGGCGCGTGATTTTTATTACGGCATACAAGAAAATCCAGATACCCGCCAATGGATGATCACGGAGCCCGAATTTTTCACACTGTGGAACCAGCACAAACAACCGGTTATTGTGTTTGCCAGCGCAGGAGATTATCACTTTCTGAATCAACAACTCTCAAAACCCAATTCATTTATTGCGTATTACCGCAGCGTGGTGGCCTTTACCAACCAATCGATCCCGGAACAACCGAAACCACAGGAACAGCAAATACCAATAGACAGTCTCTAACCAAAACAGGAATTACTTATGAACACCACCCGTTTTACCAGCCATCGTTTACTGATGTCACTGATGACCTCGTTATTTTTTATCTGGGGTTTCATCACGCTACTCAACGATCTGCTGATCCCAAACCTCAAAGCCCTATTTAACCTAAACTATACCGAAGCGATGTTAATCCAATTCTGCTTTTTCTTTACCTACTTTATCATGTCGCCAATCATGGCATGGATCTTGGCACGCACCGGTTATCGCTTGGGTATTGTCTTAGGTTTATTGATCATCGCTGCCGGCTGTTTATTGTTTTTACCCGCCAGCAGCTTACGCCTTTATCCTTTATTCTTATTTGCGTTGTTTGTATTGGCCTCGGGGATTGTTTTACTGCAAGTCTCTGCCAACCCTGCGGTGTCTCTGCTGGGTTCTGATGCCACCGGTGCCAGCCGCTTGACTTTTGCGCAGGCGATTAACGCCTTGGGATATACCATCGCACCGATGATTGTTGGTGGCTTGATTGTTTCCAACAGCATTCGTGGACCTTACACAATAATGGCCATCATCCTGGCGCTCGTTGCGGTGTGCTTTTTATTTACGTCTTTCCAATCCATTGAAAAACCCAGAGTTGAAACCTTTGCCAAAGCGCACACGCTGAAACTGTGGAAACAACCCACGATATTACTGGGCATTTTAGCGATCTTTTTATATGTTGGCGCTGAAGTCTCTGCCGGCAGCCTGATCGTCAACTACTTACATTTACCCAGCATTGGAAATCTAACCCTTACCGCTGCCGCTGGCTATCTCTCGTTTTATTGGGGGGGTTCCATGGTCGGGCGTTTCTTGGGCACCGCCATTATGCTGAAAATTTCTCCTCGAAAAGCCGTCGCGTTTAATGCATTTGTGGCTATCATCCTGGTATTAATAACCATTCTTGGCCATGGTTATTTGGCCATGTGGTGCTTGCTGGCCCTGGGTTTATGCAACTCCGTGATGTTTCCCACCATTTTTGCGCTGGTGGTGGCAGCGTTACCTGACAACCGCTCGCAAAAAATTGTCTCGGGTTATCTCTGCAGCGCGATTGTCGGCGGCGCTATCTTGCCCATGATCCAAGGCTGGCTGGCGGATCAGATTGGCTTACAAGCCTCATTCGCCCTTCTATTGGTGCCCTATTTATTTATTGGCTGGTATAGCGTACGCGCGCTCAAACCTGCCAACGTATAACGTGACATGAATTGGCAACCGCTTTCGCACCCCCTGCAAAACGCCATGCCCACGGTATTAAGACCGTGGCTAACAGAATCATACATTCTCACCAAACATTTGAAAATGGTGGGCGCATGGAAACTGGAAGTGACACAGCCGTGGACATGGAATGCCAACACCCAGGAATGGACACGCCAAATTATGCATTATTTAAATGGCAAGCCTGTCATTCGGGCAGAAGTTATCCTACCCAAAGTTACTTATGAAAAATATCAACAACAGTTTGGAGAGCTCGGCAATAAACCGCTGGGAGAAACGTTGTTATATCATAATGATGCGATAACACGTAGCCCATTCGAATTTAAAACAGAAGAAAATATCTGGTCACGCCGCTCAACGTTTTATTGGCGAGAACACCCATTAACCATTACCGAAACTTTTATCACCGACCTACCCACCTTTAAGCCTCGCTCCCTAGGAGATCGCCTGATGAGCAACTTTCGCGCTCGCTTTACCGATTACTGCCACCTGATCCGCCTGCATCGCCCGATTCCTATTTTACTGATGCTCTGGCCCACCTTATGGGGGCTATGGATTGCCTCCGGAGGCATTCCCGCTTGGAAATATTTAGTGATTTTTATTGCTGGCGTTATCGTCATGCGCTCTGCCGGAGATATTTTCAACGACTTAGCCGACCGAAAACTTGATGGCTTTATCGAACGCACTCAGATGCGCCCGCTGGCCACAGGGAGGATTTCTGTTAAAGCTGCACTTGGTTTTGCTTTCATTCTATGTTTGATCGCCTTGGGATTAGTATTAATGCTCAATACGTTGTGTCTTATCCTGGCCTTTGTCGGCCTGGCATTGGCGATTGCCTATCCGTTCATGAAACGCATCACCCATTTCCCGCAAGTCGTGCTGGGCATCGCCTATAATTGGGGCATTGTCATGGCCTTTGCTGCCGTTCAAAACCACATACCCTGGCAAGGCTGGTATTTACTGGTAATCGCGGTGATCTGGACCGTGGCCTACGATACCATGTATGCACTCGCGGATAAAAAAGACGATCTGAAAACCGGCATCAAATCCACCGCCGTTTTTTTTGGCAACTACTATCACGCCTGGATTGCCACGCTACAAGCCCTCACCTGGATTGGTTTACTCGTGCTCGGGCTGTTGCAACATTTTCACTGGATTTTTTATCTTTGCCTTATGCTCACCCTCCCCTTCTTTATTTATCAACACACGCTATTACCTGAGCATCAGATCAAACGCTGTATCCAAGCGTTTAATAACAACCAGTGGATTGGACTGTTAATCACAATCGGCATCGCCTTCAGTCTTTTTATTTGAGTTACGGTTATATTTAGGTTTCAAAAAATATTAACATCATAACGTGTACATCTTGCATTTTAATCATTAAACTAAAGTGGAGAAAAAATACTAGACTTGGTGAGGAGAGGGTTAATGTCAGGTGCAGGTGGACCAGAAACGAAAACATTAGAACCTGCAGATGCAGGTATTTTTTTATTCGTCCATCATTCAGAAAAAGCCACTGAAAGTGCATGTATAAGAAGCATGAAAAAATTCTTTAATAAAAATCCTATACGTATCGTTCGTCACAATTCGATTTCTAGTCAGACAAACCCCAGTGAACCGGTTTCGATTTGCTGTTCAGAAGATCCAACCAAAATTGCAACGCATATTATGTCGGAAATTGAAATCAAGAGCGTTGCAATAATTGCCCTAGAGGCAAATTTTGGTCATGGTAAATTTATTGCTCCTGAAATTTTTATGGCTCTTTTTAAAACGTCACCAATCCCACTCATTCTCTTTAGCTTTGACAGTGACTTTGAAACCAGATACCAAGAGATGATTCTCAAACTTAGTCGGAATAACCCAGATCAAGTAGGTATTACCGTTGGCTACAATAAAGATTCGATGATGTGCATCGCAGATATAAAAACCGATGGCACCCTATCTTTTTCAAACAAAACGGTTAGTGGTATCGCATGGGTTTTGCGGCATTTAAAAAGCTGTTTGGGGAAAAGCCAAACAGCAGAATCATTCTCAACATCGGCTGCAGTACCAGTAGCAATTTCAGCGCCACCACCTTTATCACCATTAGCGCCAGCACCAGCATCATCAACAACAGGTGCAGCAGAACCTCAAAAACCTACAGGATACCGTGCATGGCTTGCACATAAACCTGGAAATCCAGATCCATCAATGACCTTTAATTCATTGTGAGCAAATTCATTTGATTACTGTGAATGAAGAGATACTCTTTTCTGAGTTGCACAAACACCTAACAACTCGTAGAATACCAAAAAATCAAGAGAGAATACTTACTCTTGTTACCGTTTCATCATACGGGTGGACAGTAAAAAAACAAGGGGTGTCTTATGTCTCAACTACCCGTTACGCTGAAACTCACCACTGCAGTTAAGCAGTTCAAAGACTTGGACTTATACAGTGTGCACCAGGCATTCACTGCCGCTGCGGGCATCCAAGAAGCATTTCTGTTTGAATCCGTCGCAGGGCCACTGGCGGATAAACGTTTTTCGATGCTCGGCTGTCATAAGTTATTTGAGCTGTCTTTTTTTGGTGAAACGCTGATTATTTCTGGCCTGGCAGAACCGGTGGCATTGGTTTCCAAAGCACTGTTGGCGAATAAGCTCATTGCTCAGCAGCAGCAACATTATGTCTTGCATCCCGGTGTTGACATCTGGGCGTTTTTAAAATCATTACATCGCCTATTTAACATCAACGCGCATGACGCGGAAAAACCCTGGTTCAGCAGCGGTTTTCTGTCAACGTTTGATTATGATTTTTCCTGGAGAATTGAAAACCTGCCACGCCTTATTGAGGCAGAAGATCCTGCTCCTGATCTGGCGCTGGGGTTCTTTCAATCGATTCTGTATTTTGATTACGCCAAAAAAACGTCGTATCTGACGTCTAACCAACTCGATTGCAAGCATCCGGTGTTTGCCTTGGATCAGTTGGATTTGACCAATATACCACCGTTAAAAACGGAAGATCCACAGTACCAACCGATGCGTACCGTCGACAAAGCCGAGTATCTAGCCTGGGTAGAACGCGCCATGGAACACATTCGCGCCGGCGATATTTACCAGGTGCAGCTGGGCCATGAGATTCTGGTTAAAACCGATATCTCTCCACAGGCCGTCTATCACCGTTTGCGCCAGAACAACCCATCGCCTTATATGTTCTTCAGTCCTTGCCACGATCGTATTCTGGTGGGTGCCAGCCCGGAATTATACGTACGCAAGGTCGGCTCAACGTTTGTGATGCGCCCCATTGCCGGCACCATTCGCCGTGGCGCGACTGAAGCCGAAGACCAACAACTGATTGCCCAGCTAGAGGCGGATGAAAAAGAACGCGCTGAACACCTGATGTTGATTGATTTATGCCGCAACGACATGGGGCGCATCTGCAAACCTGGATCGCTCGATGAAACCGATATTATGTTTGTGGAAAAATATTCGCATGTCTCGCATCTGGTGTCGAACATTGTCGCGACGCTGCAGGATGGCCAAGACATTTACGACATCATGAAAGCCACCTTCCCCGCCGGCACCATGTCGGGTGCGCCCAAAGTACGCGCCATGGAAATCATCGAAGCGTTCGAAAAATCCCGCCGCATTTACTACGCCGGCGCGGTGGGCTTTATTGATTTAAGCGGCGAAGCCGAATTGGGTTTGATGATCCGCACCACCAGCCATAAAAATGGCTGCTATCATTTACGCGCTTCCGCCGGCATCGTGATCGAATCGGTCGCCGAATCCGAGTGGCTCGAAACCCTCGCCAAAATGAGCGCCCCCTACAAAGCCATTACTGGCAAGGAGTTGAAGCGTGAAGATTTTATTAATTGATGCCTTTGACAGCTTCGTTTACGTCATCTACCAATACCTGCTGCAACTGGGGCATGAGGTAGAAGTCGCGCGTACCGATACCATCCCGCAATTGCTCAACGACGGCATCAGCGCCGATTTGATCGTGCTCGGACCTGGCCCTGGTCACCCGGCGGATTGTGGTTATGTGGAATTGCTTAACCGCTATGGCAACAGCAAACCGTTCTTTGGTATCTGCTTAGGCCATCAAGCGATGGGACTGGCATTTGGCGGCACCATCGTGCGTGAGCATCCGGTACATGGCCAGATTCACGCCATTGAACATACCGGTCAAGGCTGCTTTACCGGGCTGCCCAATCCGCTGAACGTTACCCGCTACCATTCGCTAGCGGTTTCTCCAAAGAATTTTCCTGAATGCTTGGACATTACCGCGCGTGAAGGGGATATCATTATGGGCTTACGCCATAAAACCTTGCCGATTGAAGGCGTGCAATTCCACCCCGAAAGCATTGGTACAGAGGGTGGATTGCAATTACTGCGCAATCTAGACCAACTGGTGGTTAAGCACTAAACGTTGGCTGACAATGTGTTTCTTTTACTTTAAACACAATCACCAAAAAGCCGATCAGCATCACCACCGGAATCACCGCCAATGCCAGGCGATAATCATAGGTCGAATACACCGCAGCACCATTGAGTTTGGCACCATCCCAATTGCGATCTAACAACCAGCCAATCACTGGTTGCAAGGTCGCGCCACTCAAGACGGTAATCATGTTATTAAACCCAGAAGCGGTGGCAAAACGGCTGGCGGGAACAATGTCTTTCACCACGCCAAAGGTTAAGCTTTGCACCGATACCGCAATCCCCAATAAGAACAGCATCACGCCGGCGACCCATAGTGGATAAGTACCCGCCGCGAGTAACCCTACGCTGGCGACGATACCGACAAAGAAACCAATGGCAATCGGCAAACGGCGGCGTTTGATTTTATCTGACCACCAGCCCACCAATGGCCCACCCACGCCGACCACAATCCAAAAGATGGTGAACAGCGTGCCGGCTTGATAATTTTGCAAGCCGTACACATGCATCAGAAATGGAACGCCCCATAACGCGGCGATCGCTGCAGCAGGCGCCCAGGCAACGTAGGCACACACCGACACCCACCACAATTGCGGCAAGCGGAACAAACGCACGGCCTGGTGCTCTGCTGAGGTCGCAACCACCTGTTCTTCTTGTGGTTTACCATCGCGAATCACCAACAAAAATATCAGCGCCAACACGAAACTAAACAACCCAATTTCTAAGGTCGCCTCACGCCAGCCTTCATGGTTGATAAACACCGCCAATGGACCTTGACCGGAGATCGAACCAATGGCACCCGCAAACTGCAAGATCCCTGCCAAGAAAGCAAAGTAGCCATGTTTAAACCAACGCGAAATCAAGAACAACGTGCCTAAAAAAGAAAACGCCGACCCAAACCCAATCAAGCCTCGGGCAAAAGCCGCGACCCACAACTGCGACGTCATGCTAAACAGCGTTACCCCGACCGCACTGATGAGCAATGCCGCAAACAATATTTTGCGCGCACCGTAGCGATCCAACAACATCCCGGCCGGAATTTGCATGATGGTGTAACTGATAAAAAAACAAGAACCCAATACGCCCAAGCCGGTTGCATCAATCGAAAATGACGTCATCAACTGCTGCGTCATAATGCTTGGAGCCACTTGCACAAAGTAGTCGTAGATATAAAACATTGACGCCAGCGCACAAATCACAATGGCCAACCATAGTGCTTTGCCATCGTTGGTATATTTGGATACGGTTGTTTTCATAATACGGGTCCTTGTTGTTCAACACGGAGCTTAGTTTACCTGATAAACACTTTATTCCACAACACGGTTACGGTAAAATCAGCTACCATCGCGACAACAGAGCGGTTACCTGCATGCGCACGCACACCGAACTTTCTCGTTATAAAGTATATGTGGCCGCCCTTTATGCCGTGGCGCTGTTTCTCGATCGATTGGATTTAACCATCGTCAATATCACCCTACCCACCGTGGCAAAGTATTTTCACGTCCCCATCGTTGCCACCGATTGGATCAGTATCGCGTTTTTGTTGGCATTGGCGATCTCCATCCCGATCAGTCAATGGCTGGGGACGCGCTTTGGCTTTAAGAAAATTTACGTCATCGCAATCTTTCTCTTTGGCATTGGCTCAACCCTGTGCGCGCTCGCGCCAACACTAGATACGCTGGTGATGCTACGCTTTATCCAAGGCATTGGCGGCGGTTTATTGATCCCCGTCGGCATGACCTTACTGTATCGCCTCTACGACAAATCTGAATACGCCAACATCACCAGCTTCACTTTTTTGCCCTCACTGATTGCACCCGCATTGGCGCCGTTGTTAGGGGCTATTTTATTGGAACTGGTGAATTGGCAGCTGGTATTTTTATTTTCCGGTCCACTCTCATTGCTGCTGGCCGCCGCTGCATGGCTGTTATTGCGCGAAGAGTATGAACACACCATCACGCCCTTGGATTGGCAAGGTTTTCTCTTATCAGCGTTGATCTTGATTGATCTGTTTTACACGCTCTCGCAAATCGATCAAAGCGGATTTTCCAGCATAGTATTGATGGGCACAATCGCCCTCATTCCGCTGATCGCAGGGTTTATCTGGTGTGAACGCCACCATATCGCCCCGCTGATTCCCCTGGCGTATTTTCGCCATTCGCTGTTTGTCAAAACCAACCTGATTCAACTGTGCTTTCAGATCTGCCATTTCGGTGCGATTTTCCTGGTGGGGATGTTTCTACAAGTCGGTGCTGGTTTCTCCGCCATTTTCGCCGGGTTGATGATGGGCATGCAAGCCGTCGGTGCCATTATCACCAGCCGGTATTCCGTTAAGCTATTTAATCACTACGGCGCTAAAGTGCCGATCACCATTGGCTTGCTGGGAATTGCTATATTAAGCCCGTGCATTATGTTGCTGACCACCCCACACGGGTTTATTGCCGGGTTGATTTTATTTTTAATCAGAGGTTTGTTCAGTGGTTTATGCGGCACACCGATTCAAACGCTCAGCGTAATCGGCTTTGCCAAAACCGAGATCGGCGCTGCCAATTTAATTTTCAACACCGGCCGACAAATTTCGATTAGCTTAGGGGTGGCCATCTCCTCTCTGTTAATCTCTTTTGGATTTTATTCCGCAGGGTTAACCAGCTCTGCCGCCATCCCCAGTCATCTGGTGTTACACGTCTTCGGCTTTGGCTTTTGGGCCATCTCGCTGATTGCGTTGATGGGGGTTGCATTGACGCAAACGCTACATACCCAAGCACCCACCTCCTTATAGTTCGCCCACCAAGCAAAGTGCTGGAATTCGCTTGAAACAATAAATTTGTGATGTTAATATGTAAGTTAATAGTATTCATTAATTTAAACTTAATATATAAATTGTAAGCGAGCCGCCATGACTACCGCGTATATTATCTTCCCATCTGTACCAGAATCTTATCGACACGCTTCACCAGAAATGCTGCATCGATATTTCATAGAAAGCCTAACACTCGACAAAAAAACACCAGCATACCTTTCAGAAGCAGCTGCCAATATTGCCATTCAAAGCATTGCCATCAATCTAACTCACTTGATTTATCGAGTAGAAGTAGAATCTCATTTACGCAACGAAGATGGCATAGATTGGATTATCGCAGGCAATGCCTTGCAATTTAAAAAAATTGATTGTGCCATCGATTGGAAGTTGGTGCTGGCAGGATTGCCTGTGCTTATGGAAAAAAAAGCAGCAACAGATGCGCTGGTGGTTGCCGATACCGCAAGAGCCATTGAACTGCCACCCGCACAAACCAGTCCAACCTCTACGGTAACTGCTTCTTCTGAGTCCGCTTCACCAGACAGCGACACTGTCGGAACACCCTCATCTCTTCCTCCCGTAAACCCCAGAGGAAGACGTGCACCAGGTCCTGTTAAAGCAGATCACACCCTGTCCAGCTTTATAACGCCCACTAAAAAACCATCGGGTTTAAGCATGCCTATTCCATCAAGCTCTACCGCCACTCAAGCACTTGCAGCAGCGAGATCAGGGGTAGCAGTTGCTCCCGTTTGTAACACATTACTCGCGCTTGATGCGATAGCTCGCTCAAGCAGTGAGCGCCATTTAAGCAAAGCGACATAATTCAGGACACCCCCCTGAGATTTCTTGTGCATGATTCCAAGTCTCCACGATTTAATTTAAACTCATGATTATGGTATATTCAAACGGTCTGGATAATGCATGGAGAAATCTATGAGCTCATACGTTTTAATTCATGGCGGCGATCGTGATGGCAGCATTTGGGAGCCCATCGCGCAATCGATGAGAAACCAAGGTCATCAAGTTTTTTGCCCCTCCATGCGATCTGTCACCACCACCTCTTTGCAAGACAATATTCAGCAAGTGGTTACCCTTATTCAATCACAACAACTGCAGCAGGTGATTTTGATTGGTCACAGTTATGGCGCCATGGTAATTACCGGCGTCAACGATCAAATTCCAGAGCGCATTAGTCATCTGGTGTTTGTCGACTCAATCGTTCCACAAAACGGGGAGTCACTATACGGGCTGTTAAAAACCCTCAATATTAATTACCAAACATTGGGTTTAACTGCAGATCGCGCCTGCCTGGAACCGCTTTTTTTCAACCAACAGCACTTGTGTCAAAAACCGAAGACTTACATCCATTGCCTGCAAAGCGAATTTATGGTTGCACTGAACCCAATATATCAACAGATTATCGAAAAACGCACGCAAGAAAACTGGATCATTTTTTGCTTGGATGCGCCGCATGGCTGTATGTTCACACACCCGCAAGAATTGGCGGTTATTTTTAAAGGGCTAGTTTTGCGTTAACTACGAAATCTTTCTGTCAACATTTCAACCACTCTGCCACATATTTTTATCGGCAAACCGTGACCGACGTTTTCCAGTGTCACCAAGGTACTGCCCTGCAAACACTGCGCCAAAAATTCGCCATGTTCCGTTGATACAAATGGATCGCAATCGCCTTGGATCACCAGGCTGGGAATCTGCAACTGCCGTAAAAGCGCACCGCGGGGAGTGGCGGCAATAATCGCCAACAGCTGGCGCTGACCACCTGCGGGATGGTAAGCGCGCAGATACGCCGCTTCTGCGCGCGCGGTTGCGGCGGCTTGTTCGTGCTGATCACAGCCTGGATTGTAGATACGAAAAATTTCCATGGCCTGCGTAACATAAGAAGCCACATCGGTTACCGGCGGACGTGGGCCAAAAAACCAGTTTATCACTGCCGGTTTCGGTGGGGGCAAATGGGTGTCACCGCTGGTGGTGGCGATGCAGGTCAAACTCAACACTCGCTCACGATTTAATTTACATCATTTTTTTAAGGTTTTGCATTCTATCTTGCAATGTAGGGGCAAAACCACCCTTTTTGACCGCCACATACCGCACATAAGTCGGCTCACCAGGCAGCGAGCGCATCAACGCCCACGCCGCCTTGGCACCTGCGCCGGCTTGCGCTGCTTTCCAATCCTTCATAAATTGATTGAACTGAAACTGCTGCGGAATCACTCGTTGATGGCACGGATCTTGTTTTAATTGATGTCGCCGTTGCCATTCAACAATGATATCACCATACGTCAGTTTTTCCTGATGGGCTAATGTGGCTTTGATCCAGGTCAGCACGTCGGCATTAAAGCGAAAATGCGCACCGATTTCTCGGGAGAAAAACACGCGGGTTAGCGGGTCGCTTTTGTAATGAACGACCGTGGTCGATCGCGATAACGCACCTTGCTCACTGTCCCAGGTGCCTTTGGCAACTCGGGTCATCGTGGGCACTGTTTTTTTGCCGGTTGTTAAAAAAGTCGTGATGCGTTGTGTCAGTTCGATTTTGCCGCCTTGCGCTGACAAACCCAGCTCGCGACAAAACGCCAGCAACTCGGTTTTATGCCAATAGAATTGCTGAAAATCAGCGATGCGGATTTGCGGATTTAATGCCAGTCTTGCTTGCATATTCACGCTGCTTGTTGCGATGCTATTGTGATCGACAAATGAAACCCCAACGCCGTTAAGATGGTACCCAAGGTATTCAATTGTGGATTGCCTTTACTTGATAATGCATGATACAAATGCTGCCGCGTAATGTCTGTTTTTTTCGCCAATATCCCTAAGCCACCATGGGCTTCCGCGACATTACGTAATGTCAACATAAAAACCTTAGTATCATTGTCTTGTTGATATTCATCTAACGCTACCTGCAAATAGAGCACTGCTTTATGCGGGTCTTTCAATGAATCGACGAGTAACGCGTGAAAATCGCCAGTGTGTTTTATTAAATCTGCTGATTTTTTCATAGCTCTCTTTCCTGCAATTCCTTCCAATATCGTTTTGCTAAGTCAACATCTTTCCATTGACTTGCTTTATCGCCACCACACAACAATACCACAACCACATCATCTCTAATGCCACCAAGCCATTGCACCAAAGGTGATTTACCATTGAGCGCGGTATAATAACGTATTACTTTCTCTTGGCTTCGCCCTATTGTCATATATAAAAGACACTCTGTCAATCATTTTTAGGTTGTATTTTACATAACTCAGGTCAAAAAGAAATCTGTTTTATTTTTAACCCCTACCCCACCTCAATCTCCAACGCTTCTTGATGGATCAAATGATAGAATTGATCAATCGCCGCGGGGTTGATGTTCATTTTTTCTGCCAGCGCTATTTTGCTGCTCAATACCTGCTCCCATCGAGCTTGCGCCAATGGTGGCAGGTGATGCATTTTTTTAAAAACCCCCACTTGTCGCACCAGTTGCATGCGTTCTGATAATAAGCTCAAGAACGACATATCCAGATGTTTCAGGGTGCGGTTCAGATCGGTGAGCAAATCGTTTTGGGTGGCAAAAAAGGTCGGTAAATGTTGGTGTTGCGAAGTCTGTAAAAAAACACTGCTTTGTTGACACAAATTTTCCAGCAAGGTTTTGACAAACGCTGGACGCAACTTAAGCGGCGCAGCAAACTGCAGCAGCTCCTCGACCACTTGTTCACGTTGCTCACTACGCTGCGGCGCAATATGGTGCAGCACTTTGTATTGCTGAATATAAGTGATCACCTGCGCGCGATGCGCCAGAATGGCCATAATCGCAGAGTCGATGTTGTCAATCATCGCCCTTAAAAAATCTAATTCTTCATGTCCAGATTGCGCAGGTAATGGATCAGTCATTATGGCACTCCTATGGCCAACAGCGGATTAATGCTAGTATACTCATGAACCGAACTCAACACCAAGGAGCTTATTATGAACATCAAAGCATTAGCCCTACTTGCCACACTATTACCAATCACTACGCTCGCCATGGCAGACAATCAAGCCATGGCATGCATGCATCAACCAATGGGCAGCAATTATTCGACGCAGTTTGTGTCAACGCAAGAAGTACCGATCACCCAAGCTAAAATCGATATCACCGCCAATGCCACGGTGACACCCGATCAACTCTCTGTTTTTATGAGCTCACTCTCAAAACTACAAGATGCGCAAAACAACAAATTGGTGTTAAAAACCGTGAATCAAAATAAAACCGATTCCGGCATGGTGAATGTGGTCGCGACGTTGGAAGATGTGGTGCCGATCACCGCAACCGAAGTGGCGTACCAATTTGCCAGCAAACATTCTGGCGCAGGCGTTACCTATAGCGTGGCGTCGATCAATCCGTATTTATCCGTTGATGCACAAGACAGCGCCAAGCATGTACTGGAATTGAAGCTCTACCAAGCAGCACAACAATTTGCACAAACCCTCAATAAAACCAGCGGACAAACATTCAGTATTCGCGACTTTAACACCGTTGGCTACCAAGATGGCGCACCGATGCCAAGACCAATGTATATGATGAGCCGCATGGCAGCACCAATGGGCGCCATGATGACCAGCGCTGGTGATGCCGGTGGCAATGGTCTGGCCGTCAGCCAAACTTTGACGTTAACCGCGTATGTGACCTATCACGCCAATTAAGGAGCACCCACCATGAAATGGCAAGTTTATTTTATCTGTTCCGTCGCCGCATTAGCAGGGTTGTTATTTGGCTATGATGTCGGGGTAATTTCAGGCGCGATGCTCTACGTCAAGCAGGTTTTCAACTTAACCAGCGCGGAATCCGGCATCATCGTTGGTGGTGTGCCGTTTGGCGCGCTGTTGGGTGCATTGATCTGCGGCAAGCTCAATGACTGGATCGGGCGCAAATACGCGCTCTTGATCACCGCCGTTTTATTCACCGCTGGCTCGTTGTTTTGCGCCACAGCACTGTCTGCCGAAACGCTGGTTATCGGCCGCATGATCTTAGGCTTAGCAGTAGGAATTGGTTCGTTTTCAGCACCCTTGTATATTTCTGAACTCTCTCATAAAAATCATCGTGGCGGCTTGGTCACCTTCAACCAATTGGCTATCACCATCGGCATTTTATTGGCCTATGTGATGAACTACTTATTTTCGTTTAGCGGCAGCTGGCGTTGGATGATGGGGTTTGGTGCCATCCCCGGTGTTTTGCTCTTGGTCCTGGTGCTGTTTATGCCTAGAAGCCCGCGCTGGTTGATGCTCAACGCCAGACGCGCGGAAGCAGAAGCAATTTTAAAGCGCCTGCATGGTGACGCTTACGCCAAAGAAGAACTGGCAGAAATTGACTCCGTATTGAATCAAAAATCCATGAGCCTGGTCTCGGTATTACGCAACCCTGGCTTCTTTAAAGTCTTGAGCCTGGGGATTATGGTGAGTATTTTAACCCAAGCGGTTGGCATCAACGCGATTATTTACTACGCGCCTACCGTATTTGAAACCACCGGCTTTAACCAGGTCACCATTGCGCTACTGGCAACGGCAGGCATCGGTTTGATCAACGTGTTATTCACCATCATCTCGGTATTTCTGTTGGACAAAATTGGCCGTCGTGGCATGCTGATGTTTGGCTTAAGCGGCATCACGTTAAGCTTAATCATCATCACTGCCGCATTTAATTACACGCAAAGCTCCATGACTCTGGCCTGGCTGGTATTGATCTGCATGATGCTGTTCGTCGCCTGCCAGGCGCTAAGCACCGGCCCGGCATGCTGGTTGATTCCTTCAGAAATTTTCCCAATGAAAGTGCGTGGTGTCGGCATGGGTTTATCGGTGGCGTTTAACTGGGGCACTAATGTCGTGGTGGCCATGTTATTTCCACTGATGCTCACAGGGTTAGGCTCAACCTGGGCGTTCGGCATTTTCTTGATCATTGCGATTTTTGCGCTGTTTTATTTCTACCGCTTTTTACCCGAAACCAAAGGCGTATCGCTGGAGCAAATCGAAGCGCATGCGCTGTCGGGTAAACCGTTGAGAATGCTGGGTAGATAATAGTATGCTACCTCACCTTACCTCCGAACACACACAAACTGAAGCCTACCATGCATTTTTGGCGCGGTTAAAAAGCAGCGAATTTGAAGGCGACATCGCCAGTGATTTGGCTTCACGTTTGACCATGGCGACGGACAACAGTGTCTATCAAGTACTGCCGCAAGCGGTGCTTTATCCGAAACACACCGCGGATATTCAACTGTTATTTCATCTGGCAAAAGCGTCGGAATATAAAGAAGTTCGCTTTGCACCACGCGGTGGCGGTACCGGTACCGATGGTCAGTCACTGACGTCAGGCATCATCATCGACAGCACCCGCTATATGCATCAGATTTTGGAAATCAATACCGAAAAAGGATTCGCGCGAGTACAACCTGGCGTGGTGTTGGATCAACTCAATGACCAGCTAAAATCCGCTGGACTGTTTTTCGCGCCCAATGTATCCCCGAGCAGCCGCGCCACGGTGGGCGGCATGTTCAGCACAGACGCTTGTGGCAAAGGGTCTTGTTGTTATGGCCGTACCAGCGAACACATTATCGAAGCTCAGTGCGTGTTGAGCAATGCGTCACTTTTGGAATCCGTTGCGATCAATCTCACCCAGCTGCAAGAGTACCAAAAATTACCCGGTATGATGGGTGATATCTATCGCCAGATTAATCATATCGTGACGGCAAACGCCGCTGAAATCGAGCAGCGCTTTCCCAAGTTATCGCGCTTTATGACCGGGTACAACCTCGCGAAAGTGTATGACCGCAAACGCGAATTTTTTAACCTCAATTATTTATTGGCTGGCTCTGAAGGTACCTTGGCCTTTGTCACTGAACTCACGGTAAAACTAACGCGCATTCCCACGCATACGCAACTGATGGTGATCCAATACGCTGAATTTGACGATGCGCTCTGTGCCGCACGCGACCTACTCAGCGTCAAACCAACCGCCATCGAAACCATCGATGACAAAGTGTTGTCGGTCGCCAAAAATGATGTGATCTACACGTCGGTTAAACCGATGCTCGAAGCCAATGGCCCAGTGCATCACGCCAAAGCAATTAATCTGGTAGAATTTTCTGGCGAGGATGCTGATGCCATCCAACAACAAATTGAGCAACTGCTGGCAACCATTAAAGCCTCGGCAAATCAACCCAAAGCACCGCTCTCCGTTTATGTTACGCAAGATGCCAAAGAAATGTCAGCACTGTGGGATCTGCGTAAAAAAAGCGTGGGGTTACTCGGCAATTTACCGGGCAATCGTCGCCCCATTCCGTTTGTGGAAGACACTGTAGTGCCACCTGAACATCTCGCGGAATACGTTCGAGAATTTCGTGCTTTGCTCGACAGTCACGATTTGCAATACGGTATGTTTGGTCACGTCGATGCTGGCTGCCTACATGTGCGACCCGCGCTGGACATGGTTGATCCAGTCGATGCAGCACTGGTACCCGTCATCACTAATGCCGTCAATGTACTGGTGAAAAAATACGGCGGCATTTTGTGGGGCGAACATGGTCAAGGTTTCCGTTCGCAGTACGCGCCGGATTATTTTGGCAAAACGTTATATCAAGCATTGCGTCAGATTAAAACTCTTTTTGATCCCGACAATAAATTAAACCCCGGCAAAATTGCCTCAGCCACTCACAGCAATATTCCGATTGTGCCCGTCGATGGACCGATGCGTGGCGAGCAAGATCGGCAGATTGATGTCAACGTGCGCCAAGCCTATGAACCCGTCATGAAGTGCAATGGCAATGGCCAGTGTTTTCAATACGACCCCAATATGGTGATGTGCCCCTCGAGCAAAGTCACCCGCGATCGCGTGCATTCGCCCAAAGGCCGCGCCACGGTGATGCGTGAATGGTTGCGACTGTTGGCGCATACGCCCGCAGAACCTACACCAGCAAAAATCTGGCAACGCTTTTTAAAACGCCGCGCCAATGTCATTACTCGTGAGCAAGATTTTTCGCAGCAGGTCTATCAAGCCATGGCCGGCTGCTTGGGCTGCAAAGGGTGTTCCACCGCGTGTCCGGTAAAAGTCGATATCCCACGGTTTAAAGCACAATTTTTAGCGCACTATCACACGCGTTATCCGCGTTCCTTGCGCGATCACTTGGTGGCACGCAGTGAGCAACTGGCCGAATGGCAAAGCTTTATGCCCAAAATCAGCAATCGCTTGATGCGCTGGAGTAAAACTTTACTGCATAAAATCGGCATGATCGACCTGCCAAAATTATCAGAATCGACTGTGGAATATGGTTTGGGTCAACGCAAAATCCCCCTATTCTCGATGAAAAAATTAACCGCAGCGTGCGCCACCGTCGGCGCCGATAACGTCGTGTGCATTGTGCCAGATGCTTTGATGCACTTCTACCGCGCGGAGGTGACATTGGCCACGGTAGATCTATTGAAAAAATTAGGCTTTGAAGTTTTTGTATTACCGTTTCGTCAAAGCGGCAAAACGTTTCACGTCAAAGGCTTCATCGATAAATGTAAAAAAATCGCCGAAGCCAATGATGCATTCTATGCCCCGATTGCCCAATTAGGTGTGACGTTGGTCGGCATTGAACCGAGCATCACCCTCACCTATCGCGACGAGTATCCGCATTGGCTCGGTCGTAAACCCAATTTTGAAGTGAAGTTGTTGCAAGAGTTTTTAGTACAACATACCGTGGTGTTATCATCCCACGATTTAGTCGCGGGAGCCACTCCACAAAAAACCTACGTCCTCTTCGCTCACTGTAGCGAAAAATCTCTCGTCGCCAACAGTCAACAAACCTGGCAACAAGTTTTTGCACACTTTGGATTACGCTTGGAAATCGCTAACGTCGGCTGCTGCGGCATGGCGGGCAGCTACGGCCACGAAACCGAACACTACGCAGAATCCAAAGGTATTTTTGAACTGAGCTGGCAAGCCAGACTCGATCAAGACTCCACTCTCAAAGATCACATGCTGGTAACTGGCTTTTCCTGCGCCTCTCAAACCAAACGCTTTGGCAACATTGCGGCTAAGCATCCAGTCGAGATGTTGGCACAATTACCGCTATCTTCAGATGAATTATCTAGAATAAGAATTTAAGGAAATTTTTATTGCAAATTATTTAATTTCGTATCACACTACAAAAGCCAATCAACAATAGGAGCAATCTAAATGGCTATCGTTAAAAAAGCAGCGTCTAAAGTAGTAGCGGCGCCCAAGGCGAAAGTAGCAGCCAAAGCAACAGTGGTTGCCAAAGCTAAACCTGCCGCTAAAGCAAAAGCTGCACCTAAAAAAGTAGCTGTGAAAAAAGCAGCACCTAAAGCAAAAGCAGCGCCTAAAAAAGTAGCTGTGAAAAAAGCAGCACCTAAAGCAAAAGCAGCACCTAAAAAAGTAGCTGCCAAAAAACCCGTTGCCGCAAAAACCAAACCTGCTGCAAAGAAAAAATAACACTTGATATTTTAAGCAATCAAGTCAAGATGGCGCGACGTGATTTTCACCTTGCGCCATTTTTTATTCAACTATACGATGCTAGCGCAAGACTGGATAATCATTATAGCCATGCTCTTCGCCTACATAAAACGTATCAGAATTTGGTTTGTTAAGCGGTGTTTTTAGTGCAACTCTTTTTGGCAAGTCAGGGTTGGCGATAAACGCTTTGCCAAATGAAACCGCATCAGCCTTGCCAGCATTGATCAATGCTTCCGCAGTGCTTTGATCTAACCCTTGATTGGCAACATAGACACCGTCAAACAGTTTTTTCAACTGATCACCAATATAGCCTTCGCCTTGCCCCTCACGCGCAAAAATAAACGCGATCTTACGCTTACCCAACTCTTTAGCGACATAACCAAATGTCGCTAACGGATTGGAATCGCCCATATCATGGGCATCGCAACGCGGTGCCAGGTGCATCCCAACACGACCAGCACCCCACACGGAAATGACGGCATCGGTCACCTCCAGCATCAAACGTGCACGGTTTTCAATACTGCCTCCATAATTGTCCTGCCGCTTATTGGTGCTGTCTTGTAAAAATTGATCCAGTAAATAACCATTGGCGCCATGGATTTCAACGCCATCAAAGCCAGCTTTTTTGGCTTTTTCAGCGCCTTGACGATAGGCGTCAAGAATTCCTGGAATTTCATCAGTACGCAATGCTCTTGGCGTGACAAAGGGTCGCTCTGGTCGCAGCAAACTGACATGACCTTTTGGAGCAATCGCACTGGGCGCCACCGGGAGCTCACCGTTTAAAAAGAAAGGATCAGACACGCGGCCAACATGCCATAACTGCAAAAAAATACGACCACCTTTTTGGTGCACAGCATCGGTTACCAATTTCCAACCATCCACCTGTTCTTGCGACCAAATACCTGGCGTGTTGGCATAACCAACTCCCATCGGACAGACTGAAGTGGCTTCGCTGATGATCAATCCCGCGCTGGCGCGGTCGCTGTAATATTTGGCCATCATTGCATTGGGAATGCGTGCTTCCCCTGCACGTGATCGAGTGAGTGGCGCCATAATTAAGCGGTTGGGTAACGTGAATTCGCCAACTTTTAGGGAGGTTAATAATACGGACATGTTACAATGCTCCTTGTATTGATATTAAAGATGAGGTACTTTTTCATTGTACTGAAATCTGCTACACTGCGCAAAATGTTTACAAAACTTTGTATCCCCTTCAAATCATAGGGTAACCGATTTATCCGGTGGCATTAAAAGCAAAGCCTTGGCTTCGACTTCTTATTAAATCGGCCAGAGAAGGTATGTCACCTTTTTTGGTGAGGCGGTCATAGAAATTGTGGTAGGTGTTAACCGAGAGTTTTTTACCCGTTTCCACGAGAGTCATGAAGGTGTCTTTTGCCTGAGTGCCCAGTTCACTCATGGTGTGGTAGCTAATATCACGATACCTTGCCTGAGTCCTGGCACCCAGCTCAGAAGCATTGTTATGCAGAGGCAGCGTGGGGTGCGTCAATACCAACAACAACGACTCTTTTTTTAACTTAGTTTTTTCAATGCGCTCATCCAATTGTTCATAACCGGTTTTTGTTGCAAATAGACCATCAAACTCTTCTGTCAGCGAGATTGCCAACGCTTCCGTCGGTACAGCTTTATAAACCAACAGCTTGCGATAGTAATCCCAATAACGCCCCAAGAATTTCGCCAGTTGCTCTCGATGACATTCAATAACCGGCTCCAACTTTTTGTAGTGACGAGCATCGTGAACCCAGCATAGTGCCAATAAATCTGTGACTTGCTTAAACTGAGGGGCATCATCCGTGAGTAATAATTTAATCGCAAAGGGAAGTTGCTGATACGCACTGATCGCGCTGGCTTCTAAGATAACTCGACGATTAGTTTGGTGTTTGCCTTGATTCGGGTATAACTCATTGAGCAGTGCATCCACTTCTTGCTGATTCATTGTCTTGGCGGGGTTTCGGGCGATCAGTTCAGCAAGACGCTTGCTGGGTAGCTTCATTTGTTCCATCAATGCAAACGCTGATTCAGTAAAGTGAAAGCTCATTTGGCCTTGGCTTAAAATATCAAGAATCGTCAGGCGATCTTTGTGAGGTCGCGTAAAATAAGCCGTGTACAGCGCATTGCAGAGAATGTGAGTGTAATGGTTTCTCCCCTTCACGCGTGCACCAGTGTCATCCATTTGTTGGTGAACGGATGATGCCAATCCCGCCTCTACCACCGCTTGTTTCTCTTCATGGAACGCCTTTTGATTTTGCGTCAACAACCGAGCAATCGTAGCCTCTGATATGCTCACACTCTGATTCTCTAGAAAGCGCTGGATCGCTGACTCACTCATCTTGCTGTTATGGTGCAGATCTAATACCAGCGCTTTAATCGTTGGGCCGAACTCACCCTCATACCCCACAGGGGTTGGCGCTATAAAGGTTTTCTTCAAAGAAGGAGAGTAGTATATCGCCTTTTTGAATTCAACATTATCCAGCCTGACGGCAATGTCTTGTACTACAACAGACTGATAGCCTTTGAAGATAACGTCTACTGGCAATTGGTTTTTATCCAACTGACAAATCTCGGTGCGGCTAATCTTAATCCGTCCTTTCTTTTTTTGGCGCAGGTGTTTCGTATTATTTTCTGGCTTGCGCTCTGCTTCGGAAGAAATATCCTGCTTGGGCTTCGTCTGTTTGCGTATATTCGGCTTGCCTTGCTCGCCTTTGAATCTGTTGTTCTCATCTTTTAAGCGTTGATTGTCAGCGCTTAGTTTTTTAATCATCCCTGCTTGTGCTTCAATGATGTTCAACAGTTGCGTCATTGCCTTTTTAACACCAGGATCCTCAATGTGCTCAAGGCTAATGTTTAACTCTGTGATGCTTTTCTTGAGATCCATGCCGCGCAAACATTAAGGTTACAATTGCGCCACATCATATACAAACTGCGTTGTATTTCAACAATTTTTTAAACCAACGCACAAGTTACCCTATGATTTGAAGGGGATACAAATGAACCCTCCAAAATCAGCAGTTTTGGCTCATTGATTAGCGCCAGTTTTTCAATCCATATTTCAGTTGTGGCTTTTTGCCATTGTTCTGGTGAGCCATATTCCGCGATCATTCCCTCCAGACTCGGCACACCCAAACTATCAAAATAATATGTGGCAATTTGCTCGGCTGGAAGCATCTTTTCCAAGGTTTTGAGCACCGTCGTTTTACCACTGCCTGAGGCGCCAGTGATAAGCACAATCTGTCTCTTCATGGCCGTTCTCGATAATCAGCCAGAATCACATTCAGAGTCCGCTGCGCTTTTTCTATTTCAAGAGGATTGGTTCCTGACAATCCGGCACAGACAATCAATGCTTTCCACAAAACCCAACCCCGCGCACGTGCCCAAGTTGCAGAATCCAGACCCATTGCAATACGAAATATCTCACGACTTTCATCATCGAAAAAAGCCCACGCAATCGCTAGATCACAGGCAGGATCCCCAATCGCCAACTGACCAAAATCAATCACCGCACAAAGCTGGCCTTGATCAACCAGTAAATTCCCCACTGCAATATCCCCATTCACCCAAACAGGTGGTTTTTCCCAAGTAGAAGAAAGCGCCTGCTCCCAGATTGCATTGACCGCTTTGACATCTATTTTATCCGCCAGAATTTTTATAGCCTCTCTGGCTTGAGCATCATAGGTTGAGAGCCGGCCACCGCGATAGAAATTTTGCGCTCCTGCCTTTGGGCCACCTGTCGCATCAACTTTCTGAAAGGCAACTAAAAACGCTGCCAACTGCTTTGCAAATTGTTTGAGGTCACTAATGCGATCTAATGAAGCTGTTTGCCCTTCAATCCATTGGTACACGGACCAAGGCCAAGGATAAGCTTCAGCAGGTTGACCCATCGCTAAAGGAGTGGGAATAGGCACAAGCAAAAAAGGAGCCAGTTTGGGCAACCACAATTGTTCATTTTTCACCTGGGCTGCGTAGGCTTCTTGACTTGGAAGTCGTACAGTCATGTGGTCACCTAGATGAAAAGTACGATTATCCCAGCCGCTGAATGCAACGGGCTTAATGGGTAGATCTGCCCATTGCGGGAATTGCGCAGCAATCAGTCGGTGCACAAGCTTTATATCAATATTTACATTATCACTCATTCATTAGTCTCCCTAGGAGCCTGTCGCGCTTAGATTTAAAAGCAAACAATGTTATAATATCGCTAAGGTTAAAGAGGTTTGGAGCGAGGAATGGCAAAGTTTGTAATGACAAACAGAGAAACGGCGTATTTATTGCCGCCGTCGGTTGATGATTGGCTACCGCAAGGTCATCTGGCCCGCTTGATTGTAGAGGTTGTTGATCAATTAGACCTCAGCGCTATCACTAAAAAATACGCAGGCCGTGGCTCTGATGCTTATCACCCCAGCACTTTGATCGCATTATTGATTTATGGTTATGCCACCGGCGTTTACTCCAGTCGCAAAATAGAACGCGCAAGCTCTGAATCCATTGCCTTCCGCTATGTTGCGGGCAATGTGCATCCTGACCATGCAACGCTGGCAGGATTTCGCAAAACCAATTTGAAAGAGTTCGAAACTATTTTTGTTCAGGTGCTTCAGGTTGCCAAAGAAATGAAGCTATTGAAATTGGGGAATGTCTCGTTGGATGGGACAAAAATAAAGGCGAATGCAAGTAAACATAAGTCGCTATCGTATGGTCACATCAATAAGATTAAAGCTCAGCTTCGAGAAGAAGTTGCATCTTTATTGAAACGGGCTGAGCAAATTGACAATCAACCAGCAGACGGAATGGGCCTTCCTGCGGAATTGGAAAGACGGGAAGCAAGATTGCAACAGCTGGCTGATGCCAAAGCGCGCATCGAAGAGCGCGCGCGTGTTCGTGATGCTGAAGAGCAAGCGGAGTATGAGGCCAAATGCGCCAAGCGTGAAGCACTAAGTAAAGAAGGCAAAAAGCCCAAAGGCAAAGACCCGGAGCCTCCGACAGTAGGCCCTCGCGATAAAGACCAGGTTAATCTGACCGATGAGGAATCCCGCATTATGAAGGCTTCAGGTGGCGGATTTGTTCAGGGCTACAATGCGCAAGCCGCAGTAGATTTGGATACCATGCTGATTGTAAGCGCTAAAGTAACTCAGGACTGTAATGATAAAAAGCAGATTGAACCGATGCTGGCCGAAATCAAAGATCTGCCGGATGATTTGGGCGAAGTGACAGGATTACTGGCTGACACGGGTTATTTCTCGGAAAAGAATGTGAATCACTGTGATAATCTTGGCGTGACGCCGATGATTGCGATGAAGCGTGATCATCACAACATGCCACTTGCAGAGCGTTTTGCAGCAGATGCGCCTTGCCCTGAGGCCACTGATTCAGTCAGTCAAATGGCTTGGCGGCTGAAGACCAAAGCGGGACGCGCCCTCTACTCATTGCGTAAAAGCACGGTTGAGCCTGTCTTTGGAATCGTGAAAAGTGTGATGGGATTCCGGCAATTCTCAATGCGGGGACTGAAGGAAGCGAATGGGGAATGGAATCTCGTGGCGATAGCTTGGAATTTAAAGCGGATGAATGTACTGAAAATGGTGTAAAAAGGATAAAAGGGAGGGGTTTGCGTGGTTTTAGCTGATTTTGACTGACGTTAAAAATGGGTTTTATGGTTTTAGGCAGATTTGAGCGCCACACTTTTGAAATTAAGCGCTCTGGATTTTGAAAAAAATCGAATTTTTTGTCGCTAACGCGACAAGATCGACAGACTCCTAGGAACAGTGCTTGCGAGTTTCCCCGCACACTGCTCGAGCCTTCTTAAGGCCAACTTCGGTTGACCCAGCTGCCTTTAATCATTCATCCGGAAGCCTTTGTATCGCTCATTTCGCTGGGCTCCTTGTCTGGTATCGCTTGCGCAATTCAAAGTATTTCTTGAAACCTGGATCATAAGGCGTTGCCACCAGGGCGAATGGAGAATGGGGAGGAGACCGAAAGAAGAGCGGCACGCCGCAAGGCGGCGTAGTCAGTCCGGTACTTGCGAATCTTTTGTTGCTTGCGTGCAAAAAAGGCTTGCATTTTATCAAAAAAATAATTATAATAGGCCCATTTTATATATTAAAAAGCGTTAACTTGATCAAATCATCAAACCATTATAACAGCAACCAGATGAGTGATATCGCCTCAACGGCATCACTGAATCATGCTTTTTGTTTAGTGTATCAACAAGCTAAACATAAAGGTCACAATGCGGATACATGGGCATTATGTCATCGCTGGGAGCAAGAAAGATCTCTGCTTCAAACTGATTTGTTAAATGGACAATATCATTTATCTCCCCTGCAGCTGTACAACACCGCTCATGGTCTTGTGGGTGTCTGGTCGGCCAGAGATGCCGTCGTGCTGAAAGCGCTGGCGCTACACTTAACTCCCGTGGTTCAAAAAACCGTGGGCGAAGTGTGCTTTCATCTCAAAGGCCATGGCAGCACGCGCGGTGGCGCCAGGCATGTGGCCAAACACCTTTCTGATTATCCTCATGTGATTCAATCGGATGTGGCCGATTTTTATCAGAGCATGAATCATGATGTGGTGATAGCGCATTGCCAAACCATTATTGAAGACAAACGAATCCTAAAAATCATTCAAGCGTACTTAAACCGCTGTGAAGTGAAAGACGGCGACCATACATTGGTCGAGCAAGGCATACCCAAAGGCTGCCCATTATCACCATTAATGGGTGCATTGATATTAAAGTCATTGGATGATTGCATACCGAAAGACGCTTTATACGTGCGTTACATGGACGACTGGGTGATTGCCGTAAAGACTAAAACACAATTACGGCGAATGGTAAAGAAAATGCATCAGGTGATGCACCGGTTAAAGTTCAAGCTTGCACACGCCAAAACCTTTATAGGCAAAAGCGCACGCGGGTTTGACTTTTTGGGGTATCGCATCGCTGCGCAAGGCATAATAGGCATTGCAGAGCGATCGATACAAAAACATAATGAACGTAAGGCCGCGCTTTATGAGCAAGGTGCGTCTGACCAACGCATCCTGGCCTATGTTCAACGGTGGCAGAGCGCTTTTGGGTTGGCGCATACTCCTGGGTAAGTGGAGTCTGCTGGAGCGTATATCACCGCACCTAGCGACTCACGCACCCCTGGGGCCAGGCGCCCACCCTCCACCACTACACAGCCTTCACGATAAGGGGAATTGCAATGACGCTTGTACAATACATCAATAACTTGATAGGCGCCCTGGGGCACTTGTCGACGGCGAACAAAGCTTACATAAAACTGGTCGAACGCATGGGGATGGGCGGCTCCGTCCTGGCTACAGAACTAAGGAATCTCGACAGCGACGGGGCCTACATCCACAACCGACGTAATGCATCGATAATCTTTTACGATGAACTGGGCGATCCGCCAGACACATGCGCATACGACCGGACCAGCGACTCAGACCCAGGGGTGGAACTTGCCCCTGGGCAGGAGGTGGCAACTAGGGACGACCTAATTAAAAGCATAGTGAAGGTGGAGGCGCTGGAACTCGCCCTGCGCAAACACCTTGTTGCCCTGCACGCCTACATCTATACAATCTCCGCCACTCCGGACGGCGGGAGAAGCGAGCAGACGGAAGCAGCGCAGCGCCTCTGGGCACAGGCTAAAAAAGGCCTTCGTCTGTGTGCTCAATCACTCGACTTTGCCTCTATGTGCGGCGCGGATGGTGTGATAGCGTACGCCATCCTCACCGTACGCGAATGCACCCTTGATATATCGCAATGGATGCAGGACGTCGATCAATATAAAAAATTGGTCCGCAAGGAGGAGAAAATACTGAGGGGCTCACGCAAACACGGCCTCCTGTCAGGGGCGGCCAACATCCGCATTGCTGGTGCCTGGGAAGGGTTCTCCCACTTTACAGCCGATGGGTATGCAACTATCGGGGGCTTCGAAACCTATCTAGCTGCGAACGCAGGAATTGAAGGTAAAAAGTGGTGGGACTGGCCCCCAGCATTACTCGAGGGCTCGCGGGGGGCCGCTGAGCCGTATACCAGGAAGGGATGGATCTCGCCGCTGCGCCTCCTCAAAACCGAAATGCTCTTACGGCCTCATGGCCTGAGCCTGGCGCGGAACACTTGGAACGGCCGGACCGCCGAGGCGGGCACCCTGCCGGACAAGACGCCCATCTTCCCGCTCGCAGCCACGCTTCCCGCACGGGACGACGGCGAACGCACCGAATTACCCGGCCCGCTGTTACAATGCCTTCGCGGCTTAAGGGACTCTAAGACCGCGGCGCAACCGTTCACGTCGCTCATACAACGACTTGATGGATGCCAACGTTTGGCCCTTACCAGTGTGCAAGGGACGTCGGCCCCGACCGCGGCCGGGGGGGCGGGCGGCGGCAGCGAGTATCCCCTCCGTCCTAGTGGCGGCGGAGAACCCGGGGGCTGGCAGGAGCGGGACGCCCTGGCCTTCGGCCATACGCTGAAACTCTCCAAAGCAGCGCTTGACGATCAAAGGGCAGCAATGGCCTCGCGCCGCGCGACTGGGACGGCCATTAGCGGGGGCCGGGCGGTACCGTGCAGAGTCGTTTGCGCGGCTGGAGACGGGGATTGCGCATTTACGGCAGTGCAGAACTACCTGACGGTCAAAGGCATGACCCTTGCGGGAGGCCAATTTACCCGAGCCAACGTACTGGATGGGATCGCGCGCCTGTACGAAACCAGGGGGGGAACCGACCTGCGAGAAGCGTGCGAGGCCCTATTTCTTGAGGAAGCGGTGGGAACCATCGAGCAATGGAAGGAAAAATTCAGCCGGAAGAGTACGTGGCTTGGAGCCGTCACCATGCATCTGGCCGGGCTCGCATTTAGGCTGAATTTCAATGTATACCGCCTGAATGAGGAGCAGGGCCGGTGGGAACCGTTCCCGGGTGGTTCCGTGCAGCACGCGGGGGTTCTCGCTACGGTATACCTGGCGTATATGTCGGCAGGAGAGACGGGCGCGGTAACCCTCAACCATTACGAGACCCTGATCATCACGCCAGAGCCCGAAGAACTGCTCCGCATCGACAGACTCAATGCGGAATATCAGAGACGAGAAGTCGCAGTGCTGCGCGGCGCGCTCGAGTACCACACGCCCTGACACGTGGACCCGACGCGCCCCCTCGGGCTGGCATCGCACCGGACAGTGCCGATTCGGCTTCTCCATTAACGACAAGGGCGGAGAGCGCAAGGGGGACCACATCGCGGGCAACCTCCCCCCGCCCACCGGGCGGCGTAATGCTGGGTACCCGCCGACACAAAGGTGTGGCAGGGCGCAGCACCGTGCTCCGTCGGCGCCGTTGTGCACGGTATTACGCAAATTAATATACACCACCACAACTCTGCCAACCTGAAAGGGAAGATTTACCATGACTCTAATACAACACCTCGATGCCGTGCTCAACGCTCTTGGGACGCTCTCCCGGGCCAACTCCGCCTACCTGAAATCGGTGTGACCGCTCCACGAATCACACCTAAGAATTAGCGTGACCGGTGGATAAACTACGCTGATTTGGGCTTTTTGATTTTTGGCAGATGTGCCTGTGCATAGCGCGGTAGCAGTTGCTCCATTTTTCTAGGTGTATCGGCGTTAGGCAGTTC
>CANJVU010000011.1 GCA_947478525.1 Thiotrichales bacterium
ATGTTGTGATAGTGGCGAGGTTTTCCACCGTTCAAATATGGATTGCCATTCTTGTTCTGTTTTCATCAATTCGCTCCTGTTGTTTATGGAGCTTCAGTATCGCGCAGGCGTATCAGTGAGAATAGATGTATTTCGTGGAACGGTCACAAACTACTGAGCAGTCTTGATGCTAAAGATGCCCATCAGATAGGCTATATCTTTGCGACGGAACAAATCCAGCAAGAAAAACGCTTGATGCAGCAGTTGGCCAGGTTGCATAGTGAAACAACCTAACGCACCCTCGCTAGAGCAGTAGCTTTCAATAATACCAAAGCATATAATCCGATCCTCAATCAAACCATTTCTTAAATGATTACATTGGAATCCCCATGCCAACAATGGACAATTAATATTGAACCCGAAGAATTCTACGTCGGTTACAATATGACAATATGTCAGCACCGATCCAAATTACCAATTGTTTATCAAGTTGCAATAAATTGTGACTCATCTATTACACATACTTTTGCACAAATTGAAACAACTGTTCACTGTCAGTCAACAACGCTTTTGCCTGTGCTGAAGCAAGCTCCGCTGGTTTTTCATTTAAACAGGTCCACATCAATAAACTCTTTTCTGGCAATTGATGTTGCTGTACCAACACATCAGTGATAAACCGCGTCGAAAGGATCGCTTCTGGCATTGCTTCACCATGGTTGGTTAAGTACGCGAATGCATGAATGATGTGTTGCAAGGCAATTAATAATGGCGCTGCCACTTCCGCATAAAATTCACTGTTGATCAACACGCTGACCAGCCGATGTTTATGCGCAGCCAGTTGCAATAATCTCTGTGCTTCAACACGATGTTTTTCCTGGATTTGTTTTTTTGATTCCTCCATCCCCGGCGAGGCGTGCAACACTTCGTCGGGTTTATTGAAACTGATAATGCCGGCTTTGGCCAGGCGATGCAGAATTAATAACGTTTCGCGATCCAACACCTCTAATTGAGTGGAGGAAAGCCCCAACTGATTTTTCAAGGAGTCTTCCAGTTGAATTTTAATCGTCAGTGCGTCTTTATCAACGATGGCCAGTAACGTGGTTTCTTCCGTCAACGGATGGCGATGGCGTTGTAGCAGATCCATACGCATGCCCAATTGATCAAACAGCCAGTTACGCAGCTGATCAGAAGACATCGTAGTTGCTGGTTTTGCTGCAGCTGGTTGCGCTTCTGATGCCGGTTGTGCCGTACCCATCAGATTTTCCATCCGCTCAATAAACGCTGCACGGCCGGAAGGCAATTTCATTTCTTTAAGATCATCAAAGCCGTCCAATACGCCTTTGGCCAAGGTTTGTTTTTGTGCCAATAAATGCAACATACGATGCTCAATGCTGTGCTCGCACACCAGATTAATCACTTGCACCGAGCGGGTTTGATGTTTACGCCAGGCGCGAGCAATACGTTGTTCAAGCTTCGCCGGGTTCCATGGCAAATCGAGATTGATCACCACATTGGCGGCTTGAAGATTCAAACCAACACTGCCCGAATCGGTCGACAAAAACAACCGGCAGTTAGGATCTTGCTTAAAGCGATTAATATCGCTGCGACGCTTGTCTTGCTTGACGGAACCAGTATGCCAGGCGTATTCCAATTGATTAGCTTCGGCCAATACTTTGACCAACTGCAGCATTCGCTCCCACTCCGAGAAAATAATAATTTTAGCAGTGGGATCCACCAGCAACTCGCTGATAATCGAGCGCAGTTCTTCAATTTTAGGCGCGACGCGACATTTAGCATCCAGAATAAACGGTGAATCACAGAGCATGCGCATGCAGGAGAGGAATCGCTGCAGCTTTTCCAACTCTTCTTTACGCAATAGTCGATGCTTAGCTTTCGCCATCAACTGCGCGACCAGGTTTTTATATTCGTCATAGCGCGCCAGCTGTTCCGGATCCATTTTGATAAAGTAGTTTTTCAGCAGCCGTTGCGGCAGCTGGCCTTCGACATCTTCTTTCAAACGCCGCAGCATAATCGGCTTCAGGCGACGATGCAGCTGATCCAGATTTTTATAGCCGCTGGGTTTGCCCTTTTCGTCAAGCGTATAAAAATCACGATTGAAGCGAAACAGCGGGCCAAATAAATGCGGATCGAGAAATTGTACCACCGAATAAACATCATCAATGCGATTTTCCAGTGGCGTTCCGGTTAATACAAACGCATAAGGGCTTTGCAATTCCTTGATCGCATTGGCGGTTTTGGTCTGCCAGTTTTTAATACGCTGCGCTTCATCTAAAATCACCACATCCGGCGCCAGCAGACGCTGAATCTCCGCGCGATCGCTCACCACTTGTTCGTAATTGGTCAGATAAAAAAAGCTGTGGCGTTGGTATTGTTGTAGTCGCTCGGCACGCGAGCCTTGAATAATCTGCGCCGGTAAATCGGTAAACTTGGCAATCTGCTCTTCCCACTCGGTTTTGAGGGAGGCGGTGGCGACCACCAATACCCGCTGAATGCCCTGCTCGCGACGCAATAATTCACATGCTGCAATCGCCTGAATGGTTTTGCCCAACCCCATTTCATCCGCTAACAATGCGCGTTGATTAAATGCCAGATGCACCATGCCCTGCTGTTGATAGGGATACAACGAACATTTCAAAATATCGAGGTTCTTTTTGCCCAATTCCACGTCTTTTAAAAACGTCAATTTGGTGAGCTCTTTTTGCTGCAATTGCTGCTGACGCGTAATAAAAGACTCAATATGACGGGAAACGCACAGCTGTTGCAGCAGCGACGGATTAAGACGCAACAGCTCTGCCTGCAGACGTCGATAAGTGGCAACCACATTCCCCAGCAAACGGCCATCGCTGGAAAAAAACGCGCCCAGCACTTTTAACAATTCCGGCGCAGCGCTTTCTGCCCACTGAACCCTAATGGTTGGCGTATCCCGCATCTCCAGAAAAATCTCCGTGCGTGAATTCCCTGCTGCCGCTGCTTGTTTGAAACGTTTCACCCCTGTTTTTTTAAGGCGAAATAACACGTGCTCAATATGTTTGCAGACACCCAAACCACTGCCGGCATAATCTGGGCAGTCACAGGAGTTAATGAACGTCGTCAATGAACGGATTTCAACTTCATAAGATTTATTTTGTTGAGACGTCAGTCGATAGCTCCCAAAATAGGGAGCGGCTGGCTCAAGCACTTCCAGGTGAAACTTTTCCGTTTCACCCCGCACACGACGACGCTCAATTTCCTCCGCATCCGTGGTGTCCCAGCGGATCATATCAATCACTGGCGCCTTGGCCTTTTTAAGTTTACGTGGTTTTTTCGGTTTGGTTGACGCCATGGTGCAGGGTTCTCCGCAGCTTAGGGTTTAAATCACTCGTTTGGATGGGGGTATAATATAGAAATTCAACCTGAATCTCTAGCATAATTGCACAGCCCAAAGTCACGCAAGGCAAAATTTTTCATTTATTTTGCTTATTTCGTTTGTTTCGATTATAATGACAATACTAAATGATAATGCCAAGTGAGAGGATTTGAATATGGCCCATGCAGATTATGTTTCTAATAGCACCCCTCCAACCCATCATGATGCGGTGCTTGCGCAGCATTCTTATGAGGCATTGAGTCAAAATCTCAAAAGTGGTACGCGCTTCAAAATATACCAGGGTAAAAAAACGGATATTGAAATCCCAGAAGCTGCTGCACGTTTATTGGTAGATATTTTAGCTCAAATGGCAGGCGGTCATGCCGTTGCTGTAACTACTGTTGAAAAAGAATTAACCACACAACAAGCAGCGGATTTATTAAATGTTTCACGCCCCTATTTAGTCAAACTACTGGAAACCAATCAAATTCCACACCGTAAGGTCGGCAGCAAACGCCGCGTGCTTGCGCAAGATGTATTGGCGTTTAAAGAAAAACAAACCAAGCAACGCTTAAAAACACTGGCTGCCTTGTCCAAACAAGCTCAAGAATTGGATATGGGTTATTGAGATGAACCCACAGGATTCCCACCATGCAAATCTCCCATTTTGAAACCCATCTCTTAAAAATCCCGCTCAATAAACTCATGAAAACGCGTTATTTGACGTTGGAATATTCATATTGTTTGTTGCTGATTCTCAAAACTGCAGAGGGTGTTGAAGGCCAAGGATTAATTCGCTCCGCAGCATTGACAGACACTCAAATGGTGGAACGTTATATTCACACTACATCTGGCCCAATGCTGTTGAAACAACCAACCACTGAACCAGAAACAATTTGGAATACGTTGTGGCTTGCCAAACGCACACATGTGCAAGCAGGTTTTGGGTTATACGCACTGTCGGCAATCGATATGGCCATCTGGGATATTTTCGCCAAACAACAGCATAAACCACTGCATCAATTGTTACACCAAAACCCTACCGCGCCTGCCGTTTATGGTAATGGCGCATGGTTGTCTGATACTTATAAGGAAATGGCCACAGCAGTGGAATGGTACTTCGAGCGAGGCTGCCATCATTTTAAAATGCGCATCGGCGGCGATGATGACTTCGGTCGCATTCGTTTCTTACGCCAAACTTTTGGCGACACGCTGATTTTATCTGCCGATGCCAATCAATATTATGATTTTGCTACGGCCTGCGAAGTTAGCAAGATGTTGGCGGATTTCAATATCGCCTGGTTTGAGGAACCGTTATTTAGCAGCAGCCTCACCGAACTGGCACAATTGGCCAAGCTCAGCCCCGTACCCATCGCCACCGGTGAAAACATGAATAGCCATTGGCAGATTCAAGATGCATGTGCGTTGGGCGTAGCCACCATTTTCCAACCGGACGTGATTTTCCAAGGCGGCATCACTGAATTCAAACGCTCTGCCACCTGCATTCAAGCCCATGAATGTGCAATGGGTACCCATCTGTTTCATGAGCTCTCCGTTAGCCTGGCTGGTTTATGCGATCAAAGTTACGTTGAACACCTCGACTTCTTCCCCAGCGATTTGTTTGAACATCCATTTGAAATTAAAACTGGGAAAATTGCACTAGTCGACGCACCGGGGCATGGCGCAACGGTAACTAAAATGGCGATTCAAAAATATTACATACCGCGGTGATTGATGACTGGCTAAGCTCTAAGACTGGACATTGGGGTGCGCGGTTACAAAAAATGTGTGAAATAGAAGACCTGACGCTCTATGCGCAGACAGAAACGCAGTACCATCAAGCGCTTAAAAATACCGGATTTACCGATATCCAAACCCGTTCTGAAAATGCACATTATGCAGCATATAATCAAGTCATTGTGGACCGTCTGCGTGAGCCGCACCTTGCGAATGATTTTCAAAAACGCTTTGGGCAAAAAGCGTGGCAAGACGCAGTAGAAGGCTATCAGTTGATTGCCGATTCTATTCGAGACAATGAGTTATTGATTCGCTGGTTTAAAGCGCTTAAACCGTAGGCTTTTGGGCATGGATCAAATAGGTTTGCATCTCTCCACTTTCAAAAATTTTTACCTGCAACTGCCAACTGTTCAGATAAGCCTGATAGGTTGCTACGCCTAACTTCTGAATCAAAGTGGCTTTTGCGGTTCCAGTTAAAAACGCCACATCATCTTGTGCATACTTCAGATGATACGAGCTGTTATCAACACAACGTTGGATTTTAAAACCCACCTGACCCAAGGCATTTTGATATTGCTGCAGCGTGCAAAAATGAAAGGTCAATCCATCCGCCTGCGCAAAAGACTGCATTTGCGGCGTATAGTCTATTGAGCGATGCATCCAATCCAGAGTAACTAAAAGACCGCCAGGCTTTAACACTCGAGCGCATTCTTTAAAAAAGCTGGATTTATCCGCCACATGTAGCCAACTTTCTTTGCCATAGACAATATCAAACTGCTGGTCTTCAAACGGTAACTGGCCTTCTGGTTCACTCACCAACCATTCACTACGATCGGCAAACCCTTGCTCAAGGGCATGGCGCTTGGCAATGGTAATTAAATCAGCATCTACATCCACACCAGTCACCTGCAAAGTAGGCTCCAATTTCGCCACAGCCAACGTCGGCGCACCCACGCCACAGCCAATGTCTAGCAAGCGTTTATGTTTCAAATCTAAGCCTGTTAACATACGCTGCGCCGCTTCCTCCCCGCCTTGGGATAAAAACCCAATGCCATAAACGGTTTCGATCACCTCCACCACATCTGAAGTGTATTCTTTTTTGAATGGCGTTTTATCTGTCATGGGTGCTCCAGTGCATCAAACACTTCCTTGGCGGTATTCAACGCATTAATGGTGGCTGGAAAGCCCACATAAATAATCAAATGCTGAATCAGTGCCAGAATTTCTGCTTTGGCCATACCGGCTTTCAACGCCGCTTTAATATGTACTGCCAGCTGCGGCTTAGTGTCTTTTTGCGTGATCAAACTGCTCAACACGATGATTTCTTGAAAAATTGAATTGCCTTGTGTAGGTCAGATACTCCCAAAACAATATGATCTAACAATAATGCCGACATAGAAACCAGATTCCTGCTTTAGAAAATAGCTCGATTGTTACTTATTGCAAAGCTATATCTTAAACTCAAACTTCGCTTCTGTTACCACCCCAATGATTTTATCTTGGTAGGTAAACGGCAACGGATCTGCGCGATCATCGTTGGTTTGCAGCTCAACGTCATCGTCTTCCACCACATATTTGCGCAGCAGGATTTTTTTCAGTTCATGAACATACACCAGCACAAAGCCACGGTTTCTGGGTTTCATATTGGGTTCTACCACCAATAACGTCGTGAGAGGAAACCGAGGTGCCATGTCGGTGGTGACCACTTCGGTAACAAACGCTGCAGCGCTGGCGTTGGGGGCAATGTTGACGCGCTTGCCGGAGAAATTCGCCAACAACTCTTTGTGGCGATGGGCTTGCGCAAAAGGAATCAACGGCAATTCTTTTTGTGCCGGTTGCATCGGGATTTTGCACAGGTTATATAGTGCTTCGCGTTCATGAGTAGGAATCATGGCAGAAAGATCTCCGCATTGATGATCTGTATGCTTAGGTATACCATAAAATTCTGCTTTCATAAATTAAATTTTCCTTATTGTTGGGCCTATTGGACCTACCGGGCCTATTTTGACGTCACCGCGCATTTTTCTGCTGAATGCTTCCGCTTCGCCCAGCTCCGGGTCAATCCAGATGGCTTCCTGCTGCTGACGAGCATTAAAGTCAACATTAGCTAACACCGCACCATGAAACAGGGTTTTAAATAAATTGGCCTGGTTAAATTGACTATCCGATAAATCTGCTTTCATAAAATTAGCGTGCACCAAATTGCAATTATTAAAAATTGTACCATGGGCTTTGGCACCAACAAATATCGCGCCTGACAATACACTTTTACTAAAATCAGAACCGCTCACCTCTGCTTCCGAAAAGATACCGCTGGTCAAATCCGCACTGGTTAGCGAGGCTTTGGTTAATTGCGCGCGATGAAAAGAAACCGCTGAAGTTTTTACTCGATCAAAGTGAGCTCCTGTTAAATTGGCTTCTTTAAAAATACAGCCTTGCAAAATGGCGTCATCAAATACCGCATCGGTTAAATTGGCTGAGGTAAAATTCAAACGGTCCAATGTCAATCCACTAAAATCAACACCACTTAAATTGCATTGGATCAAATGCGTCTCGCTCAATACCTCAAACGGCAGAGTGGCCTGACGTAAATCACAATTACCAAAAGCGCCCAGTTGCCAGGTAACCTCTTTAAATTCCAAGTTAGCAAACCCAACGTTCATGTACTGGCAATTAATAAAGTGAGTCTTGTCAAAAATAAGGTTGGTTCTCTTACTTCCGGTGCTTTGTTCACCTTTCAGGGCACCGCCCTGCCAAGTGACGTGATCCTGTTCAACATTATTCCAGACACTACCGATAAAAACAGAGTCGATAATCTGCATGTTTTTCCAGGCACCCCCAGTCCAGAAGAAGTTGGTATCCCACTGGCTGTTTTTGATGGTCACGGCTTCAAAACGGCAGTTGGTAAAATGACAGCGGTCCACCATGCAGTGATCAAAAGTAACGTTTTTAAAAGTACAGTGTTGATAGTCGCGCTTTTTGAAAGTGATGCCAGTAAATACCTGATTCTCAATTACTTGATTACAGACAGGACCGTATTGGTTTTTCAACTCTTCTAATTCCGCCATCGCTTTTTCAAAATCCTTGCCAAGATTCATTACGCGCCCCTTGATTTTGAGGTCTTATTATACTCATTAATTCTTAAAAAGCAAATATTTTAATTGAAATTTTCTCGAATTTGTTTTAATATGACAAAATAAAGTCAATTAAGTTACGAGAAACTTATGTCCTCCACACCACTTGCTTACATTAACCAATTGGACATTGCTCAGGTACCAGAAACCAAACCACAGCATTATCAAACACAATTAAGCTGGATGTTTGAACCTGCATCGATAGTCATTGCATCCGGTGAGTTGAAATTCGATGACGCCAGCATTCCCACGGTTGACCTGGTCGCAGGTGATCGCTCAGTGATTATCGGCAATTTGCAAAACAATATTGATTATGATGGCACGTTAACGCTCAAGCTCAATAATGGCCAAACACTGACACAGGAAGTATCATGGGTTAATTTCAAAGGCTTAAACCGCATCACCTGGAAATTCAACATCAACAGCACCGGCCAACTGTCCGGTAAATTATTTTGGGGCATGCCAGAGGAGTTATCGGCGCAGGTATTGAGTTTTCAATTAAGCTCCATGCAGATCGATGATAATAATCCTTTTAGTGTAGCCGCTAATAAAAATGGCATTGCCCTATCCAGCCTGAAACCCTCAACCAAACACACCATTGACTGGATGGCCAAGCTGCGCTCTGGCAACAAGCTCGACTGCATGCTGATGGCCACCACGCCCGTTGTCGTTATTGCGCCGCCACAACCAGGCCCACGTTCGCTCGGACATCAACACACCATGCAAAACGGTCAGGTCAATCAGGTGTGGAATATCCCGCAAACCACCTATCACCTGCCGCTCGGGCAAGACCAGGTCACGCATCAAGACAACGCCATGACCTTTGCGCAGACGCCGCATATCGCCCCAAACAGCCTGGTGAGCGCTGCCGGTAATGATTATGTGCAAAGCTTTAGCCGCGATCAGGTCAATGATTTACCCAGCTACGATCAAGCCATTCAAAATGCTCCCAAACAAGCGTTGAGCACCACCACCCAAAAAACGCTGACGCATGTTGGTGATAGCCAAGTTACTCATGCCGGCACTACGGTAATCAACACGCATGTGCTGCACAAACAACATAAAATCGATAGCCCCTATATCAGCAACCAGCACCAGGGCAAACGAATCGAAGTGTTGAATGGCCAAACCTATACGCGTAACCACATCAACTACAGCCGCAACAGTAACCAAGAAGTGGCACAACACGGCATGCTCACGCAGCAATATGGCTCCTCAATGACGGACGTGCAAGAAGTAACGCAAACCATTGGCACGCAACAACTACAAGCGGGGACACAAGTACTGTCTGCACAAACCAAAGTGGTCACACGCAACACCACCATCAATGCCAACAGCGTAAATTTTGGTACCTCTCCCACTAAAAAATGGGATCGTATCGCCGGGTGTCCGCAGATTTTTCTAGCTTATCTCACGCCAGATTACTGGTATTTTGGTAAAAAACCCCAAAGCACCCAGGGGTTTGTGGATATCGGTTATCTCTTTTGTGACTACATCAGAAGCCCAAGCGTTGAAATGGTGGAATTAGGCAACCGAAAATTGCCGTACCCCACCAGCCAGGCTGATGCTAAAACCAGTGATTGCAGCGTTGTCGCAGAAGCCCAATATCCCACACGCGCAGGTGACAAACTGCTAACCGTTAAAACCTTGTTTCCGCCGGTGATTGTGAATTTGCGTACCGATGCCTACAAACCAGATCCCAAAGACTCCAAAAAATTGATCCCGAAAGAACCCAACGCGCGCCAAACGCTTTCTGATAAAGAAATCGCCTATTTCACCGCGATGGGTCAAAACGCCACCATCATGATCCACGGTTTTGGCGTCACCTATGGCGCGTTTGCGAATCAGATTGCTGATATCACCCCACAACAAACCGTTGTAAACATTAATACCCCTAATCCTAAAATGGCACTCACTGTCAGTGTCAGAAGAACCGATTATCCCAGCACCATCTGTACCACCTTCGATCAACTTAAAAAACGCTATCCTGTTCTCGATAAGGCCAACCTCGTACTACCTGCATCATTAGATCCGCAAGATGACAGCTGTCTCAATGGTACCGATGCCCACGCCTGGTTGGTGCATATAGAAGACAACCTCAATCGCGCCAGCAACCAATTTGACGGCAGCGATTACAGCAAATACCAACGCGTTATCACCGTTACTTGGTCAGGGGATGTGTTTCTCCCCAATTATATTGACTCAGAAGAAGTTGCGGATGCTGCGGGTATACAACTGGCGCCACTGCTCAAACAGCTCATCGATGCCGGTATCAAAATCAATATCATTGCCCACAGCATGGGTAATCGAGTGCTTTTAAAAGCGCTAGAAACCCTGGCAGCGCTGGGTGGAAATTATCGTCAAAACTCCATTGACCATATTTTCATGTGGGACGCTGCGGTGCCTGATACTGCGCTGTCAAACGATCCGACAAAAGATTTAAGCGCTAAACGCAATTGCTACTTCAAAGATGCAATCCTGCCGCCGAAGAAGATTACTGTACTCTATTCCCAAAATGATGAAGTGTTAAAACATCTCTATACATGGGCGAATGATGAATATCAGGATACAGATCAAGTTGGAAGAGTTGTCTGGAATGACGTTGCTCCAGAGTTCGCACAACCCATTCCAGAAGATAAAGTTGTACCTGCATTGGGGTGGAGTGGACCGGATGATTCTACGATTGCTGAATTAGGCAAAAAGCTGATTCAAGCAGATTTAACCAAATGGACCAAGGGTTATTCGTTTTTAGAAAGCCACTCTTACATGCAGATACCGAATGCTGTTATTATGGAGCATGCTTATAAAACTTGGATTATTAACCAAAACTACGGCATGCAATCATTTGGAGTTTATAATAGAGCGTTATTTGACAAAGGTATGAGCTAACCATGCGTAAGCATTTTAAAAAAATCATAGCTGGCACTGTGCTATTAATTGTTATTTTTATCACCGCCGTGATCTCTTTGTATCAACACTTTTTTGATGCTGGTGTTGTGGATATGCTGAGCATTTCTAGTGATGGAAAATACGTCATTAGCACCGATGAAAAAGAATGGGCAGTATTATGGAATTTGCAAACCCATACCAAAAAAGTTCTTGATAAGCATGCGCATATCTTTAGTGCTTATTTTATCCCGAACACCGATGAATTTTTATGGCAGAGCCAAGACAAAACCATTCATATTGAAAATGTGGATGGCCAAATCATCAAAGAATTCAAGTTACCTTTTTACATTTATGGCATCGCCATGCCAAAAAATTCGGAACATTTTATGGTGGGTGATATTGGTGATGGCCAATATTATTGTCATTTAACTCATTGTGTTATGATTTCAAAACCTGGCAGCTCCGACCCCAGTGTATTTTTAGCTGATCAACCTCATGTTTATTCAATTGATAACGCGAATAATCGGTATGTATTAGGTTCAAATCTGTGGGGAGTTTATTTATGGGATCTGAATACAGGCAAGATTGTTCATCATTATCAAGGAAATGTCGGCAAGACCTTTGCAACATTAAGTCCAAATGGTAAATATGTAGTTTCTGCTGATGAAGATAGCTGGCAATTTGTTTGGGATACTGGAACTGGCCAACCCTTGGTACAAAATTTACTGGCTTGTCCTATTATTAAAGTCAATGAAGATAGTTCTGTTATTCTTGACAAAAACGTTGTACAACCTCCTGGAGATTATTCTGGCTCAGGAGATCACCCTAATTATGCTTTTCTAACTGTAAAGTTTGTTGATGATACACATTACCTACTCTTTCCAACTTATACGCCCTACGCCATCCTTTATGAAACCACTAATCCAAAACCATTAAAATACTTGCCACTCGGCCGTCATCCAGTGCCATCCGTCAGTTATTATCAACGTGACGAAGCAATTGATACTTCTCCCAGTGCGCATATTTTGGTGACGGGTAAAGATAATGAAGGTGGGATTCTGGTTTATCACTATGACCCGAAAAATCAGACGCTAACAAAAGTATGGGATGGTGTATAAGCAATCTATGCCGAATAAATATATTTCCTTTTTTCTTTTAATCGCCTTATGTTTACCTGTGGCGATTGCCTGTGTAGACCTTATGGCTGTAAGTGTTGCGCTTAATATAATAATGCGTGAGTTTTCAGTTTCTGCCGCTGAATCCCAGTGGTTAATCAGCGCTTATACAATAGGCTCAGCCTCATTTCTAATTTTAGTTGGTAAATTGGCTGACCTATATGGCCGTCGAAAATGGTTGATAATTGGAGTCGCTCTTTTTGGTGCAGCCTCTCTCTTAGCTGGATTTGCTCCTTACATGATTGTTTTAATTATAGCGCGGTTTTTGCAAGGAGTGGCAAGCTCCATTATGATGACAACGGTAGTTTCAATTATTATTCATCACTTTATTGCAGAGCAACGTACACATGTGCTCGCAAAATGGGTGTTATCTTTAGGGGTTGGCTTAGCCTTAGGTCCTCTAGTAGGAGCCTTAATATTACATTTCACGAGTTGGAGATTCATTTTTTTTATCAACGTTCCCATTTGTTTGTGTGCATATTACTTAATTACAAAATACGCTCCAGAATCCAGAGACACCACAAACAAAATTAAAATAAGCTGGGGAGAGAGCCTTCTTCTTAGCATTACATTGATTTTATTGGTGTCTATTCTTTCTGCAAGTGAAGACTGGGGGTGGCGCTCTCTACTCATGTACGAACTCCTAGTTGGTTTTTTACTTTTAATGGTAAGTTATGCGGTTTTGTTACGATTGAAGGGAAGTACCCTTATCGACTTATCTTTATTTAAATTAAAAAATTACTTTAAAGGCAGTTTTTGTGGATTCCTCTCATATTTCTGCATGTACGGATGGCTATTTATTTTTGCACTATACCTACAAAAATATTGCGGCATGAGCCCTATTGAAACCGGCATGATGTTCGTTTCATATGCGATTACCTCAGCGGTGTGCGCTCAATATATGGCTAAAATTATTAAAAGCTGGGGGAAAAAGTTTCCCATTCTTATAGGCTTTTCAGTGGCGTTAATTGCTTTTGTATGGATGTCAAAAATTAATTCTTTCACTCCAATTTGGCAATTGATTTTAATGTCAGCACTTCCTGGCATTATGATAACTTTTGTTAATGTTGCTTCTATGAATCTAGCGATGAGTGAAGTTCCTTCAGAAAAAACAGGCATTGCTTCGGGTATTTTTTTCACCATACGGTGGCTTGGCGGTTCAATTGGCGTAGCCATTATTACTTTATTATTTGAGAATGCTAATTATTTTAAAGGATTAAGTAATATAAAAGCAGCGTGTTTAGGGCTGGCTGTTTTTGCCACGCTGGGCTTATTTTTAGGTGCAAGTATAAAAGCGCCAATAAAACTCATGCCCCGCGAGTAGATATTGATTTATCGGGAACATTATAACTTTAGCGGATTGATTAAAACTCTATCATCATAAACATCCGCTTTTTCATATATTTTCAAAAACATGACCAATACACTCAGAAGTGGCGTAATTAGAGCTATCACAGCCAATTCAAATAAAAAATTATGTAATGAAAGTTCCAATATTACTGAGAATTTAACTACTCCAGCATATGAACCTATAAGCACTAATGTTGCGCTTGTTATTACGGCTATACTGGACGAACCCATGCTTCTAAGCCAAAAGAATCTTCCGCGAATCAACGCCTTCCATTTTGCGATGAGATATCCATTGATAAGGCTCGCACAAAATACAGCAATGGTACCAGAAATTAAGCCTCTCATATAAAACCATTGCAAATTTTGATAATCGATGGGAGTTGCTATGTTTGAGGCAACGGGGAAAGAAAGTGCAAAATAAAGAAAAAGTCCAAAAATGTAATCACATAAAAGTCTGAACCATATAATTCGTTTCAGCATTTTAAACCCATAAACCTCAGCAATGCTATCGCCAATAGGATAGCATAAAACATATACTAATGGCGATGCGGGAAGAATGAACGAAAAAATATGCACATACCGATACCCTAGTAACGTTGAAGCAATATCAGCTGTGAGGTAAAGCATGCTAATAAAAGTAAGAAGTTTATATTGAGTTTTTTCAGAATGGTTTAATTCCACTTTAATTGACCTATATTTCTAAAATTTGAACCTTAGTAAAACATATTTAAAGGGGTTGTGCAATCTGAATGGTGCAATCGGAAGCTAGCTACTCTGAGTTTAATTTGTTAACATAGAAATAGATGCTATGCATATGAAAGACTCACTTTAAGGCATTTAAATGAATAAACAAAAACATCAGCAAAATATTTTTACGTTATTTACCAAGATCTTTAGACAAGAATTGGGAAGGAATAATGAACTTCAAGTGTCGTATCGGATTATTAACTTACCTACTGAAAAAGACACACATGTTCACTTCCAAATCATTGGCAAAGGAATTGTTCTTAAAATGACTCCCGCAAAAATCATGCGCGATGAAATGCTTATGGGATTTAGCAAGGCTGATATCGCATTGATTACGCATTATGGCACCAAAGCTGAGTATCAAGCAGAGTCAAATAAAAAACGAGGCATCTTGTCTCGAATCGTTCAGCAACTTTTTGGTGATAAACAATCCGCTTTTTTAATTCATGACGCCGAGCAAGAAAAAGTAATTGAAAAAACTGCACAGGAACTATATTTTGATCCTTCTACTAAAGAACGTTTTAGCAGTGCTGATGCATTGGTAATTGGTTACAGTGCTGCTGAGGAACGCTATCGACAATTAGTAGCTGAAACAAAATTTAAGCCAGAATATGAGATGCTCTCGATTGGAGACGGAGCTGTATTTTATCGTCATCACGAAACACAGCATGTGGTAAATCAATCTGCTGAAACATTATTCAACACTCCCAAAGTATTCAAAAAATTTAATGCTGATGACAGGAGTCTGATTAGTTATACTGCTGCCGAAGCAAGATATCAGAGGATTATGAAGGAAACGAAGGCACAGATTAATTTTAAACTGTGTAATACTGCTCCGGATGATCATAATTGCTGGCAGTACCAATCTCTAAGCACTGGCGATTTACTGATGACTTCAGTTGATGCACTATTTTATGATACTAATACCTTGAAGCAATTTAGTGCTGATGACCTTAGTCTTATTGCCTTTGCAGCGGGCGAGCTTTCTAAAAAGAGACAACTGGAACTTGCGACTACGCATTAGTTAATAATCGGTGCGATGCTGCATCATGCGCGCAATGATAGAATCCCCTACCCCCATTTTATGAGTTTGATAACGGGGATCTTGCGCATATAAAAACTTACCGCTGTCGCTCAACACATATTGCCGGAAAATGGCATCTGGCAATTTATTGATTTTCGCCAATACATAATCACCATCACGCGGTGAAACGTCTGGGTCGAAAATTAAAACCGATCCTTCTGGAAAGCGCCCACTCATGGCTGTACCTTGAGCGTAGATCACAAAAGCGCGCGACCCTACATTAATATCTAACGCCAGAGTTTCACCCACAAAGTTTTCGACATGTTTATCGAAATCAACGGCTTCGTGATAGCTCAAAATAGGTAATTTGCGCAGTCCACTGTTATTGGTTGCTGGCTTGCTGGCAAGCATTTCACCTTTGCTAAACTCCAGCCAATCATATTCAACACCAAGACGCTGTGCTAATTCACGGCGACGAGCTTTCGCTGGCAGAACTAAACCATTGACCCACTTACCTGCGCCAGCATGAGACAACAAAAACATTTCGGAAACATATTGAATACGTCCGTGGTTTTTAGGAGGGATGCCGTTATGATCTAACGCTTGATTCAAACGCGCAGCAAAAGCCAGCAGATGATCGTTATCTGCCGGTACTTTTTCAACATCGCTTTCTTCATTATGCACCATCTACTGACAGGCTCCCATGTTAAATTCGGGATCATTATATATAATTTCTTGGTAAAAAGCACTAAATTTCTCCAAAAATAAAACCAAAATGAAACTATTGACTTTTTAAATTATTTGGTTTTAAATGGCATTGTTGTACCGAAACTCACTTTAACTAACACAGGGGAATGACCATGACTACTTATCAATACCAACTGATCGCTGTTAACCAATCTTTATACACTGATACCAAAATCATTTTTGAAATTCGCAGCGATGCAGGGTTCACCATCAAATTGCCAGCACTGGAAGTTGCGCATAATGCGGTATTGATGGAAAACATGTCTCCTGCAGATATCAAACGTGTGATGTATTTTGCGGGTGTATTGGAAGGCACTGCGCAAGCGAAAGAAGTAGAAGTTGCTGCCTAATATCGCGGAGGAGAAAGCGCGCGAGGTGAATTTTTTAAGTTCACCTCCCCTACCTCTACTAACTTTAACAAGGACTAAGCCATGAAAGCATCTAAACTCAAAACCACCATGACCGAACATCAAGACTTGATCGCACAAACTTTTACCATCACCCTTACCTTTGCCGATGGCCGCACCAAAAAAGGCTCACCCTTGAAATTGATGGCCAACAAAAAATTGGTGGCATCGTTACCGGAATCCTATGCTATGCGCCTTGGCTTCTTGGCAGGCGTTGAGCATGTCATCAATCAACGCAAACAGCGCAAAGATTTTAAATAATCGGAGTTCAATGGGAGTACACCATGATTACTCGCAAAGCCCTTATTATCGAAGAAAACCACGACCCAGAAAGCCAACGAATTTTAATCAGCCTCGCGTATGATGGCAAAATTTTTATTGATTCTCATCGACTGGTTCCTTGCACGTAAAAAAATTGTCCCGCGTGAGATTGCGCAGTTTATCGGTATCTTCTGACAGGCGTTTGGCTCTAAGGTGCCAATATGTGGCGTGGTTGATTTGCCGGTAGCGATGCGATGAATGGTCGGCTGCGGAATATTAAGCTCACGCGCCAGATCCATCGCGCGCATTTTCTTTTCGAAGAGCAAGCGACTCAGAATTTCGTCTAAGGTACCGTGCGTTTCTTTCATCATCTCGGTGGTGTTATTCATAATGGAGACCATTGTATACAATATTCAATATCATTGAAGCCCCCTTTCTATCAAAAGGTTTAAGGGGTATTTAAAAATATTTTCAAAAATACTGTTGACACGACAAAAACTAAAATGTATATTTAATGCAAGTTAAGCAGAAATGCATAACTCAAACCGAAAACTAACAACAGGGGAACGAACATGAACTCATATCAATACCAACTGATCGCGGTTAACCAATCTTTGTACTCAGATACTAAAATCATTTTCGAAATTCGCAGCGATGCAGGTTTCACCATTAAATTACCAGCACTGGAAGTGGCGCATAATGCAATATTGATGGACAACTTGTCTCCTGCAGACATCAAGCGTGTAATGTATTTCGCCGGCGTATTGGAAGGCGCTGCGCAAGTGAAAGACGTAGAAATTGCTGCCTAATATCGCGGAGGAGAAAGCGCTGGAGGTGATTTTCTTAGATTCACCTCACCGGGAGTACGCCACAATTACTCGCAAAGCGGTTATCGAAGAAAACCACGATCCAGACAGTCAACACTTTATATATCTAGGAGATTCGAGTGATTCAGAATGGTCGGAGTGACAGGAATCGAACCTGCGGCCTCTGCTTCCCGAAAGCAGCGCTCTACCAAGCTGAGCTACACTCCGATGTACGCCGGCATTTTACCGATTACGAACAAAAAAAACAATCTAGTTTTTACGCGCCGTGGCCTGATCACATAAGGCTATCAACGCTTTTTTGTAATCGGTTTCTGGTAAAAATTGAATGGCTGCTCTGGCGGCTTCTGCTTCTTTTTTGGCGCAGTCACGGGTGTACTCTAATGCACCGCAATCTTCTATAATTTGCTTGATACGCTCGAGTTGATCGACTTTACCATGCTTGATGGCATCACGAATGATATCAGCATCGGCTTTCGATGCTTGCTGTATCGCATAAATTAAGGGCAACGTGGTTTTACCTTCACTTAAATCATCGCCGGCATTTTTACCCATTTCAGCGGCGGTTGATACGTAATCCATCATGTCATCAACCATCTGGAAAGCCAACCCCAACTTATTACCATAAATGGTCATCGCCTGGCGCTCTTGGACAGAAGCATTCGCTAAAATGGCAGGGATCACCGTCGAGGCCTCGAACAGTTTAGCCGTTTTATTTTCAATCACACACATATACTCTTCGTAAGTGGTATCAGGATTATGGCAATTAATCAGCTGTAACATTTCACCTTCAGCAATTTGGTTATAAATCTCTGCCAATACCGACAACGCTTCAATATTGCCAATATGCACCAACAATTGAAACGTGCGTGAATACAAGAAATCACCACCCAATACTGCGGCGGAGTTGCCCCAAATCACATTCGCCGTGGGTTTGCCGCGACGCAGATCCGACACATCTACCACGTCATCATGTAATAAAGTAGAAGTATGAATAAATTCAATACTGGCCGCTAAGTGAATCGCATCGTCCAGCGGACAAGCTAATGCCCTAGAAACCAGCAATACCAGCAACGGCCGAATGCGTTTGCCGCCACTGTTCACAATATGATTACCAATTTCCGTGATCAATGACACGCGTGATGACAAAGAACGTTGAATCAACGCATTGGTTTCGTCCATATCCGGTTTAATCAATTGTTCAATCTGTTGAAAATTCATTTTTTGCTTCTGCTTAGACCATCGAACCTGTATGCTAGGAGATGGCTGAAACGAAGTCAAGCATACTTCAGAAAAATCCCTTGCTACTCGCGTTGTTTTTCTATAGAATTGTCGAGCTTTGATGTAAAGTAACAGAAAATTTGAGTTTTGGAGCGCAACATGTACGCTGTGATTTTAAGTGGTGGTAAACAACATCGCGTCACCTCAGGTGAAGTGGTAAAATTAGAAAAAATTGAACAAGGCATTGGCGAACAAGTTGAGTTCGATCAAGTCTTGATGACCTCAAAAGAAGGCACCGTGCAATTGGGCACACCTTATGTTGCTGGCCATAAAGTAATTGGTGAAATTGTTGAACAAGGTCGTGGCGACAAAATACGGATTATCAAATTCCGTCGTCGTAAACACCACATGAAACATCAAGGTCATCGTCAATACTTCACGGCGGTGAAAATCATCAGCCTTGGTTTGGGTGACACATTAGCACCTGCAAAAACCGAAAAAGTAGCAAAAGCTCCGGCGGCCAAAAAAGCCACCAAAGCGAAAGCAGAAAAAGCAGCAGAATAAGGGGATTGAACCATGGCACATAAGAAAGCGGGTGGTAGTACACGTAATGGTCGTGACTCCAACCCGAAAATGCTCGGTGTTAAACGTTTCGGCGGACAAGCAGTAACCGGCGGCAACATTATTATCCGTCAACGTGGCACACGCGTACACCCTGGTGTAAACGTGGGTTGTGGTCGTGATCACACCTTATTTGCAATGGCAGATGGAACGGTTGAGTTCCAACAAAAAGGTCCACACAACCGTACTTATGTGAACGTACGTCCAGTACAAGCGTAGGGTTTAGGGAATAATTTAAAAAAGCCCCGCTTGCGGGGCTTTTTTATTTTTAGTGCATAAAGTTAGGAGTGAGCAATGAGATTCGTCGACGAAGTATTAATCGAAGTCGCTGCCGGCAACGGCGGTCGCGGCTGCCTGAGCTTTCGTCGCGAAAAATTCGCTCCAATGGGTGGCCCAGATGGCGGCGACGGTGGTGATGGCGCCAGCGTTTACGTCAAAGCCGATAACAACTTCAATACATTGCTTGATTATCGTTACAAACGCAAATTTCAAGCCAAAAACGGTGAGTCCGGCTCTGGCGCCGACTGCACCGGCCATGGCGCAGAAGATTTAATTCTCACCGTTCCCATCGGCACCCTGGTCTACGATCAAGGCACCAATGATTTAATCGGCGAAGTTACCAAAGATCAACAGACGCTGCTGATCGCCAAAGGTGGCTGGCATGGATTAGGCAATGCACGCTTCAAAAGCAGCACCAACCGCGCCCCACGCCAAACCACCCCAGGCACACCGGGCGAAGTACGCCAAGTGCGGCTGGAATTGAAATTATTGGCAGATGTGGGCTTACTGGGCTTACCCAATGCTGGAAAATCCTCGTTGATCCGCGCAGTATCAGCCGCAACCCCTAAAGTTGCAGACTACCCGTTCACCACCATGTACCCTAATTTAGGCGTGGTCAGCACCGGCCCTGGCCATAGCTTTGTGATGGCAGATATCCCAGGCGTGATCGAAGGCGCTGCCGAAGGTGCTGGCCTTGGAATCCGTTTTTTACGCCATCTCTCGCGCACCCGCATTATTTTGCATGTCGTCGATATCGCTTCCAACGATGTAACCGCAATCGTGCATGACATCAAAACCATTGCCAACGAAGTTAAACAATACAACCCCGAACTAGCAAAACGCGAACGCTGGTTAGTATTGAATAAAATCGACACCCTGCCACCAGAAGACGCTCAAACACTGTGCAAAGAAATCGTCAAAAAACTCAAGTGGAAAGCGCCCGTTTACCCAATTTCTGCTGCGCAACGGCAAGGGACGGATGCACTGGTGCGGGATTTGATGGCAACCATCGAAAACAATAAACCCTAATTACTCGATTTACATCTCTACACCACAGATTATAATGGTATCAAATAATCAATCGATTGAGAACCATGATGAAAGTAGCAGTACTGTGCGGCGGACCTTCGTTAGAACGAGGCATTTCGTTAAACTCTGCACGCTCGGTGTTGGATCATTTGTCCAGCGACCAAATTGAGATTGTGCCAATTTATTTTGACGTCACCGGCAAGGCGTATCATATTTCCTGCTCGCAGTTGTACAGCAACACACCGTCAGATTTCGATTTCAAACTTAAGCAAACTGCAAAACCGCTGACACAAAAATCATTAATCACTCTGCTCAAAACGGTAGACATTGCTTTCCCGGCGATGCATGGCCCGTTTGGTGAAGATGGCGGCGTACAGACGTTGTTGGAACACAATGGCATTCCATTTATTGGTTCTGGCTCCGAAGCCTGCCAGCTAGCGTTTGATAAATATATTTCCAACGAACATATCGCAGAGGCCGGGTTTTTCACCCTGCCGTCGTTGTTGATTGAACCACAAGACACCCAGATCAAGAAAAAACTCACCGCGTTTTTCAAGCAACATCAAATTGAACGCGCGATTGTTAAACCCGCCAGTGGCGGTTCGAGCATCGGCGTTTATTCAGTATCTACCGTCGCAGATGCAATGGAACGTATTGCCTTTTTATTCGAACAACGGATGGATGCCCGCCTAGTGGTAGAGCCCTTCGCACAAGGCGTTGAATTTACCGTGATTATCTTAGAAAATCGCTTTGGCTTACCCGTCGCCCTACCCCCAACAGAAATTGAAACTGATTATACCGAACACCAGATTCTCGATTTCCGTAAAAAGTATTTACCCACCCGCCAAGTGATCTGGCACTGTCCACCACGCTTTGAAGATAAAGTGATTGAAAAAATTCAGGCACAGGCCGAACAATTGTTTGCACTGTTTGGCATGCATGACTTTGCAAGGTTTGATGGCTGGGTGATGCCCGATGGCAACATCTGGTTCTGCGACTTTAACCCCATTAGCGGTATGGAACAGAACAGCTTTTTGTTCCAACAGTCCTCGCGCATTGGCTTTACGCACGCTGGCGTGTTGCGTCACGTCTTGCAAACCGCGTGTGCGGGTTATGATATTCCGTTCCCGGTACCAAAACCTAAAACCAAACAGCAACCGCGTAAACAGGTCAATGTATTATTTGGTGGCCAAACCTCTGAGCGCCAAGTATCACTGATGAGCGGCACCAATGTCTGGCTGAAATTACGCGGCTCAGAAGCCTATCAACCGCAACCCTATCTGCTGGATATGGAGGGCAACGTCTGGCACCTGCCGTATCATTTGGCGCTCAACCACACGGTCGAAGAAATTACCGAAAACTGCAAAAACTATCCGCAGGCCAAACAACGCTTACAAAGCTTTGAGCAACGTACCCGCATTCGGTTAGGCTTACTCGATCAAAAAGACCCCATCGAATTTTTTGAACCAAAACGCATGACCTTGAATGAATTTATCAAACAATCGGAATTTGTGTTTATCGGCCTGCACGGTGGTTTTGGCGAAGATGGCACGCTGCAAGGCATGTTGAGCAAACAAAAAGTTTTATTCAACGGCTCCAACGAAAAAATCTCGGCGCTGTGTATGGACAAATTCGCCACCGCGACGGCGATTCGTAGACTCAAACTCAACGGTGTTGATGCCATTATCAACCGCGCCATGGATACCGCCGATTTATTAACGCTAAACGATACGGGTATTAAAAAATTATGGGCTGCGTTGCAAACCGAATTAGCCACCTCGACCATGATCGTGAAACCACGAGCAGATGGTTGTTCGACCGGTGTCATTCATATCTACTCGGCACAAGATTTACAAAGCTATGTCAACCTGCTGCGCCTGAAAGCGACGTTTGTACCGAAAGATACCTTCCCGCATCAACCGTTGATCATCGAGATGCCACTACAAGCGCCAAAATCGGTGCTGTTTGAACGCTTTATCGAAACCGACGTGCTGCACGTCAAGAACAACCAATTGCATCACCAGGCGAAAACCGGCTGGGTGGAAATCACCATTGGCGTGATCATGCAAAATGGCAAGCTGCATGCACTCAACCCCAGCATCACCATTGCTGAAGGCGAAGTGCTATCAGTGGAAGAAAAATTCCAGGGCGGTACCGGCGTTAACATTACCCCACCACCCGCTGAGTTGGTTGATGCCAAAACGCTGCAGAAAATCAAAACCAATATTGAAACCCTGGCCACCAACATCGGCATTGAAGGTTACTCACGCATCGATGCGTTTATTCACCTCAAAACCGGCGAACTACAGATTATTGAAATCAACACGTTACCAGGTTTAACACCTTCAACGGTTTTGTATCATCAGGGGTTGGCGGAGAAATCGATCCTGTTTCCACAGCAATTACTGGAACAGTTGGTGAAAAACAAAGGGTATTAAAACGAGTTCACCAATCTCTTTTTTGCCCTTGACGAACGCAATAACGTACGTTATACTCTGTCAGAAATGTAGGAGATAACCATGAGCGTTGTAACCGCAACACAGGCACGACAATCCATTTATCAATTGGTCGATGAAGCTGAATTTCACCATCGCCCGGTGCATATTACTGGTAAACGCGGTAATGCCGTTTTGGTGGGCGAATCCGATTGGAATGATATCCAAGAAACACTTTATTTGCTTTCCATTCCCGGCATGCGCGAAAGCATTGTGGAAGGATTAAAAACCCCGGTCAGCAAATGCAGCAAAAAATTAGACTGGTAGCCTCATGAGTTACTCACTAGCCTATACCAAACAAGCAAGGCAAGACGCTAAAAAAGCCGCTTCTGGTGGATTAAAAACGAAAATTGAAACATTATTTGCGTTGATTGCTGAAGATCCCTATCAACAACCACCCCCTTACGAAAAATTGGTTGGAGACTTACAAGGCGCATTGTCACGACGTATTAATCTACAGCATCGATTGGTTTATCAAGTGTTACCAAAAGAGAAAATCATTAAAGTGATTCGGATGTGGTCGCACTATGAATAACGAGATCTCTAATCTCGTTTTGTAAAAAATGTACTATGCTATATGGTGGTACCGAGCGATATATTGACCGGGATATCATGGTAATTCCATTTGCTCAGGCGTTAGTTGAGCTTAAAACATTACTAAGCTAACACCGCAATCAAATCATGCTCAGTGGTATCAATCACCTTCACCGTCGCCCATTGACCAGGCTTAAGATTTTTAGGATTTTCGATAATCACCTGCCCATCAATCTCCGGTGCATCGGCTTTGGAGCGCGCAACAGCATGATCAGCGTGAACTTCATCGACCAATACTTGCAGGGTCTGACCGATTTTTTGGGTGAGCTTACGCGCACTGATCTCAGCTTGCACTTCCATAAACCGCGCCAGGCGCTGTTGCTTAACCTCTTCTGACACTGCATCAGGCAAAGCATTCGCTGTAGCACCTTCGACTGGCGAATAAGCAAAGCAACCCACGCGATCGAGTTCTGCGGCACGCAAGAAATCCAATAACTCTTCAAACTCGGCTTCGGTTTCGCCGGGGAAGCCGACAATAAAAGTGCTGCGAATCACAATTTCAGGGCAAGTTTTACGCCAGGCTTGAATGCGCTCTAAGTTATTTTCGCTCGATGCCGGGCGTTTCATCAATTTTAAAATACGGCTGGATGCATGTTGGAAGGGAATATCCAAGTACGGCAAAATCTTGCCTTGCGCCATCAGCGGAATCACGTCATCGACATGTGGATACGGATACACATAATGCATACGTACCCAGATACCCAGCTCACCCAGCGCTTCGGCCAAGTCTTTAAATTGCGTACGGTAGGTTCTATCGCGCCATTGATCCTCACGATACTTGAGATCCAAACCATAAGCGCTGGTGTCTTGCGAGATGATCAACAATTCTTTAACGCCGGCTTTTTGCAATTTTTCGGCTTCACGCATCACCTCGCCAATCGGGCGTGAGGCTAACTTGCCACGCATCGAGGGAATAATGCAAAACGAACATTTGTGGTTACAGCCTTCCGAAATTTTCAGGTAGGCGTAATGACGTGGCGTAAGTTTAATGCCTTGTGGTGGCACCAAATCGATAAACGGATCATGACTGGGAGGTAAATGTTGATGCACTGCCTGCATCACTGATTCATAGGCTTGTGGCCCAGTAATACTTAATACATTGGGAAACTTTTCCAGGATCATGTCTTTTTTGGCACCCAAACAACCGGTCACCAACACGCGCCCATTTTGTGCCATGGCTTCGCCGATAGCATCAAACGATTCTTCCACTGCAGAATCAATAAAACCACAGGTGTTCACGATGACCAAATTGGCATCTTGGTAACTGGGAGAAATTTCATAGCCTTCAGTGCGCAACTGCGTCAAAATACGCTCAGAATCAACAAGCGCTTTAGGGCAGCCTAGACTTACAAAACCAACTTTCGGCGCGGCCATCTAAATAAAATGCCCGATAACAATACCGATGATCAACCCAATAACAGTTGAAACAGCTATCAAACCAAACTTGCAGGAGGATTTTTCCGCACAGCTGGCCTTGACACCAGGTGCAGACGCTGCACCTGCAGGCACCACCATTCTGGCGACTTCACCGCGAGCAGTTTTGTGGGTCTCAAATTCCACGGGGTCATTATCCTGCGGCATTTTCATGCTGGCGGCGTTGAAATAATATTCGGCACCGGCTTCACCGGCGATGAATCCGAAATCTTTGCTGCGGTTGTAAAACTTAACTTTACCTTTCATTAGTCGTTCCTATTATAACAAAGCGGGTATCATACCGAAAAGCATACATGATAGCGATCAGTTTTTAGATCTGCATATTTACCAGCCAAAAGTCTTCTGCTGCGCCGTTTTGCTGATTTGTTTTTCACCCTGCCAAACGATCAATCCAGACTGAATGTCGAGTAACTTCATCGTCACTTGCATATACAAGCTTTGCTGTGAGCTATTGCGCTGGTTAATACTGGAGATATCCCCATACAACATATAACGCGCACCGACTTGCTTACCCATCGAGACTTCTTGCTGTGGATCGACCATACCGGATTTTTGCTGATACTGATACTGTGCTTTTACTGCATCTACTTGACTCATATCGACAAATTGGAACTTACCACTTTGAATCAAACGCGTTGAAATGGCATCGGTTAATGCTTTGGTATCGATCTGTTGATCGCTGTTGTTTTGCATACCGCCAATAAAGATGATCGGCATGTTGCCATTAGCCGTAATACGCGCCACCAGAGGTGAAGAAGTCATTTCATCAACCATTTTGGCAGAGATGGTCTGCAAATCGGTGGAACTGTAATTGATGGTGGTGTTACTCACCGCATTAGGGTCAACATAACTCACGGTAGGATTGCTGCTACATCCTGCCAATGCCAATGCGCTGGCAATCATCGCACTGAGACTTAACGTTTTCATCATAGACATCATCATATTCTCCTATCGACAGATTTGAACTTGGAAATTGGTGGCTTGTGGATTGGGCGCCACACCTTGAACTACTTGGCTCATGTTAGGGCTGATGACCAATGGTACCCAGGGCATATTTTCGCCTTGGGGCGAACCATCAGGCGAGCTCCAGTTGAAGTGGTAACGCACATTTTGAGTTTTATCGGTATTATTGGTTAACATGGCACGGCCATTGGTTAAACCATCCACCACCATCCCGCCAGTATTAGTAACCAACACTTTGGTGCTAAAGATTGACCCTAATTTTTGAGTTTGCGACGGTTGATAGGGCGCATAACTGCTCACCACACAATTGGTGCTACAACCTGCTAACGCCACTGCTGCTGCCAACAAACCAATACTGCCTAATACTTTGATATATTTCATAAAATCTCCTACGGGTTAAAGGGAAATGCTTTTCACAACAAACGTCTGCCCCACTTGGATCACCCACAATAAAACGGTGTGGTTGGGCATAATAGTAACAGAAATGGCCTGCTGATGGCCAGCGTCACCAAGCGAAACCTGATAAGTGCCTGGCACCATATAGTGCTGCATCACTTGAATATTATCCGGCAAAGTCAGCCAACTGCGCTGATCCGGGTTATCGGTCACAAGACTGTAAATTTGCGACACCAATCCCAACAAATTAACACCCTGATTGCTGCTATTATAGGCCGCCTGGGTCACAATAGTTTTGGATAAAAAACGAATAGTCTCGCGCACAAAAATCATCAAATAACGATTGCTCAACGATTTTGCCGCCATGCCTTTGATGTTGGCAACTATCGCCGTTGGATAATCTCCTACCCCGTTAATATTGACCTGTAGTGGCCTGACGTCAAACGGCTTGGCTTTATAAATTGGGAAAGTATAGGTTTGAATTTGCGATAACCCTTGTGAGGTAATAATTGGTAAAGGAATTTTAATCGATTCGATCGGCGGCACTAAGCCTTGTTCATACACGACCACCAGTTGACCAGAATTGATCGGTAACGTCGGCGCTGGCAAGCCAAAATTGCGTTGATATTGTGGTAATAAAGAACTGCTGCTGCCATCGCGTTGCAACAGTACATCCATGATTTGTTGTCGCACATAAGGATTATCCGGAGCCACGCTCAGCGCGTTCTGGAGGGACACATAAGCATTATTCAAATCCCCTGAAGATTGATAAGCCAGCGCAGAAAGGTAATATAAAAAGCCATTTTCAAAACTGTTCTTAACCGATGCCGCAGCAGACATGGTACTGGAAAATGCTTGCGCATGATCATCCGGATTAAAATTCCAGCCTGATTGATCGGCTTTTTGTTGTGCTTGCAACAGTTCTTTGTGGTATTGCTCCTTCACCCAAAGCTGCTCTTCATTCGCTTGACGAACCATCACCAGCGCATTTTGTAAATCGCCTTGTGCCAGATAGTTCATGATCTGTTCGGTGTAAAGCATCACCACTTCATAATCTTGCAAACGATAGGGAATCACGTTGTCATTCACTGCAATTGAAGCAGTATCACTGGCAATGCTGGTGACTTGTATTTTCGCCGCCAATTGTTGCGACTGGACTTCATTCAACGCTTTTTGGTAAGCATCCATACTCGGTTGATAGTGCTCAGCGATTTGTTCGACACGCCCCACCTCAGCTTGATCCAGCTGCACGCTTTGCGCGCCCGCTTGTTTATTAACAGCTTTGACCGCTTGCGGCAACTGATCCTTCCACAAGGCTTGACGCGTATCGTGCAAATGATCAGGATAAGGAATAAACACGCTACCCGCACAGCCACTCAGCAGCGCAGGCAACAGCACAATACCAATCCTATAAGTGATGAACCGCAATAATTTCATAAATCACATCACCTTTTGGAGTTTTAATCACCACTTCATCGCCTTCAAATTTACCCACCAGTCCGCGTGAGATCGGCGAAGTCACCGACACTTTACTGAGTTTTACATCGGCCTCGTCTTCTGACACAATTTGATAACGCACGGTTTCTTCGGTATCAACATTCAACAGCTCTACCGTCACCCCAAAAATCACTTTACCAGTATGTTCAATTTCAGTGATATCGATGATCTGTACGTTCGACAATTTTGCTTCGATATCGCGCACCCGCGCCTCTACCAAACCTTGCTGTTCCCGCGCGGCGTGGTATTCGGCATTTTCTTTTAAATCGCCATGGGCACGCGCTTCGGCAATCGATGCACTTAACCTCGCACGCACCGTGGTTTTTAATTCTTGTAATTCTGCCCGCAAACTTTCTGCACCTTTTACCGTCATGGGAACTCGTAACATAATCGCTTCTCCTTATAACCCTGGCAACTTGGGTCCACCTAAAATATGATAATGCAAATGGGGCACTTCCTGACCACCTCCAGACCCTGTGTTAATAACGACTCTAAAGCCATCTTCTAATTCACACTGCCTGGCAATCACGGGCAATAATTGTGTCAGCTTGCCCAATAATTGCAGATCTTCTGACCCTTGATGCGCCAAACTTTCAATATGCTTTTTCGGCAACACCAACACATGCACTTTGGCTTTGGGGCGAATATCATTAAACGCAATAAAATCAGCATCTTCAAAAATAAGTTTTGCCGGAATTTGTTTGTTAATGATTTTACAAAAAATACAGTCTGACATAAGCACCTTTCTTATTGATCCTTGGTCTGTGATGAGTGTAACGTATTTTACAAAGAACCGCAAAAAAGTTAAGGCTTTGGGGTGTGATTACAAAAATTTCCAACTGATGTGTTTCGACCTACGGAACATAATCTTCATCTTTGGAGTCATCTTTAAATCTAGTGCGCAAAAAAGCCACCGCATATTGTGGGGGCGCAGCGCTTTCAGGCGCGATACCCACTCTTAAAATCTCTAACGCATCTAAGTCGTCTATTGCGGTGTGTGCCAATGTATCTGTTAATTGATTGACATACGGGTTTCTCAAACGGTTTCGCACCAAAGAAACATAATGCATCTCTGCGTAATGTCCTAGATATAGCGTATGCTGCGCCTCCTCTTGGCGCATCATGATAAAATGATCCATGGGAAACACTTGATCTGCGGCAAGATCTGAAATCACCACAATGTTGACTTGTAGTTCACGTGAAAGCGCCCTTAAACTTAGCTCATCTCCCCAAGCAAATATCTCAATCCGACGGAGATACTCATCAGAAGGAAGATTACCCTCGATATACTCCTCATAACGATCAAGATTGGCTCGAATATGCCGTGCAGCCATCGCACGTAATTCTTCTGCAGTATGATGAATGCCGCATCTTTCAAGTTGATCGGCTATAGCATCAAACTGACAATCTCCATTACCCGCATTATCTTGTATTCGACAACCCAACAGCCGGACACGTTGCGTCAAAACAGGGGACAAATCATCTGGCACTGCTAAAACCACGGGAAGCTTAGTTGGTGCTTTAACTTTCCGTCGCGCCTTCGCTCGAGGCACAGGTTGTACTTGATTTTTTCGTCGTGCCCGACCATTCGCCTTGATTCCCATCCAACGGCTCGCTGCAGCATGAAAAGCATTACGAACATCAGCCATTGGAACATTTGCCACAGCAGCTGCTGCATGCCTACCGGCAAATTCCCCTGCATGTGCGCCGCCCACACCACCGGCAATGCCGCCGTATTTTACGCCTAAAAGCAGCGGAGCAGCAATTGCCAAAGTTCCCAACACAGCCAGGCTAATGGGATTAAGCATCATTACCGAGCCCAAAGCAACCGCTCCTGCGGATTGTAAAGCAAGCCCTAGAGCAAGACCTCCAGCACCACCAGCAACAGCACCGCCAACCGTCCCAGCAACTCCACCAAACACCATACCTCCAACGCTGCCTATTCGTTTAAGCCCCTTACCTTGTACTTCAGGCAGGTGATCAACGACAGCACCAATGGTCGAGCGCATCGTCCCCTCAATACCATCCACACCAAGTCCACGCAATGTTTCCCGCACTACCGTTTCTGGACCAATGGCCATAATCCCCTCATCTACCGCACTTCCAATCATTCTTCGCTTACGGTTAAGTGAAGCATCAGACGCTAAGTGTCTGTCAATGAGCTGCTTATCTAGAGCAGTGAGCATTTTACGTGGACGTTTCAAAGATTCCACCGGTGGGCTTAACACCGTTGGTTTCAGCGCTATTTTTTGCGCTTTAGCTTGTTTAACTTTTTCAATTCTATCTGCTTCTTTTTTTGCAGCAGCCTCATCTGCTTTTCTTTTTGCTGCAGCCACTTCATCCACTTTTCTTTTTATGGTGGCTATTGCTTCTGCTCTGGCTTTGGCTTGTTTCTGTGCGTCAACCAAAGCTTCAGCATCAGCTTGCGCTTTTTTTCGCGCTCTTTCGATCACCCCTTCAAGCGTTCTAGAAATGGTTTGATGGGCTGCTTCTCTATTTCTTAATGCTTCTTCTTCACGTTTTTTCAAATCTGATTCTATTACCACATCCGTCAAACCGGTGCTTCTCAAAAGACGTGAAACATTGGCAAGAAAAGGAGCCCCTTGCCACTGCGCGTCTTTCTTTGCTCTAGAAGCGGGGATTTCAACTAATCTTTTATGCGTTGCTTGATCATCCTTGCGAATTTGTTCAAATAACTGTAGTTTTTCCGCAGCAGTAAGTTGTTCTCGTGACAATCGATTGTCTTGAAGTAAACGGGTTAACCGCTGCTCTTTCTCTTGGGCAGATAATTCCTGATAATGAGGAAAAGGAAATCGCTTATTAATGTTAACCAGATCCCACGTCTCGATCGCCAGATAAACCACTACCGCTCCAGCAGCCCCCACTGCTGCTTCAGTACTCGTCAAGCTTTTAGAAACACCAATACCAATACTTTTTGAAGAAACGTCTGCGCCAATGGTAACGCCATTAGCAAAAGTTTTGCTGGCCGCTACAGTAACCACCCCTCCTGTGGCTGCCAAACCAAAAGCCACTGAAGTGTCATGGCTAGGTTGAAAAGGCTCTATATCGGGCAATTTGACCGTTTCATCCAAATGCCTTAGCGGATAACGATGAATTACCACTGCCGGCATAGACTCATCTGGTATTATTTTTTCAGGTTGCGGAGGTATACCAACCTCTGGATCTGTTACCAGCGTTCTTTGACGCTTGCTAACGCCAGATTTTTTTACCGGCAATTCTTGATCAGCAGGTTGGGTCCAAAAAGCCCCGATCTGATCGTCTAACTGGTCTGCCTGTGTTAAAGATGCTCCTACTGTCACAGCGCTAAATTCAACAACCTTACCACCCGCTGATGCAACCACTTCATGCACCACAGCTCTGCCATCAGCGATTTGTCCAGGCACCGCAAGCAACTTTTCTGGTATCGTTTCCGAAGAGCCTGGAAAATCTTTGGTGCGCTTATGTCGCAATCTTTCTCTCCATGCATCAGTATGTGGCCTAACAATATCAGCCACATCCGCTACAATTTCAGATGCTGCAACGATAGGACCAACAACAGGCACGCCCAACGCCGAAGCAACAGAGGTAGCTGTTTTTTCAACGCCCCATCTTACCGCAGCATCTTGAGCAGTATCTACCATACCTTCTGCGATAGAATGCGCTGAACCTCTATCTTCTGCCGCTGAAACATTGCTGGCTACCGTGAGTATTGTTGCAGCAACCATTGGCCCCGCCTTTGCTATGCCTTTTAATTCTGGTGGTGCTAAATGAGCACGATTTCTTGCCATATCTTCAAAACCGATTGCTGCTGTGTCTAGGACTGTACGGCTGGTATTAATTGGTTTTTCTGGCGACACAACTTCTTTGTCTTCTTCCTTTTGATCTGGTGCACCATTTGCCATTTATTATCTCCCTTGGATTAGTCGATGTAGACATAAAAAAACCCTAAGACTCCCATAAATCATGACACAAAAAAAAGAGAGAGGCTAATACGCACATTACATCGAACCCATTAATAATAAAAAATAAAAACCCATTTGCACTTTCTACATAAATTTGGCACACTTCTCCAGTTGATCACTTCATCCAACACAGGATCTCATGAGCCAGACCACCACTCGCCACGCCACCTTACAAGATGTTGAGGCGCTATTTGACATGGAAGATCGATGTTTTGGCCAGCATCAAGAAATCACCCGTCGTGGTTTTCGTGATTTTATTAAACGCCCCAACAATGTTATTTTGATTGCCGAACTTAATGGCGTTCCACAAGGATATGCATTGGCACTGTTGCGTACCAACAGCCCTAAAGCCAGACTCTATTCGCTGGCAGTGCTACCCGAATTCCAAGGTAATGGCACCGCACAAGCATTAATGAGCGCATTGGAATGCGAAGCGGCAATGATCGGCGCCACGGTGATGCAACTGGAGGTGCGTGAAACCAATCGAAAAGCCATTCGTTTCTATCAAAAAATGGGTTATTCTGCGTTTGATCGCTATGATGAATACTACGATGATCAAGAACATGCCTGGCGCATGTCAAAGCCGATTGCCTCACTCTCATCGCTGATCTATCAACAACCACAGCAAACAGTATTGCCCGTATTTGATTTTTTGCCTCAATAATTTAGCGGCTAAAAAGCCCCGCAAATATAGTAATTTTTATATTTCCTTAAAACAGATATCATCAATTCCTCTCATGCAAAGAGCAGCAAAAAAATGGTGAATGATATCGACAAAGCCCCTCTTAAAAATGCAATTATTTTCTTGCTGGCAATTCACCAAGATAATTGGGATGCGGCTAAAATTTTAATGCATCATCAACAGATCATTCAACACATTAGTGCGCTAAAAACCGAATATGGATACTTAATTCCCTTATCACCGGATATTGGACGCCAGCTAGGCAAAACACACCAACACATCAATGAAGCACTGCAGTGGCCAACGATTCGAGTCAATGAACTGCCAGATCGAGAAGAGTTACTGTGGTTTGGTATTCGCACATTGGCAGAATTAAGTTTTGGCCCAAAAAATAATAAAACACCTCCTAGTCATCCTTTATCAAACAAGGGGTTTTTAGCCTGTTTTCAAAATAAAATGGATAATACTACTCCACCTTCCCCAGCATAATCGATTACAATAACACAATGCTGATGGTTGGGGATGCGGTATCGTGATGCATCGCAAATGGTTATTACTACTATTAATGATTTTCTCTGGCTCATTTTATGCGGCAGAAGCACCCACCATTGTTTTTGAGGGGCTACCCAAAGCCATCGCGACAACCGTTGAAAATAGCGTCAACATCAGTACCAACCAAAATCTGGGAAAACTCTCTAATATCGCCTTATATGTCCTGGTACAACAAGGACAGAATCAACTTAAGCAAGCGCTCAAACCCTTTGGCTATTATCGTTCCACCATCAGTATATCAGTCACTTATAACCCCTGGGTGATCACTTATCACGTCACACCTGGTGAACCAGTGCTGGTCAAAACGGTCAATGTGCTGATTGAAGGCACAGGCAAAGAGAACCCTGTATTTCAACAAACAATCAACGCCAATGCCATCGCCTTAAACCAACCCCTCAGTCACGACCAATACACTACCCTTAAAAACGCGCTACTCAATACTGCAACAGCGAATGGTTATTTTGACGCACGACTAACAACGCACCAGATCCGCATTGACCTTTCAACCTTGCAAGCCACTATTTTATTGACGTTAGCCACTGGTGAGCAGTACCATTTTAGCACCATTACGTTGCAACAAAGTAAACCCACCTTCCGCACAGATTTTCTGCAACGTTTTAATCCAATCACCCCCAGTCAACCTTACAGTAGGAAAGCACTGGATCAACTACAAAGCAATTTAGACCGCAGTGGTTATTTTAGCTCGGTTAATTTAAATGCAACCCCCGATACCACTACAAAAGCTGTTCCGTTGATTGCCGAACTAACCCCCACCCTGCCACAGCAATATACTCTGGGTGGTGGCTATGGCACCGATACCGGCCCCCGCTTACTCCTGGGCTGGAAATTACGCCACATCACCGATACCGGGCAATATTTCACCTCTGAATTAGAAATCTCACAAGCCTATTCACGATTTTTAACCAGTTATGTTATTCCCGGTGGCAATCCGATGACAGACTACACCAGCATCAATGCGTCACAGAGCTTTACCAATTTAACGGCTTACGACGCCCGTGAAACACTGTTCGGCGTGTATCACGTCCATCAAGTCAATCAATGGAAATACGGTTATGGCTTAACCCAAAATTTGGTGAGCTACAATACTCAAGCTAATTCAACGACAGAACATGATCAATACTTAATGCCTGCTGTCGACATCACCTATACCAACAAAACTCAACTTCCTTACTGGGATCAAGGCCTAATGACCACGCTTAATCTCACAGGCTCCGTTGCCAACCCATTATCCAACGCCACCTTCAGCAAAGCTGTTGGCTCGTTGTATTACGCACATCAGTTACTCCCAAGCAACCGTTTCTTTGTCAATAACACCTTGGGTGGGATCAGCGTTAGCAATCCTCAAAGTATCGCCCCCACCTTGCGCTTCTATGCCGGTGGTGTCGATAGTTTACGTGGCTTTCAATACCAAACCGTCGCCCCTGAAAACAATGCCGGTCAACTGACGGGGGGTAAATTTTTGTGGGTCAGCCAATTCAATTTTGAACAACACCTGCTTGATAAACTGAGTGGCATTTTATTTTACGATGTTGGTAATGCTTTCAACAGCTGGCAACACGTTGCACCACAACAAGACGCTGGATTTGGCATCAGTTGGCAAACCCCCGTTGGACCGATACGCGCTTATCTCGCCAGAGCACTCACCGTAGCGGGTCCGCGTTGGCAGCTGAGCCTTGGAATTGGAACCTCATTATAAAAAAATAGCATACACGATATACAAAGTAACCGTTTATAAATAAAGTGCTTAATATTTTACCAACACCGCACCCCAGACAAATCCAGCGCCAAATGCTTCGAGTAATAATAAATCACCGCGTTTGATGCGACCATCGCGCACTGCGGTATCGAGTGCCAAGGGGATGGACGCTGCGGAAGTATTGCCATGGTACGGCAACGTCAGCACGACTTTATCCATCGACATACCTAATTTTTTGGCAGTCGCGGTAATGATGCGCTCATTGGCTTGATGCGGAATCAGCCAATCAATCTGGTCTTTACTGATATTATTTTTATGCAGGGTTTCTTCCACCACTTCTTCCAACATGCTGACGGCAAATTTAAACACTTTATTGCCTTCCATGGTCAAATGCGAGTCCGGCACTTCTTTTTGAAACGGTTGTGGTGACAGGCTATTAGGCACGTACAACAAATCACGATATTGGCCCGCAGAATGCAAATGCGTGGCGATAATGCCCGGTTCTGCATCAACACTTAACACCACTGCGCCAGCACCATCACCAAACAAAACACAGGTACCCCGATCTTCCCAGTTGAGAATTCGCGAAATGCGTTCTGCACCAATTACTAAAGCATGTTGCACAGAACCATTGTCTAAAAATTGTTTGGCCACCGTGACAGCATAGACAAATCCAGAACAAGCCGCGTTGACATCAAAAGCGGTACAATCTGGAATACCCAAGTTTGCCTGCACAGCACAGGCCATGCTCGGCATCATATAATCGGAAGTTGATGTAGCTACAATCACCAAGCCAATTTGATCGGCGGAAATACCCGAAGCTTCCAGCGCTTTTTGACCCGCAGCGGTGGCAATAAAAGCACAGGTTTCCTGTTCAGAGGCGATACGACGCTCAATAATACCTACGCGTTGCCGAATCCATTCATCCGAGGTTTCAACCCGGGTGGCAATTTCGTGATTATCAACGATGCGCTCTGGCAGATAACTGCCGGTACCGCTAATCTTGACTGGCATCTTTTTTCTCTTCTTGGCCCAAGATCGATTCTAGCTGTGCACGAATCTTATTAGGAACGTCCTGTTTCGCTTCGTGAATGGCCACTTCGATAGCACTGGTAAATGCTTCTGCATCTGCACCACCATGACTTTTAATGACCACGCCTTTCAATCCAAGAAAAGAAGCACCGTTATAACTTTTGACATTGATGCGTTTTTTAATCGTTAATAGAATCGGTAAGGCAAAAATTTTACAGATCTTATTTAATAGAGAGGAATTCAGCGAGCCTTTGATAATGCCGCTGAGAAATTTAATCACGCCTTCTGCGGTTTTCAGCGCAACATTACCGATAAAGCCATCGCACACAATCACATCGACACTGGCGCCAAAAATATGATTGCCTTCGACAAAGCCGACATAATTAACCAACTTGGATTCGGTCAGCATTTTCGCCGCTGCTTTAATATTATCGAGGCCTTTCATTTCCTCTTCGCCAATATTGAGCAACGCCACACGCGGATGCTCAATACCACCAATGGCTTGGCATAATACCGAACCCATCACTGCAAATTGAAACAAATGTTCTGCGGTGCACTCGACATTGGCACCCAGATCCAACATATAGGTAGTGGCACGACCACCGGTTTTGGCGTCAATCCCTGGCATGGCATAAACAATCGCTGGGCGATCAATTCCTGCAATGGTTTTTAACACAAAACGTGACGTGGCCATCAGCGCACCGGTATTACCTGCACTGACGCAGGCATCGGCTTCGCCGTCTTTGACCAAATTAATGGCGACGCGCATTGAAGAATCTTTTTTATTACGTAGCGCCAAACTCGGCGATTCATCCATCTCGACCGCCTCAGACGCGTGCTTTATTTTCAAACGCGGATAATCGAGCATACGGCGTTTGCGCAACATACGCTTGAGTTGTGCTTCATTGCCAACTAAAGTTAATTCGAGGTCAGGGTATTTTTTAATGACATGAATCGCCGCAGGAACCGTGGATTCAACTCCATGATCCCCACCCATCGCGTCAATGGCAATCCGAATTGGGCCTACCATGATAGTACTGATTACTCTTTGTCTGCAACACGCACGATTTGGCGACCACGATACATGCCGTTTGGCGATACGTGGTGACGCAGATGAGTTTCGCCGGTTTTGGCGTCTACCGTCAGCGTTGGGGCTTGCAACGCATCGTGTGAGCGGCGCTGACCTCTTCTGGAACGGGTCACGCGAGATTTTTGAACAGCCATTTCAGTCTCCTAATTCTTATTTTTTACCTTTCAACTGCGCCAGTACTTCAAAAGGATGGTGTCGATCCAAAGGGTCTTGATCCAAGACAACAGGCTCAGCGGCATAGTATGCCTGATTTTGACCTAAAGCACAATCCTTATCATGATGCACCGGAACCAGCGGAATGCTCAGTAATAATTCCTCTTCAACCATATTCAACGGTGAGCACTGCTCATCCGTCAACACCACTGGCTCGTAGTGTTCCGGCAACAGCGCGGCTTCTGCTTCGTCGTTGACGGGACACAACGCTGCCGTCACATCAACAGGGTATTGCACCGTTTGCATACAACGCTGACAGATCAATGGCAACGTTGCTTGCACACACACCTTTACCACCGTGCGATGCTCTTCGTCAAATAAAAAGCTCATCTGCACCTGCGCCAGACCTTCGGTCGCGGACAACATTTCTGCCAACCGTGGCATTTGCGCAAACGCAACCGTACCAGCCAATTCACGACGTGCTTTGGCATAACGCAGTGGATCGATGGTAAGGGGTAATCGTTGTTCTGGCATCATAGGGCGCGGATAATACCGATATTACTGGTGAAAGTCAAAATAAACCGAAAAAACAGAGACGCGAATCATCGCACCTCTGTTTCGTCAACATTCCTTAATTGACTGGGAACGGCACCGAGCCTACAGTGCTTGAAGCATTATAACTATTGGCACTGCTTGGACATTCTTTACCAACCGCCTGCTCATTGGCACAGGTCGATACGACAATCTGTCCTGCTGGCTGATTCACATCTGCCACCGGCAAAGTTAAGGTACCACTACTACCACTGCCCAAAGATTGTCCTGACATGATATCGGGCATTGAAGCCTTGGTATTACCGATTGGGTTAATGTAATAAACTGCGCTCGAAGGCTGGCCTTTTGGAATCGTCCAGGTCGCCGTCAACGCACAACTGGTAGCACCACAGGTAAACCCAGTACCGTAACCCGTAATTGTCACTGCTTGTAACTGCAAATTAGGCGCAGGAGAAGATGCACCCTGCATTTGGTGTCCACCGATATACTTATTCAATGCATTAGGGCACTCGTATCGATTGACACTCGCTGTATCACTGGGAATGCACGCATAAACCGAGGCTTGTACAAGCACCGGAGCAGGCACTTGCTTAGGACTCAGCGGGAAGGTAATGGTTTGCGAGGTAGCCGTGCTATCCGCAAGCTCAAACGATGGCGCAGTAAAGACCACACTCGTTGCGACCGGTGAAGGCGTTGGTAATGCAAAGTACTTAACCGAGCCATCTTGACCCTTAGGATTAGTCCAATTAACCGTCATGGTACAACTGCTGGTAGTACAACTAGCATTGGTCAAGGTAACCTTTTGCGCCGCAAATACGTTATTCGCATGCGGGTATTCATTATAATTAGGCCCTGGCGCTGGCACATGCAGATCACCCACATCACCAAAGGTAATCAACACAGGCTCAACCGTCGCCCCCGGACTATTGTTATTTACCGAAATCGTACCATCCTGTTTCAACACATCGTCAAACGCAAAGGCATAAACCGGATTGGCTGAGGTTTTATGAATAGCCTGCGCGTACAAATCAAACCAGGGACCCTCACCCGGCGCATAGGCCGATTTAACATAGGCTTTACCGGATAGAACGGTATTTGGCGTGTAGTAAGTACTCTTATTGTTTTCAAAGTAACTGGCATTCAAATCACCCGCCATCGGCAGGAAGCCAACTGAAAACGCCGAGGTTATGTATTTCACGATCACACTACGCACGGTGCCATCTGGCGTATCCAACGGCACCTGTCCTGGACCAAAAAAGTCGCCGGAAGTCGCTTGATTCAAATCAATCGTCACCGCCATGCTGTCTGCTGGCGTGGCAGGCGCATTGTTAAACACCCATTTACCCGCTTGGTTCACAGAACCGGTAAATACGTACGCGTTAGGATCGGTGCCACTGCCTAATTGCACCCACTCTGGGTATTTCTTGGCATCCACTTCGCTGCAATCAATGGTAATCGCATTGGCCGGATTGCTGTAATAGCTGCTCAACGTATTCAGATAATTAAATCCAGTTGATGAGGTAAGATAGTTATTATTAAAAGTCGGCGAGGTATTGGGCGCATCAATCCGCAATATCGTCTTGTATTGATCAACACTGGTTACTATCAGACTCGACCAATCGCTATTGCCTGAATTATCTAAAATATTTTCAATGCTATGGATAATATGATGACGAGTTTGTCCGGTATATCCATTGTTCTGAGTAACATGGGTGGTAAGGTCAGTATAGGCCAACGCAATCGGCAAACCAAAATCATCAACTGAAGTGGTGTCAATCCAGAATGTATTCGTATTATCATAGGTATATTCAAATTTGTCATAGATCAAATTATAGTTACCATCGGCGGTATTGGAAAGGCTCGGTGCCTGAATGCTCACAGTACCGTCTGCAGCTAGCGTCATAGGAATATCCAATGGATAATTTAATGACACAAATGCACGACCACTGATCATATTGGGAACATAAATAATTACTGGCTCCCCTACATTGGGTTGCAGGCTTGCCATACTATAGGAAAAGTCCGCCGCCCTGGTGCTCATGCTGATATTATCACACGTCGCGACCCAGGCATTATAACCAGCGATACTGGAATCGGGTGTTTTAGGTAATTGCAATAAACATTGTGGATTAGGAGAATTCATTTGCTTACCAGTGAACAACAGATAAACATTAGTTACCCCCTGCACCGTAGCACCACTGCCGATATTATTTTGAATCTGAATTGGAAAATACCCCGCCATCGCCGGAACTGGATTTACGGTTGACGTAGCCGCATAAATATTGGCTGAAAGCGCAAGGCCAACAGCCAGGCCGATGAGATTAACATTTTTGATTGATATTGACATGTGGCATTCACTCCATCTGATTTAATTCTTAGGAATTGTATCATACTTTTTTCTCAGAAAAATTATTTAAAAAAATCATTTCTCTTGAAGTTTCCCCCGCGTCCTGCTAACATGCTCCTCAGAGTAGTGTAATTTTGCATGAGAGTGCATCCCTGCTCACAAGTTTTACGGCCCTGGATCACAGTGAGTGACATTTCAAAAAGCACTGCCACCGCCGATTTACTTGGCAATAATATTAACGAACGCGTCATTGCCATACAATATGTCGTTTAACCCGCAGCACCAGGAATTTTGAATAACATCAGTTAACAACCATTATGAGACACAGTAAACACACCTCCTCTACACTGATCAATTCACCCCTTCGCCAGAATTTTTCTGACCGAAGTGATGGTTCCTGCACAACTGGTTAACCCACATCTCTTGCTATGCCAATACGCACAACCAATGGAAGTGCGAACATGTCTAAAAGAAAAATGTTTATTAATGCCACGCAGGCTGAAGAAACCCGCGTAGCGCTGACTGAAGATAATCGTCTGATTGATCTTGATATCGAAATGCAAAGTCGGCTGCAGAAAAAAGCCAATATTTACAAAGCCAAAATTGCGCGCATTGAGCCCAGTTTAAACGCGGTATTTGTGGATTATGGCTCAGAACGCCACGGCTTCTTGCCCGTGAAAGAAATCGCCCCGGAATACTTTACCGGTCGCGGCGGCCAGAACGATATCAAAAACTCCCTGCGCGAAGGCCAAGAGTTAATGATTCAAATTGAAAAAGAAGAACGCGGCAACAAAGGCGCTGCGGTTACTACTTATATTACCTTAGCCGGTTGTTACTTGGTGCTAATGCCCAACAACACCAATGCTGGCGGCATTTCCCGTCGCATTGAAGGCGATGAACGTCAAATGCTCAAAAACGTACTCAACAGCTTGGAAATCCCCAAAGAAATGAGTGTGATTGTGCGCACCGCGGGTATGGGTCGCTCACCGGAAGAATTAGAATGGGACTTACGCGCCCTGATGAAATTGTGGGATGCCATTATTAAAGGCGCCGAAAGCAAAGAGGCACCATTTCTGATCTATCAAGAATCTGATGTAATCTTACGTTCGATGCGCGATTATCTGCGCGAAGAAATTTCCGAAATTATCCTCGACAATGAAAAAGTCTATAACCGCGTGTTGCACCATGTGAAGCAATTCCGCCCAGACTTTGTTACGCGCTTGCATTTCTACAACGATCCAATTCCCTTATTTACCAAATACCGCATTGAATCACAAATTGAAACGGCGTATCAACGCGAAGTGACACTGCCATCAGGTGGCGCAGTCGTGATTGACCACACCGAAGCATTAACCTCCATCGACATCAACTCGGCACGCGCCACGAAAGCGGATGACATCGAAGCCACTGCACTACAAACCAACCTGGAAGCGTCCGATGAAATTGCACGTCAGTTGCGGTTACGCGATTTGGGCGGTCTGGTGGTCATCGACTTTATTGACATGATGGAAAACGCCAACAAAACCAAAGTCGAAGAACGTTTGGCCGCCGCACTCAAACCCGATCGGGCGCGCGTGCAAGTGGGTCAAATATCCCGTTTTGGATTACTCGAAATGTCACGCCAACGCTTACGCCCCTCCTTGGCGGAAGGCGTAGAAAAAGTCTGCCCACGGTGTAATGGCCAAGGCGTGATTCGCGACGTGCAATCTTTAGTGGTATCGATGCTGCGCTTGATCAAAGAGCAAGCTTCAAAAGCGGGCACCACCGAATTGATTTTACAATTACCTTTAACCATCGCAGCGTATTTGTCGAATGAAAAACGTGATGATATTCATCAATTGGAAAAACAACATGGCATACGCATTTTGTTGATTCCCAATCCGCATATGGAAACTCCCAACTATGACCTAAAACGCCGCACCAATAAAATGGTTAGCGAAGAAAGCCATAATCTACTAATCAGCGCTTCTACCGACACAATCGAAGCATTATTGACACCACCAAAAGCCGCGGAAGAACCCTTGGTAAAAATGGTCAATGTTGAAGCAGCACCGATTCGTGGCGCCAATACCCAAGCCGTCAGCAAGAATAAAGAGGTCAAAAAACCACAAGGGTTGTTTAGCAAAATCAAAGCGTTGTTTGCCAGCAATGACACTGAAGTGAATAAAGCAGAACAAAAAACGGCAAAACCAGAAGCAAGTAAAAATAGAAACCCCAGCCCTAATCAAGGCAGCCAACGTCGCCCTCGATCAGCGGATGGTAAAAATCAACCACCCAGAGGTAACAAACCGGCAGGCGAAAAACCCGTTCAAGGTGGACAAACTCGTGATGGCGCGCCAAAACCACAAGGTCAAGGACAACAAAGTCAGGGGCAAAACCAAGGTCGCAACAATCGCAACAAACCGAATGAACAACGTCGCAAACCAGCAGACAATGCTCAACCAGGTAGCGTAGCTGCGGATCAACAACCACAGCAACAGCGCGAGCGGACCCCTAGACCACCACGTAACCGTGATACAGCACCGAGAACCACTGAGCAACAACAACTGCCACTGGCGCCAGCGCATGTCGATCATGTACCGACAACCACTGTAAATGCAGCACCTGCTGCACCTAAAGTGCAAAAGATTTTAACCACCCCACCAGTTAAAACCACTGCACCAGCAGCATTTACGCCATCAGCTGCAGCGCCTGTTGCACCAAAAGCGCCACGCAGCACTGTGGGCAAAATGCAGATTCAGGAAGTGGTGCAAACCACTGATTTTTCACTGGAACAAGCCCGCGAAAAACTGGCAAAGCATAATGCCGCACCCATGCAGGTGGTGGAATCGCAACAACAAAGCCTACTGCCCAAGCAAAAAAGCGTGAAGCAGTTTGAAGTACAGGAAGTTAGCGTTTCAGATAAAAAAGAATAACTTTCTCACCCGCTCCAACCCTTCTTGCGTATCCACGCCAGGGGGGTTGTGAGTACCGGCAATATCGACATGAATCTTCAAGCCATGCCACAGCACGCGCAGTTGCTCTAATGCTTCAATCTGCTCCAACGGGCTACGCTCCAGATTAGCATAACGATGTAGAAATGCACCGCGATAGCAATAAATACCAATATGCTGAAGGTTATCCATTTGTGCCGGCAATTCAGCGGGGAATTTTGCACGATCCCACGGAATCGGCCCACGGCTAAAGTACATGGCATAACCATTTTTATCGCGCACCACTTTCACAATATTAGGATCCATAATATCCTTTAATTGTGTCATACGTTCACATAACGTCGCCATTGCCGCATCTGGATGACGTTCGCAGTTTTTTGCTACTTGAACAATATTCTCGACTGGAATCAATGGTTCATCACCTTGCACCCCGACGATCACATCCTCCTTGGCATACCCCATTTTTTCGAATGCTTCAGCCAAGCGATCCGTTCCGGTGGAGTGTTTAATATCAGTCATACACACGTTTGCACCCCAAGTCTGCGCAGCATTGGCAATACGCTGGTCATCCGTCGCAATTAACACACTGTCAAATTGACAAGAAACCGCTTTTTCCCACACATGCTGCAACATCGGTTTGCCCGCAATATCAAGCAACATTTTCTGCGGCAAACGCGTTGACGCATAACGCGCCGGAATGATGATGCGTCTAGCCATGATCAAGTTCTTCCAACCTTAATTTACGCGCCTCATCGACCAGCATCACCGGAATATCATCAACAATGCGATACGCCAATTTCTCGGCACGACACCACAGCTCTTGTTGTGACTGATGGTATTGCAAAATACCTTTGCAAACCGGACATACCAAAATTTCCAACAATTTCTTATCCATGGCTTTTCCTTTGAACTAATTTTTCTAACAACGCTTTTAAAAAAGTTTCTTCCAATTTTGCTTCCACTGGCAAATACCACCAATTGTCCTCTGCGAACGCCTTACATTTTACCGCATCTTTCTCGGTCATCACCACTGCTAATTGATCATCAAAGTCGAAGTCTTCTCTTTTATACGCATAATGATCGGGGAATGAATGTTCGAGGATCTCGCAACCCAATTCACGCAACTGATTAAAAAATCGATTATTATTACCAATTCCCGCGACTGCATGAATAATTTGATCGCTCAATTTTTTCCAATTTAGCGAAACGAATGGTTTTTTTATATTAACAAAATCAATGGGTTGCAATGACATTCCCTGCTCCCCAGGGCATAATGTGCCACCATTGTTCACCACAAAGTCGACAGTCTTTAATCGCGACGCCGGTTCGCGCAAGGGCCCGGCCGGTAAACAAAAACCATTGCCTAAACGGCGCTGACCGTCAATCACCACGATTTCAATATCACGTGGCATTTTATAATGCTGCAAACCATCATCGCTCAGAATCACATTACAGGAAGTATTCTTCAAAACATCGTCAATGGCACGGGTACGTTTAGGGTCAATAATAACTGGGCAGCCAGTCGCACGGGCAATGCATAAGGGCTCATCACCGCTTATTGCAGGATCCTGATCTGGCAACACCCGATGTGGAAATTGTGAGGGATGAGCGCCATAGCCACGACTGATCACCGCCGGTTCATATCCCTGCTGCTTTAAATATTTTACCAAGGCAATAATCAACGGCGTTTTACCACTTCCCCCAACCACAATATTGCCAACAACAATGATGGGAACAGGATAGCAAATCTTAGAAGATTTTTTTTGATAATAGCAGCGACGTAAAGCAGAAATCGCACAAAATACCCAGGAAAATGGCACTAATGGCCAGAGCAATGTAGAGTGTTTATACCACACTCTATTCATCATCGACGTCGACATCTTCTATGGGTAGAATAATATCGGGAGTCACTACCACAACCGGGGGTATTGAACGATGGGTAGATTTAATTACCTCTGCTTTCAAAGTAAAAAAAGCGCGTTTAAATTCAGGATTTCCACCCTGTTGTTCAACAATCAATGCTAAAATATCAACCACATCTTCAGGCGTACTTGATTCTGCCTGCAGCACGTCATTGATCATACCGTCAAATTCTTCCACATCCCATTTCGCATGATGTTTATTAATAAACGCTTTGACCTTTTCCAAGGTGCTTCCGGTTAATTTTGAATATAGAGCTTTATAATCCAGCTTCGCCATATGAATTTCCTTTGTACCAAACAATGGCAAATGTATCAGGTTTTTTAAAATTCGCAACAGAAAAATGAGCAAATTTTAACTTCCGCTCAACACCAAGTCGGTCAAAGGCCAGCGAGGTTTCACCATGATCTCAAGATTAATATTTTTTGATTGTAACAGCCGCATCGCACCCGCATAGGCGATCATCGCACCATTATCCGTGCAAAAGGGTAGGCTGGGATAATACACTTGCCACCCCTTTTGCTGCGCCAATTGATCCAGTGTTTGACGCAACGCATAATTAGCACTGACGCCACCGGCAATGACCAACCGTTTCAAGCCAGTTTGCTGCAAGGCTCGGGTACATTTGATGATGAGCGTATCCACCACTGCCTGCTGAAACGCACAGGCGATATCGGCTTTGGTTTGCTCAGCTTTATCCGATTGTTGATAGGCATTGAGTGCCGCGGTTTTTAACCCGCTGAAACTAAAATCTAAACCAGGACGATCGGTCATTGGTCGTGGAAATACAAATCTACCGGGCTTACCCTGATCTGCCAATTTCGCTAACGCAGGACCACCAGGATACGGCAAGCTCATCATTTTCGCGGTTTTATCAAATGCTTCACCTGCCGCATCATCAATCGATTGCCCCAACAATTCATAGCGACCCAACTCTTGCACGGCCACCAATTGCGTATGCCCACCAGACACCAGCAACGCCACAAACGGAAATTCGGGTTTATTCGCTTCCAACATCGGCGCCAGCAAATGCCCTTCCATGTGATGCACCCCAACCGCTGGAATATTTAATGCCATGGCTAAACTTTGGCCAATCGCTGCGCCAACCATCAATGCCCCTTGCAACCCAGGACCCGAGGTATAAGCAATGCCCTCGATATCGGTTTTTTTTAACCCTGCCCGCTCGAGCACCTGTTCGATTAAAGGAATGGTCTTACGCACATGATCCCGCGAGGCTAATTCTGGCACCACCCCCCCATATTCGGCATGCAATTCAATTTGGCTAAATAACACATGCGCCAGCAAGCCATGGTCAGTGTCGTAGACCGCTACACCGGTTTCATCGCAGGAAGTTTCGATGCCTAATACCCGCATACCCTATCCTATTTCCAAAGATTCATTGTATCTCACCCATCCTTCAGGTACAATGTCACCTCGTTTCGAATTTTAACCTGGCAAAGAAAATAATAAGGTAGGTGAGAAAGCATGCCATCAGTTCGCGTAAGAGACACCGAGCCGTTTGACGTCGCCCTGCGTCGTTTCAAGCGCTCATGCGAAAAAGCCGGTGTTATGGCCGAATTGCGCGCTCGTGAAAGCTATGAAAAGCCGACAACAGAGCGTAAACGCAAGAAAGCCGCAGCGGTCAAGCGCCATTTGAAAAAAATGTCGCGCGGTGACAGCTCGTATAGCAGCAGTAAAGCTTAATCGCCAGGCACTCTTCGGAGTGCCTTTTTGATTACGATCCAGAACATCCCCATTATCCATCCAGTCGAGGCCATCATCATGAGCTCCCCATTGAAAACCACCCTCACCGAAGCGATGAAAACTGCGATGAAATCGCAAGATAAAGGACGTTTAGGCACCATTCGCCTGATTTTATCTGCGATGAAACAAAAAGAAGTCGATGAACGCGTTGAGCTCACTGATCAAGATATCTTAGTCATTCTCGACAAAATGCTCAAACAACGCCGCGACTCCATTCAACAATTCCAAGCCGCCAAACGGGATGATTTAGTCGCGCAAGAAATGGCGGAAGTAAAGGTGATTCAAGACTTCCTGCCCCAAGCACTCACCGATGCTGAAATTAATAGCATCATCGAACAAGCTGTTGTGCAATCAGGAGCCACCACCCTGCAAGATATGGGTAAAGTAATGGCACTGGTCAAACCCCAAGCCCAAGGCCGTGCTGATATGGCGATAGTCAGTCAACTGATTAAGAAACGATTTGGTTAATTGCTTCAACCCATTCACCTAAACATGGTATGATCCCCTCAACACAACTGACCTGAATACCCATGTCCGGCAAAATCCCACAACATTTTATTGACACCCTACTCTCCCGCGTCGACATCATCGACTTGATTGGACAGTTTGTCATGTTGAAAAAGAAAGGCGCCAATCATATGGCGTGTTGCCCGTTTCATCAGGAAAAAACGCCTTCGTTTACGGTGAACCAGGCCAAGCAGTTTTATTATTGCTTTGGCTGCGGCGCGCATGGTAATGCCATTGGGTTTTTGATGGCACATGAACGGTTAGAATTTGTCGATGCCATCGAAGAACTGGCAAAACGCTTTGGTATTGAAGTACCGTATGAAAAACCCAACGCTCACTCACCCCAAGTATCGGCACCACAACAGAAAACTTTGTATGATCATTTAGCTACTGCCCAACGCTTGTTTCGCTGGCAACTCACCCATCATCCCGAAGGAAAAGCCGCGATTGAATACTTGAAAAAACGCGGACTGACTGGCCAAACGGTGCAAGCCTTCGGCATCGGTCTGGCCCCGTCAGGCTGGGATAATTTGATGCAAGCCCTGGGCAAAACCAAAGCTGATCAAGACGCCCTGCTACAAGCCGGCCTGCTGATCAAAAACGAACAAAATCGTCTCTACGATCGTTTCCGTCAACGCATTATGTTTCCGATCCGCGATAGCCGTGGCCGCACCATCGGCTTTGGCGGTCGGGTGATAAATCCGGAGGAACAACCGAAATATTTAAACTCGCCAGAAACCCCGGTATTTCAAAAAGGCCATGGTCTATATGGCATTTATGAAGCGAAACAAACCCTGACCAACCCTCAACAACTCTTGATTGTTGAAGGTTATATGGATGTCATTGCCCTGGCACAAGCGGGCATTCATTATGCATTGGCAACATTGGGCACAGCAACTACGGCGTACCATCTGAAAATTTTATTGCGCTATTGTGATAATTTAATTTTTTGTTTTGATGGCGACAATGCGGGCCGTGAAGCCGCTTGGCGTGCGTTAAAAGCAGCTCTGCCGATTATGAATGGGAGCTGTCGCATTCGTTTTTTGTTTTTACCCGATGGTGAAGATCCCGATTCGCTGGTGCAAAAGGAAGGTAAAGCTGCCTTTGAGGCGAGATATTCTGAAGCATTGTCTTTAACGGATTTTTTGTTGAATCATTTAAAACAACAAGTCGATATCATCACTTTGGAAGGAAAAGCCAAATTTTTATCCTTGATACAACCCTACTGGCAGAGCATTCCAGAAGGCGCTTATGCCACTTTACTTAAGGCGGAACTGAGTCGCATCACTCAATTATCCGACGCGCAGATCAGTAAAAATTTATTAAAAACCAGCGAACCTACAGAAAAGTCAATTCCCACTCCAGCACGGTTATCACTGGCCGAGCAAGCCATGGTACATCTATTACAAAAACCAGAAATTGGCTTTGAACTGGTGGTCCCAATGCTACCACCAACCAATGACACGGACGTGGCATTACTAAATAACCTTTTGAATATTATCAAAAAATATAAGCCAAACACCACCGGAAACCTGTTGCAACAATGGCCAGATCCCAACACCAGTCAACGCCTAGCACAACTCGCCGCGGTTAATCATCCTGCACAACAAGGCGATGTAATTTCCGAGCTGAATGATGTTTTGAAAAAATTGTCTGGCCAAACGGCCGCTTCTTCTCTTGATTATTTGATTGAACAATCCAAGTCTCGCGGGCTTTCTGAAGCAGAAAAACAAAATTTAGCAAAATTGTTACAACGAAATAAAAAATAACGTCTACACTTAATATCTACGTCTCTTTGGGTTTTGAACACAATCAAAACACGAAGAAGATAGACAAATCATACGGTTATCGATAGAATGTTCCACCTTCTTGTCGATAACCGACGTAATCATTTAGGTGACACCATGGACATGAATCGCGCGGAACAAGTATCACAAATTAAAAAATTAATTGCATTAGGCAAGGAACAGGGCTATCTCACCTATACCGAGGTAAATGACTACCTGCCTACGGACGTTACTGACCCAGAACAAGTTGAAACCATCATCAGTATGATTAACGACATGGGCATTTCAGTATACGAAACCCCACCAGATGGCGACACCTTAATCTTGAGCGAAAACACCGTTGAACGCGATGATGAAACCGTGGAAGAAGCCACTGCAGCATTGACCTCAGTGGAAGATGAACTGGGCCGCACCACTGATCCCGTACGCATGTACATGCGCGAAATGGGCACAGTTGAATTGTTGACACGGCGTGGCGAAATTGCTATTGCCAAGCGTATTGAAGAAGGTACCCGTCAGGTACTAGAATCAATTTCACATTATCCAGCCGTCATCAACAAATTATTGATGAGCTATAAACTACATTTAGCAGGTGAAGTTCAACTCTCCAGTATTGTTACCGGCTTCTCCGACGTCAATGAAGAAGACCCAGCGATTTCAGCCACGGATTTGGGCTCATTGTTACCCGAAGATCAGCTGAGTGAAAAGCCCGCCTCTGCAACAATTGCAACTGCTGGCTCTGAGGAAGAAAACGAGAGTGAAAGTGGCGCTGCCCTCTCAGAAGACGACGACACTGGCCCCAATCCAGAAATTGCTGCTGAGCATTTTAATCAACTGCAAGAACTGTATGACAAAGCCATTACGGCGCAATCGGCGCATGGCAACAATAATGCAAAAACCAAAAAGGCAATTAGCGCTTTAGCCGCCTGTTTCCTGACCTTCAAACTTGCTGGCCCGCAATTTAACCGCCTTACCAATGGCCTGCGCCAAACACTTGGAGAAATTCGCACCTCTGAGCGCAAAATCATGAAATGGTGTGTCGACAAAGCGCAAATGCCGCGTAAAACCTTTATTACGCAATTCCCCAGCAATGAAACCAATATCGAATGGGTCAGCGGTTTCGGCGCCAAAGAGCCCTTTGCCAAAACCATCCTCCATTATCGTGATGATATTGTCGAAGAACAAAAGCGCATGCGTCATACCTCGCAAGATTACGGCTTGAGCGTCACTGAAATTAAAGAAGTGAACCGCAAAATGTCGATCGGCGAAGCCAAAACCCGTCGCGCTAAAAAAGAAATGGTGGAAGCAAACTTACGCTTGGTGATTTCCATCGCCAAAAAATATACCAACCGCGGCTTACAATTCCTCGATTTGATTCAAGAAGGCAATATTGGCTTGATGAAAGCGGTCGATAAATTTGAATACCGTCGTGGCTATAAGTTCTCAACCTATGCCACCTGGTGGATTCGTCAGGCGATCACCCGTTCCATCGCGGATCAGGCACGTACCATTCGTATTCCAGTGCATATGATTGAGACCATCAACAAGCTCAATCGCATTTCACGGCAAATGCTGCAAGAAATGGGACGTGAACCGACGCCAGAAGAACTCAGTGTCAAAATGGAAATGCCGGAAGACAAAATTCGCAAAGTGTTAAAAATTGCCAAAGAACCCATTTCAATGGAAACGCCAATTGGTGATGATGAAGATTCGCATTTAGGCGACTTCATCGAAGACACCATGATGGAATCTCCGATTGACGCTGCCTCTTCGCAAAGCTTGCGTGAAGCCACCCATGACGTGTTAAAATCGCTGACCTCACGCGAGTCAAAAGTGTTGAGAATGCGCTTTGGCATCAACATGAACACTGACCATACCTTGGAAGAAGTCGGTAAACAATTCGATGTGACGCGTGAGCGGATTCGGCAAATTGAAGCAAAGGCGTTGCGTAAGTTACGTCACCCAACTCGCTCAGAAGTCTTACGTAGCTTCCTGGAGGAGGAATAATGAGCGTTCGCCGCTATTCCCCACTCGACCTCGTGCTCAACGAGGTCGGACATTTCTTGCAAACCGTTGCTGCCACGCCCATTTCACAACGCCACAACCCTGCCATTAAAGTTCTCGAAGATGATCTCACTCAACCGGAGATGAAACATGCGGCAGGCTTAATACGCGTTGACCACACGGGTGAAATCTGCGCTCAAGCCTTGTATCGCGGCCAAGCCGTTGCCGCCAGGACCAGTGCCATTCGCGACTCATTACATCAAGCGGCACAAGAAGAAAATGACCACTTGGCGTGGTGTCAACATCGTTTAACTGAATTGCACAGCCACCCCAGTTACCTCAATATTTTTTGGTATCTGGCTTCTTTTAAATTGGGTGTATTGGCAGGCTTAGCCGGTGATGGCTTCAGCATGGGCTTTGTCGAAGAAACCGAAAAACAAGTGGTCAAACATATTGACCAGCATCTCGCCACCCTCCCTTCCAACGATCACAAAAGCCGTGCCATCTTGCAACAAATGCGTATTGACGAACAAAAACACGCCACTACTGCCGTTAAAAAAGGCGCTAAGCCACTGCCTGGGTTGATTCAAAAACTGATGGCAATAAAATCCAAAATCATGACCAGTTCCGCTTATTACTTATGAAGATCTTTGACGTGGTTATTGTGGGTGCAGGCCCCGCTGGCGGACAATGTGCACGAAAGCTGGCACAAAAAGGCCATCGCGTACTATTGGTAGAACAACACATTAATTTCCAACAAAACAATTTCTCCAGCGCCGGCAGTGTGTTATCGATTTTAAAAGATTATGAATTGCCCGAATCGGTGGTCGGTAGCTATTGGAATCGCTTGGATGTCGTCACCACCAAAAATCATTATCGCTGGCACAGTGAAAATAATCAAGGTGTCGTATTAGATTTTGCCAAGCTACGCCAATGCCTGACTGATCAAGCCTCACAACATGGCGCCACCGTGTGGATGCACCATAAATACGTCGGTCATGAGCAACAAGGTGATCTGGTCACTGTGAACTTGTTGAATCGCACAACCAAACAATCCATTGTAATACAAACCAAAATTCTGGTCGATGCCACAGGACCACAACACAGCATTATTAATCGTAACCAGCCACAACTGCCCCGCTATAACATTGCCTTTGGATTAGAATATTTAATTCGCGCGGACAACCAATGCCATCATCCTAATACGCTCACATTCTTGTTAGGCGATTATTGGATGCCCAAGGGCTACGCCTGGGTATTCCCAATGGAATCTGGTGTTTACAAAGTGGGCGTAGGCGCCTATATTACTGATGCTGCGAAAGGCACACCATCATTAGCGCCTTACGTAAAACAGCTGATCCGCAATTATTTACAGATCGAACATTACGAACTGATTGATAAACACGGCGGCGTGCTACGTTATTGTACACCCGAGCATGAACAAGCTTATGACGGCAATATTGTAGCCATTGGTGATGCACTGTCTTGTGTCAACGCTTTAGGTGGCGAGGGAATCCGCCATGGCATGTATTGCGCCAACCTGGCCGCGCATTATATTGATCTGACGTTATACAGTGGAAAATCTCATTTTGCTGCGTATCGCAAAGCCGTACTACGCAAGTTTAATAAAACTTGGAAACGCTGTGATGCTTACGCTAAAGCAGGCTATCAATTAGGCACCGAACGCAAACTGGATTTGGTCTTTGGGTATTTACAAAAACTGCCGCTGCCAGTGATAGTGGATGTGTTATTCCATTATCGTTTTGGTTGGTTGAAATGGCTACTGTTTAAAAGATTAATTAAGAAATTACTGCGCCCCTTGAAGAAAGTGATAGCAACCGTTCCAACAACACCCTCACCTTAGGCGGTAGAAACTCGCGCTGCGGGTAAATCGCATAAAGCGGACTGCCACCCAATGTGTAGTCGGTCAAACATGGCAACACGCTTCCTGCTTGCAACTCTTTTTGTATCATAAAGGTTGGCAATACGCCCATGCAAGAACCTTCCAGTATCAGCTGTTTCATAAAATCCATTTGGTTAGTCACCACCGCGCCATACAACGGGGTTTCAATCATTGCAACGGTTCTATGGGAATTCCACTTAAATGTCGTCGTGGCTTGATACAGAGCAAAAACATGATTGGCCAATTGTTGCGGTGTGGTTGGAATGCCGTGTTTGGCCAGATACTCTGGTGCTGCACATAATTGATTCTCCATCAGCATCACTTGCTGCGCCACCAAACCAGAATCCGGCAATACGGCTGCCCGTAGTACCAAATCGCAACCTTCTTGAATCACGTCTACCAGGCGACTTTCCAATACAATTTCCAACGTAATATCTGGGTAGTCACGCATAAAGTCTTTCAGCAATGGCGCCAATACATATTTACCAAAGGCTGGGGGTGCGGAGATTTTTAATTTCCCTGTGGGCCTGGCCTGTAGATCTTGAATTTTGGAATAACCTTGCTGTGCAGATTGTACGACGCCTTGGCAATAGTGATAAAAATGCTGTCCAGCTTGAGTCAACGCCACTTTACGGGTATTGCGTATCAACAGCTTTGACTTCAATTCTTGCTCCAAACGGGTAATGCGTTTACTGACATAGGATTTTGACACACCAAGCTGTTGTGCAGCTTTAGAAAAGCTGTGCAGTTCAACAACGTAATAGAAGATTTCCATTTCATTCAGTAACATATTTTTCCTATTTGTTTCTATTTGGAAACAGTCATGTGAATTATAGGCCATTCCAATCCAAATAAAAACAATGTAACATTGTCCTCGTTAAAAAACACTAGGAATGATGACATGAAACGATCCACTACCTGGCTGGCACTGATTGGCCTGAGTCTCTCGAGCTTCATTGGCTGCATCGATCTGACCATCGTCAATACTGCCCTACCCGCAATTCAACACAGCTTAAATGCCAGTGTGGATGCCTTACAATGGGTAATTAATATTTTACTCTTGACGTTAAGCGCAGTGATGGTGGTGCTGGGACGTTTAGCCGATTTGCATGGTCGGCGCAAAATGTTATACATGGGCATGGCACTGTTTGCGATATCATCGTTAGTCGCCGGACTTGCGCCTTCGATAACCTGGTTACTGGTCGGACGCTCATTACAAGGCATCGCCGTGGCGATTTTATATGCGATGCCGGTGGCGATGATTCCATCCTTGTTTCCCTTAAAACAGCAAGGCAAAGCCACCGGCATTTTGATTGGCGCCAATGGATTCGGTCTGGCATTTGGCCTGGTTGCTGGCGGTTTAATTTTAAGTGTACTCAGCTGGCGCTGGATTTTCTTGATCAACCCTCCCTTGATTTTGTTAAGCTTCTTGTTTTGTATGACCACCATCCCCGAATCCAAAACCAATGATCTTAATCGTCAGATTGACTGGCTTGGTTTGATTTTATTGATCATTGCCCTGCCATTATTGGTGTTAGCGATTATTCAAGGCAGCGAATGGGGTTGGCTGTCATTCAAAACGTTAGGGACCGCTGGCATTGCCATCATTGGACTCATTGTGTTTTATCTACATGAACAACGCCACCCTTCCCCCATTATTCAATTTCATTTTTTCAGTCACCGCTTATTTGGTGTGGGCATGATCAGCAATGTAATGTTGGCTGCGTTTTATGCCGTGACTTTTTTCCTGGTACCCTTATACATGAGTAACGTACTGCACCAAAGTGAAGCGGTGATTGGCTTAACGATGTTGCCTGGCATGTTATTGGTCGCCATTTTATCGCCTGTCGTTGGCATGATCGTTGACAAAGTAGGCGCTCCAACCGTATTGCTGATCGGCTTGGCGTTATTGATTGTCTGCGCCGGATTACAGGTGACGTTCAGCAGCACCACGCCCCTTTGGTTTGTCGTTTTGGCCATGATCTTTTTAGGATTGGGTTGGGGGTTTTTGTTAGGTCCTGCGTTGGTTTTAGCATTAAGCACCGTCCCCAAAGAATCGAGTGGTGTAGGCATCGGCACACTGGGCACCATGCATAACTTAGGTGGCTCGATTGGATTGGCCGTGGGCACGGTGGTATTTCACACCTACCACTATGCTGGTGCCATGGCGTTCTTGATGGTACTGTCAGTAATTGCATTTATGGGCACGTGGGTGGGTCGAAAATAAATTAACCCAACGCTTTACGCATCTGTTGAATCACCGCTGCGTAATCTTTTTGGCCAAAAATCGCCGAGCCGGCAACAAAGGCATCGACACCTGCCTGTGCAATTGCAGCAATGTTACCTGGGGTAACACCACCATCGATTTCCAGGCGCGTATTGGGATTATGTTGCTCAATCATGGCGCGAGCCATTTTGGCTTTTTTCAAGATCTCAGGAATAAACGCTTGCCCACCAAAACCAGGGTTCACCGACATCAGCAAGATGCGGTCGATTTTATCCCAGACATGCGTTAAACAGGCTAAGGTCGTTGCAGGGTTAATGGCTAACCCGGCTTCGATACCGGCTTGTTTAATTTTTTGTAAGCTACGATCGACGTGTTTCGAAGCTTCGGGATGAAACACAATACAATTGGCACCGACATCGATAAATTGGCTGATCAGGTCATCGACTGGCTCTACCATCAAATGCACATCGAACGGCGCTTGGATGCCATACTTACGCAACGCTTTACAGACCAACGGGCCAAAAGTAAGGTTTGGAACGTAGTGATTGTCCATCACATCAATATGAATACGGTCGGCACCGGCAGCCAATACGCGATCGACTTCTTCGCCTAAGCGAGCGAAGTCGGCGGAAAGAATGGAGGGGCAAATCCAATAAGGCTTAGACATTTAACTCTCCTTAATAAACTCATACGCCGCTTTAATTTTTTGTACCTTTTCCGTCGCTGCTTTCATCATATCTTCCGGCAACCCTTTCGCTGCGAGTTTATCGGGATGGTATTGATTCATCAAGCGACGATAGGCTTTTTTCACTTCTTCTTGCGTTGCAGTGGTTTGCAATCCTAACACCGCATAGGCATTTTTGCGTTCATCAACGGTATTGAATCGCGGCGCAGAGGAATATTGTTGCCGCCCTGATTGTTGATAGCGAAACGCATTTTGTGCCTGATACATCATGTGCAGCTGATTAAACTCCAACGCGGAAAACCCAATTAACGTCGCCATTTGCGACAATACTTGCAGCTTACTCTGATGCAACCCACCATCGGCGTAGGCGGCTTGAAATTGCAGCTGCATAAACATATAGAGCAAATTGCGTCGATGTAAACACGCCTGCTTAAACTCAGCTAAGGTGCGCTCCATGGTAAACCCAGGTTCTTTGCCATCATTAAACAAGCGCATCGCCGTGAGTGTGTGATCAGGCGTCAAGTTCAGGCTTTGCATAATACGCCGCGCCGCTTCCAGCTCGTTTTGACTGACATGACCATCGGCTTTGGCGAGATAACCCATCGCTAGAAACAGCGCATTAAAAAAAGCGTGACGGGTTTTTTCAGTATTAGCAAACTGGCTGCGCACAAAGGCACGATCGAGCTGGTGCCCAATAAAAATTCCGATGACAGCGCCCAGCGACCCTCCCAAAATATAGCCGCAGATAGCGCCGATCAGCTTGCCCCACCAACTCGTTACCAGAGGTTTCATATTGCCTCTACTAAAAACTACCAGGCATTGCCAATGGTTTTAACGACTTGTGTCAATTGATCACCTTTCAAATAGCCTGGATAAAACGAAGGCGTACCATCGCTTTGTTTGTACAATAATACAGGGGTACCTTCAAAGCCATATTTTTCAAAGAAATCAGTATTTTGCTGTACTTTTGCATAAGCAGCAGCCACCGTCATGTCTTTAGCGTCTTGCGGCAAGGGCGTAACGCCGCCTTGTTCTTTTTGTTGGTTAAAACCATCTTGGTTTTGTTTAAACAGAGCATTCTCTTGTGCTGGCGTGCCTGCATGCAAAATCTGCGCCGACATACCCGCACTGGTTGGTCGCAAAAACCCTGCTGCGATCCAGCGCACTTGCACTTGGCCACTTTGCACATAAGGCAGCAATTCTTTATACAACAAATGACAGAAAATACAGTTAGGGTCGATGATCACATACATTTTGTGCGGCGCTTTATCGCTACCATCGGTAAACCATGCGGTATTCGCTGCGGCAGCATAAGCGGCTTTAGCAACTTTTGCCTGGATATATTGCTGGGTGTATTGTTGCGTGTAGTTGGTACCATCCGCACCAATGAGATTACCCACAAAGAGATACTGACCATTTTTATCAGTATAGGCAATCATGCTTTGGCCTTGGCCTGACTTAGGAGATAAAACAAATCCTTGCAAACCATCCACAGCGCTGAAAGATTGAGTAATGCTCACTTGACCCTTAGTCACCGTGTTCACTAATTTTTCAGGAGCGGAAAGCGCTGGTGTTGCAGCTGCAAATGCAGTGGCCGAAGAAAGTAAAATCACTGAAATGGCGGTAACAATACGGGTTAACATGCTTGCTCCTTAAATTTTATTTTGCAATACATATCCATGATACAAGCAATATCGCTAAAAAGCGAATTTTTATGCGTTTTGTCGGTGGCTAGAACGACGCTTGACTGATAGAATACCTCCCAATTAAGTAGAGTTGGCACGCCCATTCCGTGAATTATAAACGCATCGCACATGGCATTCTTACCTTATCCTGTTGGGCAGCGCTCTGTCAGGTGGGATGTGCCGTTGCGCAGAGTATTGACACTAATCCCAACCAGCGGTGGCACTGCCATGCACACAAAGATCAATGGGTTTGCCAAGCCATTTACTCAGGCACAGAACTCTATGAGCCTGGATTAACAACACAACAGCACCAACAAGCCTTGGTCGATAATCTTGGCTGGGTAGAAGACACCAGCGACACCCCAAAAGAAAATTGCTCAACCTGTGGAGGCCATTATGTTGAGCCGACTTTCGCCGACACCGGAAAATTACAGTCACTAAGCCAGGCACCTGCGCAAGGTACTTATGGCCATGCCACTTATCTGGTAAATGGCACCGTACAATTACAAGGCCCCATCGATATTTCGCAACCTGACCGCACTTTATTTATACGCAATCACGCAACGCTGTATCCCAACCTAACAACCGGTCAACTAGAAAAAATTTCTGCGCAAGGAGATGTTCGCCTGCATCAACCCGGGCAATTATTTCTAGGCAAGGACGGACAAGCCGATTTGTTTAACCACCAGGCGGAATTAAATGATGTCACCTACTTGGTAAAAGTCAAATCTGACTGGAGACATTCACAAACCAGCGTTAATGATAACACTGATCAAAATTTTACTGGATACGCCCATGGACATGCGAGCAAAGTGGTCCAATTAGATCAAAATGTATTCCAACTTTATGATACCACCTACAGCACCTGCCCTCCCACCAGCAACACGTGGGACATGTATGCCAGTAAAATTACTTTAGATCGACTGTCCGGAGAAGGCGTAACACGCAACACATTATTGCGCATTCATGGCATGCCAGTTTTTTATTCTCCTTACTTTAGTTTCCCGCTGAACGACCAACGTAAAACCGGTTTTCTTTACGGCACCATGGGCACGTCAGGCAGCAGCGGTTTTTTTGTAAACACCCCTTTCTACCTAAACCTTGCACCCAATTATGACGACACCATTACCCCCACTTTTTACACCAAGCGGGGTGTATTGTGGGATAACCAATTCCGTTATTTAAACACCTGGTTTAACGGTGAATTAAACACTCAGTACCTGCCATATGACGAAATTCGTGACATGAGCAATCGTTATGAAATCAACACCGACGACACAGCTTATTTAAGCCAAAATTGGCAAGCGAATGTTGATTACAACAAGGTTGGCGATGACAATTTCATCAGCGACATTGAGGGTGACTCCAATGCCATTATCGCCAACCAGGTATTGCTCAACCAACAATTTACTCTAAGCTACAGTAACTTACATTGGCAATTTACTGGCTTGATGCAACAGTACCAAATTATTAACGATCAATTGGACTTAGACAACCAACCTTACCGGCGTCTGCCGGAATTAGATTTATCCTCACAATATCCAGACCTACTCTCTCCTTTTGCACTCTCTTTCAGCAGTCAACTGGTCAATTTTCAGAAAGATGTATTCCAGGGTGAGACACCCATTGAGGGTGACCGCGCGAATATTGCACCGACCGTCAGTTTACCACTGGTGAAACCTTACGGCTTTTTCACACCCAGCATCACTGCCAGCGCCACCAACTATAACTTAAACAACACATCAGTCAGCAGTGGCTTTCCGGAAAGCTCTATTCAACGCACCTTACCAATTATTGACGTTGACAGTGGGCTGTATTTCGATCGAAACTTCACTTTTGGCCAAGACAGCTACACCCAAACGCTTGAGCCACGGCTGTTTTATCTGTGGGTACCCTATCGCGACCAAAATAACATCCCCATTTTTGACACCACCATGCAAAATTTTACCTACCAATCCTTGTTCGATACCAATCGATTCAGCGGTATTGACCGAATTGGGGACGCCAACCAGGTTAGTTATTCGTTAAGCACTAGCATTAACAACGCACTTGGTCAGCCGCTCTTTAGCGCGGGTGCTGGTCAAATTATTTACCTGCAAAATCGACAAGTAACGTTATGCCAGCAAAACGCCAGTAACCCTAACTGTGTTGCCTGGGTCAACAATGACATTAACACTTCGCGCACGTCGGATTATGCTGGTTATGCAGTCTATAATATTAATGCAGATTGGAACGTTAACACCAATGTTGCGTTCAATCCTGATATTAGTGAATTTGATTCACAGTCCTATATGCTACAGTACCAACCTGATGCGCGCCACGTCTTCAATATTGGCTACCAAAACAATCAAAATGATTATGCCCTGATGAGTACTGAGGATTTGATCGCAGGCGACACCCCCCCGCTGGTTTCGCAATTAACCACATCAATGGCATGGGGATTAACCAATAATTGGAGTCTGTTGGGTGAGTTTAACTACGCCTTCAATGCTTCACGCGTGGTTGATGAATTCGGTGGCTTTCAATACAGCGCGTGTTGCTGGGCCGTGCAGTTTATTTATCGCCGCTTCGTCAATGACTCAGACCCTAACAATCCAGCATCATTGACGGGACCCTACACGACCGCTACTATGATTCAATTCCAATTAAAAGGACTGGCCGGCACCAGCAACGAGCAAATTGAGACACTGGAACAAGCCATTCCAGGCTACAACCCCAACCAATCAGGATTTAATTAACCATGAATAAAAAATTACTGCTTTCACTTTTTTTGATCAGCACTTCGTTCACCGCCATGGCTGACGCCGATAGTAGCGCTCCAGCACCAGAAATGCTCAATCGCATGGTGGCCATAGCCAATCAAGATGCAATCACCCAAAGCCAGCTCAATGAAGCCATGCGTCAAACCAAAATGCAGATTCAACAAGCTGGGCTGACGCCTCCTGCTGAACTGCCACTTGAACGTCAGGTGCTACAACAATTAATTCTACAGAAAATTGCACTACAGCTGGCTAAAGTGAACAATATCAATATCAGTGAGGACGATGTCAATCAAGCGATCAATGGCCTATTGACCAACAATCATGCCACTGAGGCACAACTACAAGCATCACTACAAGCGTCTGGTGTTAATTATAATGCTTATCGCGAAACCATACGCACTCAATTGACCATTTCTCGACTAGAACAAAAAGCTGTGGCTGGCACCATCATGATCTCTCCACAGGAGATCGATAATTTTCTCGCAGCTCAAGCGAAATTGCCCAATAAAAACAACCAGTATGACCTCTCGCATATTTTGATTTCGCTACCCAGCAACCCTACGCCAGCGATGATTGCACAATACAAAGCCAAGGCGCAAAATATCGCTGACCAGATTACTCAACATAAACTCACCTTTGCCAAAGCAGCAATGCAATATTCTGCTGCGGGTGACGCTATGCAGGGGGGAAATTTGGGCTACAAAACCTCAAACGAACTGCCCACCTTGTTTGTTACTTATTTACCAACGATGACCAATGGCAGTGTCGTAGGCCCGATTCAAGATGCCAATGGTTTTCACATCATCACACTTAACGGCGTTAAAACTCCCCCACCAGAACAACATTTTGTGCAACAGTACCACGTCGAAAATATTTTAATTAAAACCACCCCTATTGTCGATGATGCGCGCGCCCAAACCATGCTCAATGAATTGAAAGAAGCGATTGAAAACGGCAAAAATTTTGCCGACCTGGCACAGCAAAACTCGCAAGACACAGATTCCCGCAGCCAAGGCGGTGATATGGGTTGGAAAAGTTTAAATCAATTCAATGACTCCAGCATGGCCAATGAAGTATCGTCATTGCCGCTTAATTCGGTAAGTAGCCCATTCAAAACCGATGCTGGCTGGCAGATTATTAAAGTGCTCGGCAAGCGGCAATATGATGACACGGCGGATTATTTACGCCAACAAGCCGCTGAAACTTTGTTCAACCAAAAAGCACAAAGTGCACTGCAAACCTGGCAGGATAAGATTCTCGGTGAATCATATGTGAATATTTTGGTGCCAGACTTAAAACCAACTGCTTCATAATATGAAACACCAACCGCGCAAACGCTTCGGCCAAAATTTTCTACATGATCCTTCGGTGCTGTATCGCATCGCTCAAGCGGTGCGCGTCAAACCCACTGATCACCTGGTTGAAATCGGCCCTGGCCAAGGCGCACTGACGGATGTATTGATTGATGATTGTGGCCATTACAGCGCCATTGAACTTGACCGCGATTTGATTGAGCCCTTACGCCAGCAATTTAAACAGCCACACTTTCAGCTGCACTCAGGCGATGCCTTACAATTTGATTTTGGCACCTTGGTACCAAAACCTTTACGTATCGTCGGTAACTTACCCTACAATATCTCCGCGCCTTTGCTGGTAAAGCTAATGGATTACAGCACTCAAATTCAAGACATTCATGTGATGTTGCAACAGGAAATGGCCGAACGTATTACCGCTATTCCTGGCACTAAAGACTACGGTCGATTGAGCGTGATGCTGCAATATTTTTGCCATGCGGAATCATTGTTTGTCGTTCCCCCAGAAGCGTTTGATCCAGTTCCGAAGGTGATGTCGATGGTGGTGCGCATGATCCCCTACCCACAAAAACCACATATCGCCAATGACCTTAAAAAACTAGACCAACTCCTGCGCCAAGCCTTTAGCCAGCGCCGCAAAACCATTAGCAATACGTTGAAACCTTATTTTACCAAAGAACAGTTATCCAGCTTTGGCATTGATCCACAGCAACGCCCGGAAACCATTACTGTTGGACAGTATGTGATGTTGGGTAATAAAATCTAACGATCCATCACCGCCATCGTCAATCGATTCACTGACACCAGTTTATCCTGCTCATCTTTGATTTCAATCGACCATACTTGTGTTGAACGCCCTAAATGAAAAGGCTTAGCCGTGGCATAAACAAACCCTTCGCGCACGGAACGGATATGGTTGGTATTAATGTCCAACCCAACACAGTATTGCTTGGTTAACTCAAGGCAAAAATTTCCTGCAATACTGCCCACCGTTTCTGCCAGCACACACGACGCCCCACCATGCATAATGCCAATCGGCTGCTTGGTGCGTTGATCAACCGGCATTTTGGCGACAAGGTAATCCTCGCCCACTTCGGTAAATTCAATCCCCAGATGCGTGACCATGGTGTTTTGGCTACGGGCGTTAGCGATATCGATGCTAAATGGCGTTTTCCAAATAGACATAAAATTCTCCTTACAACGTCGGCAAACGTCCACCATCAACGGGAATCGCGGCACCAGTGATGTAACTGGCGGCAGGCGATGCCAAAAAACCCACCAACGCAGCAACTTCTTCTGGCTGGCCCATACGCCCCATCGGAATGGTACTGATGTTTTTTTCAAAGACTGCTTCGATCGAGGTCTTTTGACGTTCCGAGGCTTGCTGCATCAGTTGGCTGGAACGCTCAGTATCAATAAACCCGGGCAACACCGAATTAACCGTAATGCCATCAATGGCGACCTCACCCGCCAAGGTCTTGGCCCAAGCAGCGACCGCCCAACGGATGGTATTGGACACGCCTAAATTGGGAATCGGGCAGCGCACGGAAGTTGAGACGATATTAATGATGCGCCCAAAACCACGTTGCTTCATGCCAGGTAACACATGTCTGGCGATCATAGCATTAACTTGCAGATGTTGATCAAACGCGGCGGCGAACTGGCCTTCGGTGGCTTCCGCAATCAAGCCAGGATTAGGTCCACCGGTATTATTAATCACGATATCGATATGATGCTCTACCACTACTTTCGCCATTTGCTGCGCCAGTAATTCACGTTGGGTGGTATCGGCCACCAGGTAATAGTGGGTTCTGCCGGTTAACGCGGCCAATTCATTGGCCAATAATGACAACGTTTCTTTACGGCGTGCGGCAATAATTACCGTTGCACCCAATTCTGCCAACTGCACCGCACAGGCACGACCAATGCCCTGCGACGCACCAAAAATTAATGCTACCTTACCGGTGAGATCCATTTTCATGACACAACTTTCCTTCCATAGGTTTCTGGCAATGCAAAAGCACAAACAATACTCACGATAAAACCAATCAATAAAATCATCAAGGCATCATGATAGGCGGACATCGGATACCATTTGATACCACTGATTTCCTTGCCTTCCCAGCCCCGACTTAACAACCAACCCATCAGTGGCTGCAATACCGTTGGCAACGCCATAATCAATACCGACGCAAATCCCAACGCAGAACCCACCATCGATTCAGAATTGCATTCCCGCGTCACGGCATAACCAATAATCTGTGCAGCAGTGAAAAACCCCAATACAAAAAACAGTACAATTTCATGCCAGTACGTTAGATTCGGCACATACATAATCACCGCAAACAGCACCAATGAAACGCATGCTGACAACAACATCGGCAAGCGGCGACTTTTGAGCCAATCGGTGGCAAAACCAAACACCGTCGAACCCACAATGGTTCCGATGAAAATCATCATGCTCACGGTCGCCCCTTGCGCCTGCGACAACCCTGCAGTTTGCTGCATGGTTTGCGTGCCAAATAAACCCGCCAACAACATAATCGGTAAATTCATCGTTGCAATATAAAGCCCCGCCAACCAGTTATGGCGATTACGCAAAATCAACCATAAGCCTTTGCCAAAGCCAATCGGTTTCTGATCAGTTTGCGACTGCTGCAACAAAGCAAAACATTTTTGCACCGGCGCATCGCGTACCACCACGACAATCACCAACAAAATCACCACGCCCATAATGGCGACAATGCGCAATGCACTGCGCCAGCCGACATCATCAATCAGCCACACCAAGGGCGTTTGCGACACTGCACCACCGAGCATTCCTAAGGTCACCACCACACCGGTGACTTGCCCCATTTTCACCGCGGGGAACCATTGCGCCGCCAGGCGTAAAATACTCAACAAACAAAAAGCACTGGCGGTTCCGGCAAGAAACCGTGCCACCACCAGAAACCAGGCATTGGTGGCGAGTGTAATCAACAGCGTACCGAGGATGCACATCACCATCCCCAGAATCAGCAGCTTTTTAGAAGAAAAATAATCCGACAAGGCACCCGCCGGATACAGCAATATAGTGTCCGATAAAAAGTAAAAACATGCCACCAGACCCAACTGTAACGCTGACAAATGAAATGTTTGCTCAAAGCTATCTGCCAGCGAATTGAACATATTCATTTGGATAAATTCGTAGAAAAAGAACAACGCGGCAATCAGGGTAATTGCCCAGGCCATCGCCTGATCACGGCGTGGCCAAAACATCGTATCATCAGAAAAATGGGTCATGGGTACTACTCGTTAAGTCGGCTGGCGAATAAACTTCTGCCGATAATACCGCAATTCTTCGATAGATTCGAGGATGTCAGCAAGTGCCTGGTGTTTATTTTCTTTTTTAAAGCCTTTATAAACCTCCGGCTGCCAGCGTTTGGCCAATTCTTTGAGAGTACTGACATCCAGCAAACGATAATGGAAAAACGCTTCCAGCTTGGGCATATAACGCGCCAAAAAGCGGCGATCTTGCCATACGCTATTGCCACACAACGGTGAAGCGCCTTGCTTCACATGTTTTTCCAAAAACTCAATGGTTTTCTGTTGTGCCTCTTGTTCGGTAATGGTGCTTTGTTGTACCCGCTCAATCAGTCCTGACTGGCCGTGGAACTTTTTATTCCAGCTGTCCATACTTTCCAACAGCACTTCGCCCTGATGAATCGCAAATACAGGGCCTTCCGCCACCACATTCAGATCATCATCGGTAACAATGGTAGCAATCTCAATGATGCGGTCATATTCCGGATTTAACCCGGTCATCTCTAAATCCATCCACACCAATTTGGAACGTTGTGCCATCGCCGCTTACCTTTTGAAATAGTTATGATGATTATAGAGCAGACCATCATCGTGTCAATAAACGCTTTTGCGCAACTATTTAGCGATACTACACCTGCAAATAATTCATCAACGAAAACGTCGCCAAAAATTTCGTTAAATCCCTGACATGAACACCGGTTGCTGTATCGAATTCTTTTGGACAATTAAATACCAATTGATACGCATGTTTCAATTTTAACGCTTTTTGAAAAAATTCAAAATGCTTACTTGGCCCAGTGTCAGAGGTTTTGACCTCACAACAAAAAACCGGCTTATCATCAACCACCACCAGAAAATCGATTTCTTGATTGTCTCGAGTGCGCAGATAATGTAATCGTGCATTTAACCCTTGAGTATCTTCAATATAATGAATTTCCTTGAGTAACGCACAGGCTACTAAATTTTCAATTCTTGCGCCTTCATCTTTCACTCGCGGCACATCGAAAAAATAAAATTTAGGTTCTTTCAAAATCGCCCGCGCAATATTGTGATGATAAGGGGTCACTTTAAATAAAACATAGAAATTCTCCAACAGCAACGTCCATGCCTTAATGGTTTTAGCATCAACCTGTAAATCCTGCGCCAAATTCACATACGACAACGGAGAAGCGATACGTTGTGTAATCAGATCAATTAAAATTTCAATATTTTTAATGGATCTAACGGCCGTTAAATCCAAAAAATCTTGCCGCAAAATAACATCCAGATGAGTTTTGCGCCAGCGGCGATAGAATACTGGCGTGTTCTTTAAAAAAGGCTCTGGAAAACCACTAAGCGTTAGTATTTTATTGGCAACCACGTCAGCAGATTGATGTCCAAATTCCACCCCCTCTTTAATGTCAAGAGGGTGTAATCGAAATTGAAAATAACGCCCCGCCATGGAATCACCCACTTTAGCGAAAGCTTCCATATTGGCGCTGCCGGTAACAATCAAACGCGGTCGATTGCCTTCGGTGTCATAGATCCCCTTAATCCAACGTTTCCATTCCGGCATTTTATGCAATTCGTCAAAAATGATACAATCTGCTTCTCGCGACCAATGCTTTTTAGCAATGGCTTCGCGATCAGCAGCCAGGTCATAATTTAGATACACATAGTTTTTGAATAATGCCTTTGATAACGTGGTTTTGCCACACTGCCTGGGGCCACTGATCAGAATCACTTTGTCATCACTATCGTGTTGAACCAGGTCTTGCAAATAGCGTTTCATATAGAAAATACCTCATCATTATAGCAATGGCATTTTAGGAGTAAGTTCCCGTTTTGTCAATACTTTTCAGGAAATCACTCCGGTTTTGCCAAAAGCAACTGCGGCTGCACCATTATCGGGCATAGCAGCCAATACTGTTGTCACTTTGAATGACAATACTAGCAATCAAAATTACACGCAAACCGTTTCCTGGAATAACAGCGCGGTATTTAAAGATTTACCTGCAGGAGATAACGTGAAGGTATCAGTACCCACGGTGACCAATATTGCCGGACTGGCCTTCACTTCCGCCTGGTCGATGAACCGTGACTACCCTTGCGGCTACCATGCAGATGGCTTAACCCATGATAATGCGCAAACCTCTTGCACTGGTCCTGCTGGTTATCAAACCCAGGCTTTCCAATTCAGCCATGCCTTAATGGGCAGCTAATTGGCTCAGCAATATAGTTAACCCCAAAAAACCCGAGGCAACCCCTCGGGTTTTTTAATTATGCTCGCTCATTTTTTGTAGATTGCCACGGCTCACCCTTCAGTAAGTTAATCAGTTCTCGCCTAACCAGGGTCTCGGCTTCTTGTATGTGCCAATTTATTCCAGGTCTGATCAGATAAGACATCTCTGATTGAAAATCAGCATTTTGCATTTTAAAAAATAAACTCTCCTCAAATACTTGTGAGTGACGAGTTCTCCGTGTAATTATTTCTCAGCCACTAACTTTGACTTTAATTTTCCCAAATCCGCAGCAAGCGCCTTCCACTCCGTAGTGAGTTCAGTAAATTTCTGATAATTGGCAACCTGCTTTTTTATCTCCGGCAA
>CANJVU010000012.1 GCA_947478525.1 Thiotrichales bacterium
GCCGCCGGGCGTAGCATTGATTATGAAGCGATTAAAGCCAAACGTGAGAAGGATTCAATTCCACTCCTGGAAAAACTAAACTCTTGGCTCACAGCGCTTCAGCCCAAAGCGCCGCCGAAGGGGCTGCTTGGCAAAGCAATTAGTTATAGCCTGAATAACTGGGATAGACTTGTCGTCTATCTTGAGGCCGGATATCTCAACATTGATAACAATCCCGTTGAAAACGCGATTCGCCCGTTTGCACTGGGGCGCAAAAATTGGCTATTCTGCGGGAATCACGACGGTGCCCGTGCGGCGGCATTGATTTATAGCTTGATTGAAAGCGCCAAAGCAAATCATTTAAAACCCTTTGAGTATCTGAAGTATGTGCTGACACAGATTAAATCGGCTACCACAGAGGAGGCGCTGCTTAAGCTTTTACCACATAATGCCAAGCTCGATCTCAGTCTGGATCTGCATTATAAGAACGCTCCGTCACGCTGAATAGATGGGGTTGTTTGAGCGCTTACGGAGCTGCAACAAGCAATAGCATTATCTATGTCTGTGGGTGGTGCACCTCAGACGGCCTCTTTGCTTTTTGCCCTCAATCCTCAATCTCAATCTCCTGCCGTAGCTGAAGTACCAAATACTCAAAGTCCTTTACCAGGTTCGGGTTGTGGTTGAACAGCTACGACTCCTGCATCTGCCAGCTTGAAATTATCCTGGGCAGCATCATGCAGGTGAATAAATTAGTACGGCGTCGGGATGCCAGGTGAGAAATTCTGAAAAGGTCCTAGTGGATTGCGTTGATCTTTGGTGCTTTGATCTTCTGGGTTGCCAGACGAGAGTTTATAGACCACCAGATCTTTTTGCATAATAAAGAACGCTTCAAATTCCCAGCCGGTGGTTTCGGTTTGACGATGGAAGTTGGTGATATCGAGGATCACATTTCCCGTGCGTTGGCTTTGTTGATCGCCGGCGTGGAGCACATATCCGGTGCACTGGTCAAACAGCAGCAGGCAGTTTTCAACAACAGCGGGGATATCTTTGTCATTGGCTTGTGCGCCAAACATGGTGCGGATTTGTACGTAGTTGATTACGCTTACATTGGAGCCGGTTTTCGGTGCCATATGCATGTTAATTAAATCAGCCACCGTGGTTTTGTTGGGAATCACTTGGTTATAGGCAGCGTCTACTTCATCGTAACTTTTCCAGATCATTTTTTTAGTATTTTGCTCTCTAGGCAGTAAGGTTTTGCTGCAGCCCAGCAAGCCGATTGTTAGCAGTGCACAAACCATGAGGTTAACTACGCGCATACGTTTTAAATCCAATCCGTTCTGATACGTTCATTGTAAAATAAAACTCGACCTGAGCACAGTGCTATGATAAATATAAACTGACAATAATCAAAATACCGAGGCATTATGATTCATATTACCGATAACCTACGGATCACTGAACAAAAAGGGCTGATCCCGCCGGTAATTATGCTCGATGATGTGCCGATTTCCCAAACTGCCATTGAAACCGTACGTAATTGTCGCAAAGAACTGAGCGATATTATTCACGGCAAAGACGATCGGTTGCAAGTTTTGATTGGACCCTGTTCGATTCATGATATGAAAGCCGCGTTGGAATATGGCGAAAAATTATTGAGCGTGATGCCTAAATATAAAGACACGCTGTGCATTGTGATGCGCGTGTATTTTGAAAAACCACGTACCACCGTTGGTTGGAAAGGTTTTATCAATGATCCTAACCTTGATGGCAGCTTTGAAATCAACAAAGGCTTGCGTTTGGGGCGGCAATTATTGTTGACGTTATCGGAAAAAGGCGTGCCTTGTGGCAGCGAATTTTTAGATGTGATCAGCCCGCAGTTTTTGACCGATTTGATTGCCTGGGGTGCGATTGGCGCCAGAACCACGGAATCGCAAGTGCATCGTGAGTTGGCGTCAGGACTGTCCTGTCCAATTGGCTTTAAAAACGGCACCGATGGCGGCGTGCAGGTGGCGATTGATGCCGTACGTGCCGCGCGTTCACCGCATCATTTCTTGGGGGTGACCAAACAAGGCAATACCGCGATTTTTGCGACAACTGGAAATCCAGATACGCATATTATTTTACGTGGTGGCAAAAAAGGCCCAAATTACGATTTGGCGAGTGTCACTGAGATTGCCAAGAAATTAGCAGACGCTGGGTTGCCGGATCGGATGATGGTGGACTGCTCGCACGACAACAGCCAAAAAGATTATCGCAACCAACCGGCAGTCGCAGCAGATATTGCCAAACAAGTGGCGGCAGGTTCACATTATATTTGTGGCGTGATGATTGAAAGCCATTTGGTGGCGGGCACTCAAAATATTAATACGGTACCGTTGGAATATGGCAAAAGCGTGACCGATGGCTGTATTTCATGGGAAATGACTCTGCCGATTTTGCAGCAGCTGGATCAGGCAGTAAAAGCACGTCGAGCCATGAAAAAATAAAAAAGGTTTCTTATGAACGGACTATCCTTACCCAAATCCAAAATTGATGTTTTGTTATTGGAAGGTATCCATAATTCTGCGAAGCGTGCGTTTGAGCAAGCAGGTTATACTAATGTCGAAGTGTTATCAGGTGCATTGACGGGGCAGGCGTTGGTCGATCGTCTTCAAAATGTACATATTCTGGGTATTCGTTCGCGCACCGAATTAACCTCAGCGGTATTAAGGCAGTGTCCGAAATTGATCACCGTGGGTTGTTTTTGTATTGGTACCAATCAGGTCGATATTGCCGCCGCAGAAGCATTCGGTATTCCAGTATTCAATGCGCCCTTTTCCAACACCCGTTCTGTGGCAGAGTTGGTGCTGGCAGAAATGATTTTATTGTTGCGTCGTATCCCTGAAAAAAATAGTTTATTGCATCAGGGCACTTGGCAAAAATCCGCCGATGCGAGTTTTGAAGCGCGTGGTAAAATTTTGGGCATTATTGGCTACGGCCATATTGGTTCGCAGCTGAGTGTTTTGGCGGAAGCGCTGGGGATGAAAGTAATTTTTCATGACATCGAACATAAGCTGCCATTGGGTAATGCCAGCACCAGTAATAGTTTAACGGACTTACTCCAACAATCCGATGTGGTTAGTTTGCATGTACCCGATACTGCGCAGACTCGCAATATGATCAGTACGGTACAACTAAAGCAAATGAGACCAGCGGCGATATTGATTAACGCTTCACGTGGACAAGTGGTAGACATTGATGCGTTGGCAGCATCACTAAAACAAGGGTATCTTGCTGGCGCGGCAATTGATGTGTTTCCCATTGAACCCAGCTCTAACCAGGAGCGGTTTTTTTCGCCATTGCAACAACTGCCTAACGTCATTTTAACCCCACACGTTGGCGGCAGTACCGTTGAAGCACAGATCAATATTGGCAGTGAAGTGGCGGAAAAATTGATTAAATATTCCGATAATGGTTCGACCTTATCAGCAGTAAATTTTCCGCAGGTATCATTACCACCGCACCCTGGCCAGCATCGTTTCTTACACATTCATCACAACCAACCCGGGGTGCTGCGCGCCATCAACGCCATTTTCTCTGAAGCCAGCGTCAATATTACCGGTCAATACTTGCAAACCACCCCCAACATTGGCTATGTGGTGATGGATATTGAGCAAGAGCATGGTCTTGCATTGTTGCCCAAGCTGCGTCAAGTGCCAGGCACTCTAAGGGCTCGGGTGTTATTTTAGCAGGTCAATGCCCACTTTCTGCATCAAGCTACATAAATCAATCAATGGCAACCCAATCAAAGTATTTGGGTCTTTGCTGTCAATTTTTTCAATCAACGCAATGCCCAATCCTTCTGATTTCAAACTACCGGCGCACTGATAGGGCTTTTCCTGCGCGAGGTAGGCGTTAATTTGTGCTAACGTGAACGGGCGATAATAAGTGGTAGTGGTATCCACGCTGGTTTGATAGGAGCCATTGTTGGCATTGAGCAAGCAGAGGCCGGTATAAAACGTAATGGCTTTGCCGCTGGATTCTAACAGTTGTGCTATGGCGTCTTCGTGGTTTTCGGGTTTGCTCACAGGGTGGCCGTTGAGAAAGGCGACCTGGTCAGAACCGATAATCCAATACGGTTTTGCTAAATCAAGCTCATATTGTTGAGGATTTTGCTGAATCATTTGCGATACGCGTTGGGCTTTTTCAACCGATAATCGAGTGACATGAATTTCTGGGGTTTCCTCCAATAATACCGATTCATCGATGTCCGGTGCAATTGTAATAAAGGGCACCCCCAGCTTTTTTAAAACGGCATGGCGGGAGGCAGAGGAAGAGCCAAGAATGAGCTGTAAAGGTTGTTTTGACATAAGATTTAATTGTCTTTTTCTGAATATTGATGGTGGATCTAGGATAAATTTTTCACTGCGGAATAGCAATCTTGTTCTCTTGAGGGAGCCTTTATATTGGCGCATGTATATTTCTAATAAATAATAATATTATTAATATTAATGATGTTTTGTTGATAATAGATGTTATTTTTTTGTAACAGAATATTTTTATTTTAACCTTTTGATTATTATAATATATTTTAATTTATTTCAATTTTAATGATACAAATAATTGGTAATTAAATTATACATTAATTTCCATGTTTGATATGCTATCGATAATTATTGTCACGGAGTAATAGGATGAAGTACTTTCAAAAGAAGTTGAATACCCTCAGACGGATGACGGGTTATTCAGATCTTAAAGGCAATGCCAGCTATATCAAGCAATGCGCGCAGGAAATGTGGGCAGAGAAAGGGCAGAAGCCAGCTGGAGAGGGCTGCTCTATTGAATCATTGCACTTATCTGAAAAGCAAATATATGAAACCAAAAGAAGTTGGCAGCGCTTGTTGGTGGTGTTTTTAACCTGTGCTGGTATTGCTTTGTTGTATGGTGTATTCAGTGTCATTCATGCCAGTTACAGTAGCGCACTCATATCGGTTGCCTTGCTTTTGTTATTTTTAGCACAAAGTTTTAAGTATCACTTTTGGTTGTTCCAATTGAAAAAAGGCAAGCTCGGTTGCACCTGGCAAGAATGGCTGCACGAAAGCTTTAAGAAAAAAATTTAATGTTAGCGTTAAGGGTGAGGGGCACGATGAAAAACATGATGATGAGAATATTGGCACCGGTGTGTTTGTTGGTGGTATTGTTCACTGCAAATGCTTATGCGACGGGAACCTCTGATCCTGCACCGCATGATCGTTATGTGCAGCTATGCCAGGCTGCAATCACCAATTGCCAGTCGGAATCTCCAACTGCGTGTATGCAGAGTGCTTCATCCTGTGGTATGTCTGCAGCGCCTTGGCTGTCTGCGAGTGAATATAAAAATTATCAGTGTAGTATTTATGCTGCGTTGCAGGGTAGAGCAGATAGTAGCAAATTTTCATCAATGATCAGTGATTTTAAATCGCGTTGCGAAGGCGAAGCGCCTGTCCCGGCTCCTATAACTCCTATAGCCCCTGTTATCCCCGCCAATGCCGACATCGATCCTAGTTCAATAGGAGTTTGTGCGGAAGATCTGGTGAATGGTTCTCCCAAAAGTGACATTACCTTACGTCATTATGACAGTTTAAATATTTTCAACTTGCCATGTTTGTCAGATCAGTCCGTTTCTATTTTAAAAGAAGTATTTGGTAATGCGCTCAATTCGTTTGAAACTGGGGTAACTGTACCTAATGGTTTTTTAATTCCCGAATTTTTGCGTCACTTTAATGAAATTTTATTAACGTTGGTCATTTTAATTTACTCGTTTATTTTAGTGATTGGTACGTTAAATTCAGCGCATGAAGGGACATTCATGGGGAAAGATTGGTCGTCGATCTGGACGCCAATCCGTGCCGTTGCGGGTCCATTGTTGATTGTTCCAGGCAGTAATGGGTTGTGTGGTGCGCAGATGATCATTCTGTATTTGATCCTGCTCGGGGTTAATATGGCAACTGCTTTGTGGGCAAAGAGTGTAGAGGATGTTAATATTGGGGTTTCGCCTACGGTTCCTACCGCAATGTATGGCCAGATTCAGGATGCCGCTGCGCAAAGTATTTTGTCCGCGGCAGTAGAAGCGATCATGAGTGATAACCCCCAAAACATTGCTAATAGCCAGGCTAACTTTGCTACTTTCGCCGCTACCGAGGTGCCACTGGCAAATGTAAAAGATGCTATATTGTTTGATGACGTTAAAAAAAGCATGAAAAATTTATGTATGGTTGCCTATGCCGTCTCTCCTGATCTGGATAAAAAGTCTTTCTTAAATCCAGTGTCAGATATTGGGCAGTTGCCTAATTCTGAGCGTTCAGAAGCGCAAAGCTGTATCAATAATGTAGAATCGATGTTTAGCCAGGGTCCTTCTGCTTATTCGCAATCAACAACCGCTGCCCCTATGCCTTATTTTTCTAAAATGACGGAATCTTTTACCGGCAGCAGCAACAGTAATGTTCCAGATCAAGCTTATTGGGTTGCCATGCTCAGTGATGACCTGGCGAATTGGAATACCTCCTGTCACCAGGGAATTGGACGAGAAGGGAGTGGCGCAGGGTATATCAATTGCTTCCCGCCAGTGCGTATATATAAAAAGGATATTCCTAATCCGGAAAGCCATCAGTATCAGTGTTTAGATGGTGAACCTAATGATCACTTTTTTACGAATGTTTTTAATAGAAATGAGCAGGATTGCGCTTATAAGTCTGACTCTGCTTCATGTGATCATGGAACAGCAACGAGCCATCAGTTGGGTAGTGGTCCCTTTACGGTTGCTTTTGATGATGGCCAAGCCGTCAGCGGCGTGAAGTATCTTTGTACTTATCCGCAGATAGAAGTGAATTCTGGTTACACTCGCACCTTGGGTTCGATTAGCTGGGATGAGCCAGGCTTTGTCGGTCAAAAGGTTTTTTATCCGAATGGATATCGTGGTAATCAGCGGGCGGTATTGGCGGATCAAATTCCTGATCTCAGCAGTCCAGAAGCAGAGGGAATAAAAAATAACGCCACTAAAAATATAGAAGATGTGTCATATATACAAACGGCACCATTGACCTGGGGTCACTATGATGGCTTTACGGATGACACTTCACCCGTAAAAGTAGGAACTTACGGTGATGGCCAAGGTGAAGGCATGCCCTCTAACGCCAATGGGTATGTAAAATTGAGTGGAGTTGTTGATTATAACGCACCAGCAAATATTGATCAGGCCACGCATCCAATACAGTATGCATTAAACGAAGGGTTGATTAATTTTGTCACCGCAGATGTCTTGCTGGATGGTTGTAAAGTGAATACTGCAGGGCAAACGCCTGATCATGGCTGTGAAGACTTGAGCGCAATCACTAAATCAGTGGTGAAAGCAGCTGAAGATGAGATGAATAAGCAAAAAATCAATTCCAATGCTCTGACAGATGTCAATGGTGGTAGAGTATTTACGATTGCAGCTCATGGCGCTGTAGGTGCGACCTGTAACCCTGATGATATTCAAGGAGTGGATGTTAACGGTGAATTGATTTTTAAAGAGTTACCGGCAGATGAGTTGGCCAAGCAAAAGCAGGCCTGTAAGTTGGTGAACGTTAGGGCTGCTGGTGATAGTCTTTCTTCTTCTGGGCAATTATCTGATGATAATGATGGTCCTGATATTGATAAAATCGATACGCGGATGGACAGCAGTTGGTGGTACGCAGGCCAAGTCTATTTGCAATTGGATCAACAGATGGCAGATAATTTAGGGCAGTTGAATTCGAAGCTGCAGCAATTAGATGCTTCCTCTTCTGCACCTCATTTCGTGGTTAACATGACGGCAACCACCAAGCTATTGGTTGCACATGATCCTAACGGCGTAAAATATGTTGGGGGAGATCCTGCGTTGGCAGCAGATGCCTATATGTATACCAAAGACAATCTTTCGACACATTCGTTTTTGCTTCCAAATACGAATGATCCGAATTTAGGCGGTCAAAATCCGATTTTTGATAATTATATGACCTTGAGTGATCGAATTGATCCTCGTCCGCCGATTTTTGATCATGTGGCTTTTGAAGTGGCTACTTATCATTACAGCAGCGGGCAGGCATTAACGGGTTGGGTTAATGATCTTTCGATTCTGAAGGCTAGTCCTGGCTTCTTGAAGTTACAAGGGTGTAGTACGCTAATCCAATGTGGTACAGATCCTTCAGTGGGTGTGGGTGCTAGTGAAGCAGATAAGTTGCTGATCTATTTAAATCAGTTGCCTGCTTCAGAGCAATTGCCCGTGCAGGCAATGTTAAGGTCTGCGCAATTTGAGCAACCTGCCAACTGTGGTAACAAGCCGACGAATGAAGAAAATAAAGAGTATTACCTTACTTGTGTCGCCCATATTCAAGCACCACAGTTGGATAAACTGTATCGCACTTTACTGATTATGGACTATAACGGCTTTTTGGATAATCCAGCGCAAAGTGGCAGTGATTTACCTGCTAAGTCGTTGATGGATCAAATCTTTAAAAAGCTCTTGGGTACCAGTAGTGGTTCGATCAGTTCGGGTATGGAAAATATCATGACTGAAGTATATAGCTTTGGCGATGTTGATATGAAAGGGGGGAGCAATCTGATTGGTAAAAATTTAAGCGTGATCAGCGGAGCTCAACGCGTGGGTATTGATGCCATTCTGTCGGTCATTACTTCGATGGATCAGATCTATGCTAAATTTCAAAAAGACACCAATGAAATGACCAAGAAAGTGCAGGATGAGCAAGATACCATGCAGACCGTCAGTATTGCGACGGGTACTGCCAGTATCGCGCTGGGTCTTTCAGACATGGCCGGGGGGATGTTCTATCATACTTCAGGGTTAACCAGTGCCATGGCAGGTATTTCCGAAGCTTATCTGGCGAATGAGCAGTATAAAGTATCAACGATGTTATTGACCAAAACCAATGAAATGTCTCAGCAATTGATGTATTTGCCCCTGGTGTTGGTCATCATGACCATGATGTTTGCGGTGGGTGTTACTTTTGCCTTGATGTTGCCACTCACTCCGTTTATTTTATTCTGGGGTGGCCAGATGGCGTGGATTTTAGGTACCATTGAAGCCATGGTTGCTGCACCGTTGTTGGCCTTGGCGTGGACCTATCCGGGTGGGGGCAATCATCTCTGGGGGCATATGGCCAATGGCATGCGTATGTTGTTGGGTGTAATATTTAGACCTGTGCTGATGGTGATGGGTATTTTGATCGCGATGGTGTTGACTTATATTTTAATCACCATCTCGGCGCAAGGTTTCCATCTGGTGGGTTCGGCGATTATCGGTGGTGTTGGCTTGGATGGTTCAACCATGCCGGGCATGATCCCGCAGGCGTTGGATCCAAACAACTACGCCAAAGGTATTGTGTCACTGTTCTTGCTGTTTATTTACAGTCAGTTCATTATGAAAGCCTTTAATAAATGCTTTTCAGCAATTTATGTATTGCCAGAAAAAGTCATGCAGTACATTGGTGGTCAAGCGGACCGTGCGGGTGCTGAAGATTTACAAGAGCTTTCCAGTGGCTTGAACCAGTCGGTTCAACAGGTTGGCAGCTCGGGTGGTCAGGGTATGCAATCCGGTATCCAGGGCAACCAATCACTCATGCAAGGTCAGCAAGGCACTGGCAGAGACAAGTTGATGGGCTCTCATATGAACATTGGTAGCCAAAGCGCTCAAGGTGCTGCTTCCGGTAGGGCCAAATACAAGAAGTCTGAAGCAGCGAAGGCAAAAAATAAAGAAGTAGGTTCTGATAGTGGAGAATAATACATGAAAATCTATAGAGGAATAATACTGGGGATGTGTTTTTTAAGTGGTGTGGTCTATGCCAATGATTACTTTGATCCAACTCCGCAGGGGGGCTCATCGCCACAAGCAACACAACACTATCATCAGAGTGCTTCACAGTTTAACGATCAGGGGGATGATCAATCTTCGGGGTCGAATAGTGGGCAAAAAGCGGATTTTTTGAAACGCTATGAAGTAATCAGCGCATCATGAGGATAATACAGATGAAAAAAAGAGTAATGAGCATATGGGTGGCTGCTTTATTGTGTGTAACCGCAGGGAATGCGTATGCGGTTGTGATCACGCCTGGCCCTTCTGGTGGCAATCCGGTAGTTGCTGCGGTCAATAGAGCCACGCAAGCGGTAAAACAAATACCCGAGCAAACAGCAGATCAGCTTAACCCTAGTTTGACGGCGTTATTGAGTAGCATTAAAGATATGCAACAAAATCAAACACAAATCTGGAGTCAATTTCTCAAGATGCAGTCAGATGATCGATTCACGGCTTCTGATCATGGTCAATCGGCGTATAATTTGATTGATAATGCTTATTCACCGGTGCGTCAGAGTGCGCATGGGGATTTGGTGATGAGAAATAATCCAACCACTTTTCAAGCGTGGCGTTTGTTGCGCCAGATGCAGGCAGGAAAAGCGGTTTGTGCAGGTAGTGATGGAGAAAAAACACCTTCTTGTAATGGCCGTTTAGATGCAGGTGGATATTCTTATCAAGCTGAATTGGAGCTAATTCGGCAATTACAATACAACGATTCTGCTTCGGTAGAGGATCTTGCGATGTCGATGCTCAATAAAATTAACGCCGCTCAAGATAATCCCTTAGTCGCGGCCATCCCTTTTGTTGCTATTACGAATATTATTGCCTCGCGTACACAAGCGCCAGACGGGACTCCAAGCATGATGGCTGCATTAGGCGATGCCGTGGAAGGCGCGTTAACGATACCACGTGAAAATGCCCTGGCCAATGCATCGGCATTGGATGTGGCTCGTACACAAGTGCAAGAAACCGCATTAACCAATTATCTGTTGTATCAAAATATGCAATTGCAGCAACAGCAATTGGCGATGATGGCTGCGATGATGGCGCAAAATGCTTCAGGGTCAAAATAAAACGAGGAGAGGGTAATGAAAAATAAAATGGTGTGGATGATATCGGCTGCCTTCTTGTTGAGCAGTGTTTTGAGCAGCAATGCGTATGCTGATAGCTGGTGGCGAACGTTTAAAAATGACTCTGACACAACCTGGGAGATTGATGTAAATAGTGTAAATGGTAACGTTTACTTTTGCTCACCAGATAGAAATAACTGCAAGATTAGTTGTAAAAATTGCAGCGTTATATTGGCTCCTAAAATGCAATATGAGATTAAGTATACGACGACGGATAATGAAAATCAGACGAAATTTGGGTTTCATAGGCCTGGTGTAGATCCGGTGCCTTCTGGAACACAGTGCTATAATGAATTCGCAGTGGGTAATGGGGATGAGCCCGAAATCAAACCAGGTGGTCAACATGGAGGAGTATTAATTAATGGATCTAGCAACTCTTACATCACGTTTACTGGGAACGATGCGGCTGAATCAGGTGGTATCGAATGTGGAACATTCGGTTAACCACAATAGTGTTAGCTCAGTTTTTTCGCCATAATGGCCAACCTTTTGCCTTGTGCAATGCACAGGGCTTTTTCGTCTTCAGTCACCGCCAGTTCGCCTTTCGCGCCGGCGAGATGTGACGCACCATAAGGCGTGCCGCCGGAGTGGGTGGCGGTTAACCCGGGTTCGCTGTAAGGGATGCCTACGATTACCATGCCGTGGTGAATTAACGGTAACATCATGCTGATGAGGGTGCTTTCTTGGCCACCATGCATCGAAGCGGTGGAGGTGAATACACAAGCGGGTTTATCAATCAGTTGACCATTGAGCCAAATATCGGAAGTGGTGTCCCAGAAAAATTTCATAGGTGCAGCCATGTTGCCAAAGCGGGTAGGGCTGCCCAATGCCAGGCCATGACAGGCGCGTAAATCGTCTTTGGTAACATAAATGTCACCCTGTTCAGGTACTGGCGCATCGACTTTTTCGGTACTCACTGAAACCGCGGGAACGGTTCGTAATAAAGCCTCACAATCTTCGATTTGCTCAACGCCGCGGGCAATGTGTTGTGCCAGTGTTCGAGTAGCGCCGTAACGGGTATAATACAGAATTAAAATCTTAGTGCTCATGGTGTGCTCCTGAAGGACAAAATTATGTTATTGACTCATTTCATTATAGCGTATTTAAAACGAGTGTGGTGCTTTTGGCGCTGGGTGGGGATAAAGTTTTATCAAGAGGGCTGCTTGACACGTGCGTCAGCGCTGACTTACACCAGCTTGTTGGCGATTGTGCCCTTGATGGCGGTCGTGTTTACGGTGTTGAGCGCATTGCCGATATTTAACCAGCTGACCAATCAGGTAGCCAGTTTTGTGTTCAGTAATTTTATTCCCAGTCGCGGAGCGGTGATTCAGCAGTATGTTGCGGAGTTTACCAGCCAAGCCAGCCGGTTGTCTTATGTCGGCGTCACGTTCTTGGGGGTCACGGCAATTTTGATGATGATTTCCGTAGAAAATACCCTCAATGATTTATGGAAAGTCAAATATAATCGACAATTGAGTGGATCGATTTTATTGTATTGGGCCATGTTAACGCTGGGGCCTTTGTTGTTGGGGGTTGCGGTGTTTTTGAGTTCTTATCTTGGCTCGCTACAATGGTGGCAAGGGTTTCATGATATTGGCACTCGCCAGATCTTGTGGTTTTTACCCGCCGCTTGTGAATTTTTTGCCTTTACTTTTTTGTATCTGGCGGTGCCGCACTGTCCGGTAAAATTGCATCATGCGGCATTAGGCGCTGTAGTGGCAACCAGTCTGTTCGAAGTGGCCAAAAAAATCTTCGGTTTTTATGTGCTGCATTTTCCCACCTACACCCTGTTGTATGGGGCGTTGGCAACCATTCCTATTTTCTTACTATGGACGTATTTTTGTTGGGTGATTTTTTTAATTGGTGCGGTGATTGTCAATGGTTTACGGTTAGACCAGGCACAACGCAGTGTGCGTTACACACCGTATTTTATTTTGAGCTATCGAGTGCTCGGGCATTTGTGGCAAGCACAAAAACAAGAGCGCGCGTTACCCTTGCAAGCATTATTGAAGTTGGAAGCACATTGCAGTGTGGAAGCCATGCAGCATGTGTTGCAGAAATTAAAAACCGTGGGCTATCTTTATGAAACCAAAAATAACTGCTACGTACTCAGCTGCGATTTGCACGTGCTCACCTTGGCCGAACTCTATCGCACTTTGGAATGGTTTTTGCCAGAGGGATTAAATACCTCACCACATCAGGACGCCTGGCAGGAGAAATTGTCCGAACGAATGGCAGCCTTTGCTGAACATAATCGCCAGGCATTAACCGTGCCGTTGATTGAGATGTTTGCGTCCTGAGAAGTTCACGGTATAATCAAATTTATTCACCCGATATTGGAGGACGCATGCCGATTTACGAATATCATTGTGAAGCCTGTGGCAAAACGATTGAACAATTGCAAAAGATGAGTGATGCTGCGTTGACAGACTGTCCGCAGTGCAAGAAAAAGAAAACATTGCAGAAAATGATTTCTGCGTCGGGCTTTCGTTTAGGCGGAAAGGGGTGGTACGAGACCGACTTTAAAAAAACCAAGCAAAAAAATTTGGTGGAATCCCCTTCAACCACCAGCAATAAAGAATAAACCAGGAGTAGTTATGCGCAGCCATTATTGTGGTCAAGTCACCGCCGAACAGTTAGGTCAATCAGTTACCGTGTGTGGGTGGGTGCATCGTCGCCGCGACCATGGTGGCGTGGTATTTATTGATCTGCGCGATCGTGAGGGTTTGCTGCAGGTGGTGTTTCAGCCAGAAAACCCAGAAGTTTTTGCTGTTGCCGAGCAGCTGCGTTCGGAGTATGTGATTCAAGCAACCGGCACTGTACGTCGCCGTCCGGAAGGGCAGAATAATCCCAATATGAAAACGGGGGATGTTGAAGTAGTGGCAACGGCATTGAAGATTTTCAGCCGTGCCGCAACACCGCCATTTCCAATCGATGAACACCAGCATGTGAGTGAAGAGGTGCGTTTGACGCATCGGTATATCGACCTGCGCCGGCCAGAGATGCAGCAGCGCTTGATGACGCGTTATCATATTACGCGTGCCATTCGTCAATATTTGGATCAGCGTGGGTTTCTTGATGTGGAAACCCCAGTATTAACCAAAGCGACGCCGGAAGGTGCGCGCGATTACCTGGTACCAAGCCGCACTCAGCGCGGTCACTTTTTTGCGTTACCACAATCGCCACAGTTATTTAAGCAGCTATTGATGATGGCCGGGTATGATCGTTACTATCAAGTGGTCAAATGCTTCCGCGATGAGGATTTGCGGGCAGACCGTCAGCCTGAATTTACTCAGCTTGACTTGGAGATGTCGTTTGTTGAAGAAAACGATGTGATGGGCATTGCGGAAGGGTTATTGCGCCATTTATTTAAAGAGGTGCTCAACGTCGAGTTGCCCAATCCCTTCCCACGCATGTCTTACACTGAAGCCATGCGTCGTTTTGCCAGCGATAAACCCGATATGCGTAATCCATTGGAGTTAACCGACATTGCTGATCTGGTGGAAAACGTTGAATTCAAAGTGTTTTCAGGTCCTGCCAATGCGGTGCGTAGCCGCGTGGTGGCATTAAAAGTACCGGGTGCCTGCGAAACGCTGAGTCGTAAAATGCTCGATGATTATGGTGCTTTTGTTGCGCGCTATGGTGCTAAAGGCCTGGCGTATATTAAAGTAAACGATCGAGCGCAAGGATTGGCTGGTCTGCAATCGCCGATTCTAAAGTTTTTGCCCGAAGCGGTGGTGGAAGCCATTTTGCAGCGTGTTGAAGCAAAGACGGGTGATGTGGTGTTTTTTGGTGCTGACCGCAACAGTATTGTTAACCCAGCGATGGGAGCGTTGCGCATCAAATTGGGTCAAGATTTGAAATTATTCACTAGACCGTGGGCGCCTTTGTGGGTAACCGAGTTCCCCATGTTTGAAGAAAACGATGGTCATTGGCAAGCGATGCATCATCCGTTTACTTCCCCTAATGTGAAGAGTGCGGATGAGTTGCGTAAAGCCGACAAGCATGAATTGTTATCGCGTGCGTATGATATTGTGTTGAATGGCTATGAAATTGGCGGCGGCTCGATTCGTATTCACGATGGCGATATTCAGTTGACGGTGTTTAATTTATTGAATATCGATGAACAGCGCGCCAAAGAAAAATTTGGTTTCTTGCTCGATGCGTTGAAATATGGCGTACCACCGCATGGAGGCTTGGCGTTTGGCGTTGATCGTATGGTTATGCTGATGACAGGAACCGACAACATCCGCGATGTAATTGCCTTCCCCAAAACGCAGACCGCGAGTTGTTTGATGACCAAAGCGCCGTCGGTGATTGACCCACAACAATTACAGGATTTATCGATTCGAGTCATTGCAGAGAAATAGCGCGGAGAAATAAGTTATGGCAGGACACAGTAAATGGAAAAACATCCGACACACCAAAGCCAAACAGGATGCGCGTAAAGGTAAGATTTTCACCAAGCTGATTCGTGAAATTACCGTCGCTGCACGCACGGGGGGTGAGGTTTCGAGCAATTCGCGTTTGCGTACGGCGGTGCAAGACGCCTTGCGTGAAAACATGACGCGCGATACCATCGATCGTGCCATTGCGCGTGGCTTAGGTGAGGATGCAGCCACTCAAGTCGAAGAGTTGCGCTATGAAGGTTATGGCCCCGGTGGTGTGGCGATTATGGTTGATTGCATGACCGACAACCGTAACCGCACCGCTGGCGAAGTGCGGCATATGTTCGTCAAGCAGAGTGGAAATTTGGGCGCAGAGGGCTCGGTGGCGTATTTATTTACCCGTCGCGGGGTCATCCGTTTTGCCAAAGGCATCAACGAAGACACATTACTTGAATTGGCGCTAGAAGCTGGTGCAGAAGATGTGGTTACCCAAGACGATGGCTCGTTTGAGGTGTTAACCCACCCCGATCAATTTAACGATGTACAAGAAAAATTGGTTAACGCAGGATTAACGCCACAACAAGCCGAAATCACCGAAGCGCCCAGCACTTACGCGTTACTGGATGATGTCGAGATTGCCCAAAAATGTTTAAAATTGATCGATGGTTTGGAAGACCTGGATGATGTCCAACACGTCTATACCAATGTCGATATTGCCGATGACATTGCCGGGCAGTTGGAATAAAATAAATTTTATTATTGTTATGTGAGGTGTTTTTGCATGAGTATTACCCGCGATATTAATATCAAGGCCATTCAGCCGTTAATTACACCGTCTTTGTTATTGCATGAATTACCCGTATCGCGCAAAGAGCAGCTGAATATTCGTACGCGACGGAATCGAGTGAACGATATTGTTCAAGGGAAATCCTCGCGTTTGTTGGTTATTGTAGGCCCTTGTTCGATTCATGATTCCAAAGCGGCCATCGAATATGCGGAACGATTGGCGCCTCTCGCTAAACAATATGAAAAATCTTTGGAAATTGTGATGCGGGTATATTTTGAAAAACCGCGCACGACGGTGGGTTGGAAAGGACTAATCAATGATCCATCGTTAAATGGCCGTGGTAATATCAACGATGGCTTGCGTATTGCTCGGGAATTATTAATCGATATTTCTCAGTTAGGTTTGCCCATCGCTGGAGAATTTTTAGATACCATCACGCCGCAATATACGGCTGATTTGGTCAGTTGGGGGGCGATTGGTGCACGCACGACAGAAAGCCAAGTGCATCGTGAACTAGCGTCAGGATTGTCCATGCCCATCGGGTTTAAAAATGGCACCTCAGGTGATATTGATATTGCCCTAGATGCGGTGATTGCCGCGCGTCATCCGCATAGTTTTTTAAGCGTGACTCAGCATGGCCAATCCGCCATTGTGCTCACCAAAGGTAATCAAGGTGCGCATATCGTGTTACGTGGAGGTAAAACCGGAACTAATTATGATCGTGCGTCTTTAGAAAAAACTGCTGCGGCATTGCAGGTCAAAAAAATTCATACGGGAATGGTGGTAGATGCCAGTCACGCCAACAGCAGTAAAAATCATGAGCGTCAAATCAATGTGATTGAAGAGATTTGCGAAACGCTTCAAGCCGTTCCTAAGCTGCCTATTGCCGGCGTGATGATTGAAAGCCATCTCAAAGGAGGGCGTCAAGATTTGGTCAAAGGTAAAAAACTGGAATACGGCAAAAGCATCACCGATGCTTGTTTGGATTGGGATGCCACCGCGCAAGTAATCGCGGTGTTGGCCAACGCCAACCAAAAAAGACAGGCGTTGTTAGCATGAACATAGCTTTCCAAGGGCGCCCAGGCGCGTATTCGCAACAAGCTATTTTTGCGTATGACGCTGTTGCACAAACACTGCCGTTTCGTCCGCGAGTGACCTCTTTGCGTTGTTTGGATTCGTATTGTATTGTTGATAAACAGGAGTAAATCTTTGAACAACCAACCTGAAATTTCCTTTAAACAAACGACGTTAATTGTGGTCTGGCTTTACCAGATTTTAAGCGTGTTTCTCATCGCGGGATGGCTGTTGATTACGTTGCTGCCCAATGCCATGAGCTTTGATGCGGGAATACATCTCAAAACCATTTTGATGGATGTTGCGTTAACCTTTGGGCCGATTGCATTGATGGTTGTGTCGAATTGGTTTTGTTGGCATAGTTACCGCAAAGATCGATATGCGGCGGCATTGAGCATGATGATTGTCATGGTGGTGTTGGTTGCGGTTTCGGTATTGAGATTACTCTATTGATTATCTTAGGCATCGACCCTGGTTCACGGATCACGGGTTTTGGCGTTATTGCAATAGATGGGCGACAGTGTCAATACGTTGCCAGTGGTTGCATCCGTATTAAAACGGAAACCTTGTCTGAACGTTTGCTGGAAATTTATCAAGGGGTCACCGAAATTATTACTACTTATCACCCGGATCAGGGTGCCATTGAGCAAATTTTTATGCACACCAACCCCGGTTCAGCATTAAAGTTGGGTCAGGCGCGCGGTGTGGCGATTGTCGCCATGGCCAATGCCAGCTTAAGCGTAGGTGAATACTCGGCGCGGCAGGTGAAGCAGTCGGTGGTGGGCTATGGCGCAGCAGATAAAACTCAGGTGCAACACATGGTTAAGACTTTGTTGAAGCTGCCAAAAACACCACAGGCAGATGCGGCAGATGCATTGGCGATTGCGTTGTGTCATTATCACACCCAGCAGAGTTTAGTGCATATGGGTGATGCCACCAAAACCGTGCATCGCAGATTGAGATAACAGAAGGACTACCATTATGATCGGACGCTTAACCGGCAAACTTGCTGCCAAAAACCCTCCGGAATTATTAATCGACGTCAATGGCGTGGGCTATGAGGTCTCTGCGCCGATGTCGACTATTTATCAATTGCCTGAGCAAGGTCAAGCGGTAGTGCTGTATATTCATTTTGTGGTGCGTGAAGATGCGCAATTACTGTATGGTTTTGCTACTGAGAAAGAACGAGCGTTGTTTCGCGCGTTGATTAAGGTCAATGGCGTGGGTCCTAAAATTGGCCTGGCGGTGTTGTCCAGTTTGAGTGCTGATACTTTTGTACAGTGTGTTGCCGATGGCGATATTAAATTATTAGCGCAAACGCCAGGTGTCGGTAAAAAAACCGCTGAGCGTTTGATTGTTGAGATGCGTGATAAATTGTTAAATTGGAACAGCAATCATGCCGATGCGTTATCATTAAGTACCTTTAATCCCATGACAGCGCCGGGGGTAAGTGGTGCCCAAAAAGATGCGATTGATGCGCTGGTGTCATTGGGGTACAAAGCCGTGGATATCTCTAAAACAGTGGCGCAGCTGGTAAAAGATCAGCCGACCTTGACCAGTGAGGCAATTATCCGTGCAGTATTGCAAAAAAATGGGTAATATTTTGTAACAGCCTTTCTCTGGTCGCGTGGTTAGCATAGAATGTCGCAGAATACACATTTTGTTGGAGGAATTTTGTGAAAGATCAATATCAATCTGCTGCAACGCAATCTCAGGTTAGCTCATCTTGGTACTCGTGGTTTACCTTGGTGATTGTGTCATTATTTTTCTTTTATGAGTATGGTTTAAATAACATTTTTAACAGTTTGGAGGAACCGCTCAGTGCCGCGTTTCACTTAAACAGTGTGGAAATTGGTTTTATTTCCAGTATTTATTTTTATTCTAATATCATTTTTTTAATTCCAGCAGCAATTTTGTTGGATCGGTTCTCGCCGCGCAATTTAATTTCAGTGGCGATGTTGGTGTGTTCCTCTGCTGTATTGGCGGTTGCATTAACCCATAGCGTATGGGTGTTGGCGATTTCACGCTTTGTGATGGGTATTGGTGGTGGTTTTTGTGTGATTGGTTGCATGCGCATTGCTGCAAGTTGGTTTCCCAGTACGAAAATGGCCCGTGCATCGAGTATTGTGGTTGCAGTGGGGATGATTGGTGGGTTTGTGGTGCAGCTCCCTGTGACGGTATTAATCAATCATTTCGGTTGGCGCGAAGCCACCGGCATGTTTGCAGGCTTGGGCTACGTGATCACGATCGTTATTTTTTGGATTGTGCGCGATGTCCCAAAACACTATCAGGCGCGGTTTACCGCACATCGTCAAGAGTTGCATCAATTAGGTATTTGGAATAGCATCAAAGTGGTGTTTTCCAACCGCCAGAATTGGTCTTGTGCGTTGTTCGCGAGCATGATTAATTTGCCGATTTATATTGTGGGCGCATTGTGGGGTATCCCATTTTTGATGGAAGTGCATCATTTGAGTAATACCGATGCAGCGACGATTTCTAGTATGTTATTTTTAGGGACGCTGGTTGGTTGTTTGGCAGTAGGGGCTTTGTCGGATCTCATCAGGCGCCGTAAATTGCCTATGCTGTTAGGGGTTTTTGCCTCTATGGTGTTGATTTATATGATTTTAAATGGCAGTGCTTTTAGTTTTTGGACATTGTTGATATTGTTTTTCTTGTTGGGTGTTAGTACCAGTGTGCAGGTATTAAGTTATCCAACTGTTACAGAAAGCAACCCTCGGATGGTTGCCAGTACGGCGGTTAGTGTTCTGTCCATCAGCTTTATGGTGGTCGGTGCGGTGGGGCAGCCATTATTTGGCAAGCTGTTATCGCTGGGTTGGACAGGTGCGATGGCGCACGGGGTGCCCGTTTACGATGCCCATCATTACTTGTTTGCAATGAATATCCTGCCCATCGCTTTTGTGTTGAGTTTAATTGGTGTCTTGTTGATTAAAGAAACCCGTTGTACGCGAGCGTTGGTAAAAAATTAATTCGCCTGTGCTTGCTGCTGCCAATAGCTTGCCATTTCTTGGTCTGGGGTAATGCCAATGCCGTTGGCGTACATATAACTGAGGGAGGCTTGTGCAAATACATTGCCTTGTTGTGCAGATTGCAGCATCCAGCTAAACGCCAACTGTGCGTTAACCGGTACCCCAATGCCTTTGATATAGGCATTAGCCAGTTTGTATTGTGCGTTGGCATCCCCTAAAACGGCGGAGAGTTGTAACCAGTTAATGCTGGTGTTAAAGTTTTGCGGGTTGGTTTCGTCACTCAGGCACTGCATACTCAGCTGGTAATAATGTTCTGCTTTTTCAGGTTCTGGGGTGCTGGCGGGCTGATTTTGTAATAATGCTTGTTGATCGGAGGAGAGCGGTGGGCAATGCATCGTGGTACAAGCACCGAGCAATAGAACTGCCAGTAAAGTAATTGCTTTTGTTGGGTTAATCCATTTTTTCTTCTGCACCATCGATAATCGCTCCACCTAGACAAACATCGCCGTGATATAATACCAGGGATTGACCAGGGGTAATAGCGCGTTGTGATACGGTAAAAGTTACCTGTAAGTGATCGGCGTCGAGCAGAGTGACAGTGCACGCTTGATCGGTTTGGCGATAGCGAGTTTTGGCGGTGCATTGAAATGCTGTGCCAGGGGCAATTCCTGAAATCCAATGCACTTGTGAGGCATATAAGGTGGAATGGTAGAGCAGGGGGTGTTCGGCGCCTTGGACAACGATTAGGCGATTATTCCCCAAATCTTTTTGTGCCACATACCACGCCGAACCATCAGAGTCTCTGCTGCCACCAATTTGTAAGCCTTGACGTTGGCCGATCGTGTAATACATCAAGCCTTCATGTCGACCGATAATTTTGCCTTGGTCGGTGAGAATATCCCCTGGTTGTGCCGGTAAATAACGTTGTAAAAAAGTTTTGAATTTGCGTTCACCAATAAAACAAATACCCGTGCTGTCTTTTTTATTATGCGTGATTAACCCTGCTGCTTCGGCAATTGCACGTACTTTGGGTTTTTCAATGCCACCCACAGGAAAGATGCTGCGTGATAATTGCGCTTGACCGAGGGTGTACAAAAAATAGCTTTGATCCTTATTGGGGTCTAAACCTTTGCGTAATTGATATTGACCTTCTTGCTCAGTAATTTGTGCATAGTGGCCGGTGGCAATGTGGGTGGCGTTGAGCTGCGTGGCATAGTCGAGAAATGCTTTGAATTTGATTTCACGGTTACACAGAATATCCGGATTTGGTGTGCGTCCGGCACGATATTCCGCCAGGAAGTATTCAAACACATGATCCCAGTATTCGGCAGCAAAGTTGATGGTGAGCAACTCAATCCCCATTTTGTCACAAATGGCCTGTGCATCCGCAATATCTTGTGTGGCAGAGCAATACTCGGCGGTATCGTCTTCCTCCCAGTTTTTCATAAACACACCAGTAACATCATAGCCTTGCTGTTTTAACAGCAGCGCTGACACGGAAGAGTCAACTCCTCCTGATAAACCGACGACAATTTTTCCAATGGCCATGTTGATGTTTCGCTATAAGGTAAATTGATCGCCCAGATACACTTTGCGTACCTGTTCGTTTTGCAGGATTTCACTAGGAGTTCCGGAGGCGATAATTAGGCCATCATTGGCGATATAGGCGCGTTCGCAGATGTCTAATGTTTCACGGACGTTATGATCCGTGATCAGTACGCCAATGCCTTTGGCTTTCAATTGCATGATGATGCGTTTGATGTCAATCACAGAAATGGGGTCAACACCAGCGAAGGGCTCGTCTAGCAGAATAAATTGTGGCGAAGTGGCGAGTGCTCGGGCGATTTCAGTACGGCGCCGTTCCCCCCCTGACAAGCTGATGCCTTTGCTGTGACGGATATGTTCGATATGAAATTCTTCCAGCAGTTCATCTAAGCGTTCTTGGCGTTGCGCTTTAGTCAATGTTTTTTGGGTTTCCAAAATCGCGAGGATGTTATCTTCTACCGAGAGTTTTTGGAATACCGAGGCTTCTTGGGGGAGGTAGCCGATGCCATGTTTGGCGCGAACGTGAATCGGGTCTTTAGTGACGTCCGTATCGTTAAGAAACACTTTGCCTTTGTTGGGTTTGATCAATCCAACGGTCATATAAAATGCAGTGGTTTTTCCGGCGCCATTGGGGCCCAGTAAGCCAACAATTTCGCCGCTGTTGACCTCCAAGGTGACATCTTTAACTACCCACCGAGTGCCGTATTTTTTAGCGATGTTCACCGCGCTTAACTTATGATGTTGCATGGGTCACTACCTTTTGTTGTGCTTGAGGTTGTATAATCATTAGGGGTCTGCCACCAGTGGTTTGCGTGCCATCGCTTTCTATTATTTGAGTTTGGGTGTTGTAAGTGATTAATGAACCTTTGAATATATTACCCTGTTGATTAACTTGGGCGTTATTAATCAAGCTGAGCAAATTTTTATTGGGATTATATTGGATGTTACTGGCGCTCGCGTAAATCAAATGATCCCCTGGTTTCGGTTGATAATGATAATGCGCTGGTTTGCCATAGGCATTTACCCGTGAGATCTGTTTATCTGCTGTGAGATGAACCACCACGGTATCGGCGGTGAGGTAGCGTGAACCTTGAGTGGCAACGACGTTGCCCTGATAAGTTGCTATACCTGTGGCATCTTGGTAATTAAATTGGTTGCTTGCAATATGCATTGGCTGTGCGCTGTCAGTGGTTAATGCCAACGCGCTAGGAGCTGCCAGTGCTAGGCTCAAGCAAGCGAGTGGTGCGAGTCGAAGATTCATAGGTACTGTCCACCTTAGATAATAAGTCCAGCGTTTCTGGTGTTTCTGTGGCATGCAAACCCACGGCGTGGGTAATGTTTTGCGTGCCTGGTTGTGAAAGCGTCACCGGAGCCATAGTATAAGCAGAATTGCTGGGGGGATAAAGAAAAAGTTGCTCGGTATTCAGTTGCAGTGGAATAAAGTTAGTTGCAGCAGGACGATGTAACACGACCTGTCCAATGAGTTCAATGGTATTGCCATCAGCGCTGACGTGGGCTTGATCGGCACTGCCATGCCAGGAGGGTTGTGGTGGGGTGGTGTAGTAAACACCGGCAATTTGCCATAAACCGACGGTTTGGTCGCTGTATTGCACGGCTTTGGCGGCGTTGCCTTCATACGCCAGCATTCCTTGTAAGTTATATTGTTGGAGATGTACAGTGGTAGCGATGCCATCATCTATAACCGATGTGGGTTGAGGGGCAATGCCGCTTTCGCTGCTTTTGATCGAATACCAACTGGTCAACGCTACGGCGCCGGTTAAGGCAATGCTGAAAAAGATCACGCGCTTGCTGAACATCGGGTTACCATCCCCCTTGTGTTAAGAAATGCGAATGAATCGATGCTAATTTGCCTTGTGCATTTAGTAATAAATTGGCTACTTCTCTTACAGCGCCATGACCGCCAGGTAGTTGTGTCTGCAGGTCGGCGTATTGCGCGATGATCGGCTGTGCATTGGCTACGGCAATGCTGAGTCCCACTTTGGACATAACGTAAAGATCAGGAATATCATCACCCACATAGGCCACTTGTTCCGGTGTTAGGGATAGTTTTTCTAACAAAGACTCAAAAGCGGCAACTTTATTAGGTTGGTTTTGATAGACATGTTCGATGCCCAAGGTTTTTGCACGAACGGCGACCATGGTTGATTCTTTGCCAGTAATAATGGCGACGGTAATGCCAGATTTTTGGAGTAATTTAATGCCCAGGCCATCTTGAACGTGAAAAGCTTTGAGTGATTCTTGGGTTGGGTCAACATAAATCTTACCATCGGTGAGTACTCCATCGACGTCAAGAATCAAGAGTTTAATCTGTTGTGCAGCGTGGGGGATGTTTTTTTTCATGGTTAATGCTTTACTCCTCAATCACTGCCTGCAGGATATCATGCATATGCAAAATGCCCCGTACGATATTGTGTTCATCAGTGACCACTACGGCAGTAATTTTATGGCGTTCCATGAAGTTTAGCGCTTTACCAGCAGTGTCTTCTGGTCGAACTGTTTTGGGTGAGCTGGTCATCATTTCGCGAATCTTGGCATCTGAACGTAGACCGTATTTTTGATAGCAACGGCGAATATCACCATCGGTAAAAATGCCGAGCAATTGGTTGGTTTCGTCGGTGACGATGGTCATCCCCAAGCGTTTTGCAGACATTTCACGCAAGACGTTATCGAATAAAGTGTCGGGGTGAACGCGCGGGACGGTGTCGTCGCTGTGCATTAAATTAGCAACGGTTAATAGTAGCTGTTTGCCGAGATTGCCTCCGGGATGAGAAAAAGCAAAATCTTCTTGGGTAAAACCGCGGGTGGACAAGAGGGCAATGGCCAGTGCATCACCTAATACCAGCGTTGCTGTGGTGCTTGCAGTGGGTGCCAGATTGAGGGGGCATGCTTCTTTTTCGACCTTAATGAGGAGGCTGACGGTAGCCGCTTTTGCCAATTTCGAATCGGCATTTCCGGTAATGCTGACAATAGGAACTCCCAGGCTGGAAATGCGTGGCAGCAGACTGATTACTTCTGGCGTATTGCCTGAAAAAGAAATGGCGAGCAAGACATCATCGCGGGTAATCATGCCTAGGTCGCCATGACTCGCTTCTCCCGCATGCACCCAAAACGCTGGGCTGCCAGTGCTGGCCAAAGTGGCCGCAATTTTATTGCCAATATGTCCGGATTTGCCCATGCCCAACACGATAATTCTACCTTTGCAATGTTTTAATAATTCACAGGCGCGATTAAAGGATTCATCAATACAATCCAACAGTGCGCGCACGGCATTTAATTCAATTTGGATGACTTCTTTCGCTTGCTTCTGAAAGTCCATGCATTTTTACTCATCTTGGGTTATCATTCGCTCATGATACATCAGTTCGTCAGGATACAAAAGCGGTGCAATCGATCGATTCAGCCATCATTCAATTTAGTGACGTAACTTTTTTGCGCGGTGATCGTAAGATCTTTGATGGCGTGAATGTTGCTATTCCCACGGGTAAAGTCACCGCCATTTTGGGGCCCAGTGGTACCGGTAAAACCACCTTTTTGCATTTGGTGGGTGGGTTGTTGCGTCCCCAATGTGGTGGCATTAAATCGCTAGGGTGTGAAGTGCCAAAGCTCGGTCATGGGGCGTTGTTCCGTTATCGTCAGCGTTTGGGTATGTTATTTCAAAGTGGCGCACTCTTTACCGATATGAATGTCTACGATAACGTTGCGTTCCCGATTCGAGTGCACACCAAGTTGCCAGAAACATTCATTCACGATATTGTGCTCATGAAGTTAGAAGCTGTCGGGTTGCGCGGTGCACACCAACTGATGCCCAGTGAATTATCCGGTGGCATGTCGCGACGGGTAGCTTTGGCACGAGCAATTGCCCTGGATCCAGAGGTGATGTTGTATGATGAACCTTTTACTGGTCAAGATCCTATCTCTATGGGAGTGTTGTTGAAATTGATTCGAGCTCTCAACGACGCTTTACGACTAACCTCTGTGATTGTTTCGCATGATGTTCAGGAGGTGTTGAGCATTGCTGATTACGCTTATGTGCTTTCGGATGGTCAGATCATTGGAGCGGGTACACCCGATGAAATTTTGCGACATTCCTCTGAGCGCGTCGATCAGTTTATTCATGGTCGCCCGGATGGTCCGGTGAAGTTCCATTATCCTGCGCCAACCTTAACGGCAGATTTTTTACGGGAGGGTCAATAATGCAGTGGTTACAACGTTTTGGCCGTTCTGGTATTGAACTATGCACTGAATTTGGCCGTTCTGGCGTTTTTATTGCGCGCGCTATTTGCGGCCCTATGCCTTGGGCTAACTTCATTCAACAGCTATATGCCATTGGTGTATTGTCATTCGTCATTATTGTGGTTTCAGGTTTGTTTATTGGTTTGGTGCTTGGGTTGCAGGGATATTATACCTTGTCGCAATTTAATGCCTCGGGGGCGTTGGGTGAGTTGTTGGCATTGAGTATTGTCCGAGAGTTAGGCCCTGTAGTGACGGCGCTGTTGTTTGCAGGACGTGCCGGCAGTGCACTTACCTCTGAGATTGGGTTAATGAAAGCAACTGAGCAGCTTTCTTCGATGCAAATGATGGGTGTTGACCCTTTGCGTCGCGTCATTGCTCCACGCTTTTGGGCTGGATTTATTTGTATGCCGGTACTGATGATTATTTTCAGTGCGGTGGCCATTATCGGTGGCTACTGGGTTGGTGTGAAATGGTTGGGCGTCAGTGGTGGTGAGTTCTGGAGCAACATGCAGTCGGCCGTTAATTTTCACGATGATGTGTTAAATGGCATTATCAAAAGTATTGTATTTGGTGCAGCGGTGACCTGGATTGCGGTGTATCAGGGGTTTTCTTGTGTACCAACGTCCAGTGGAATTGCGAAGGCGACGACGCGTACGGTGGTATATTCATCGTTGATAATTTTGGCGTTGGACTTTTTATTAACCGCCGTAATGTTTAGTTAGTATTGGAGAGTATGATGACAAAACGAATTGTAGAAACCAGTGTGGGTGTTTTGATGTTGCTGGCGGTGTTGGCACTGATTTTTCTAGCACTGGAAGTTAGTGGTCTTAGTATGAAATCTTTTGGTTCTCAAAACTATGAAGTAACCGCAGTATTTACGGATATCGGTAGCTTGCGGGTGCGTGCACCGATCAGGGTTGCAGGTGTTGAAATCGGTAATGTGGTAGATATTTCACTGGATCCTAAAACCTTTGAGGCAGTAGTAACCATGCAGATTCATGCCAACATTAATGATATCCCGACCGATAGCAGCATTAAAATTACTGCTTCTGGGTTGTTGGGTGATAGTTATATTGCCTTGACACCGGGCTATTCAGCCACTACCTTACATCAAGGGAGTGTGATAGAAACCACATACTCGGCAACCAGTTTAGAATCCTTAATATCAACTTTTATGGGCGGGAGCAAAAACAATGTACAAACAGCTAGTTAAGTTCGGTTTATTGGTGGTGTGCGCGATTGGATTAACTTCAGTGGCATTGGCAGATACGGTGCAAAACCCAGTAGTCGAGGTGCAATCGTTGGTAGATACCATGCAAAAAGATGTGGCGTCACAAAAAGCCAGTTTGCAAAATAACCCTGATCAAATGTATCAATTAGTGCAAAAAATTTTGATGCCTGCGATGGCAGTGAATCGCATGTCAGCAAATGCGCTAGGGCCAAAATGGCGTACTGCAACCAAAGCGCAGCAGCAGGAATTTATTCAGCAGTTTAGCTTGATGTTAACGCGTGCGTATGTGTCTGCTTTATTAAAAGTAAATGATTACACCATTGTCATCAATCCATTGCGCGGTAACAACTGGCAACAAGCAAACACCGTAGCATTACCTGGGGTTATTACTAACAAGGGTAATGGTCAATCTTCGACGGTAACATATTATATGGTGCGCCAGGGTGATAACTGGAAAGTCTATGATTTTGCAGTGGAAGGGGTGAGCATCATGCAAAATTTTCAGGCTCAATTGCAGAGTTTCCCAACTATTGATGCGGTTATTGCGCGGATCAAACAAGTGAATGCGGGTAAAGTATGAGCCAAGCGGCAAGGCTAACCTTGAACAAGACATCAGAAGGTGTTTGGCAGTTGGCAGGTGAAATGACCATGTATGGCGTTTCCGATGCCAGGCACGTATTGCTGCGTAACCGACCAACACAAGGAGCCTGGATTGTTGAGGGTAGGCAGCTCAAGTCGGTGGATAGTGCGGGTTTGGCATTGATATTGGATATGATGCGTTATGCGCGAGACCATAACATTACCTTGACTGTGCGTGGGTTGCCGGCAATTGCCAGGGAGTTGGTTGAGGTGCAAGGGTTGATTTCGTTGTTTTCAGGAGTAGAATATGTTGCCTGAGGTTGTCGCAGAATTGCTGAGAAAAGTCTTTGCCGATGGATCTGTTGTTGTGACCAGTGATGATCAGGTTCATTTTGACGCAGTGGTCTCGAGCAAATTATTTGCGGGCAAAACTCGAGTGCAACAACAGCAGATGGTGTATCAGGTGTTGAATCCGTATATTGCCAGTGGTGAGTTGCACGCATTGGCGTTGAAGACAATAGCATTGTAAATGATGTTTTGAGAGAACGAATTCCCTCCTCCCTTGCGGAGGGGGGAGATAAATGAAAATTAGGTGAGAAATGAACGAAAAATTAGTAATCCGTGGTGGAAAACCCTTGGTCGGCGAAGTCCGCATCGATGGCGCCAAAAACGCCGCGTTAAAACTATTGGCCGCTTCTTTATTAGCGGCGGAACCGGTTGAAATCAGTAATGTGCCGCACCTTCAAGATGTGGCGATTATGTTGGAGCTTTTGACTGAGTTGGGGTGTAAGGCGACCATTCGTGGATCCAATACGATTGAAATCGATAGTTCAACGGTTCATAATTTAACGGTATCTTATGATTTGGTCCGCGCCATGCGTGCCTCCATTGTGGTTTTGGGTCCGCTGGTTGCGCGTTTTGGTGAAGCCAAGGTCGCTTTGCCAGGTGGCTGTGCCATCGGCTCACGTCCTATTGATATTCATTTGCAAGGTTTAAAAGCCATGGGTGCGGAAATTGAATTGTCACAAGGGTTTGTGCATGCCAAAACTGAAGGGCGCTTGAAAGGGGCTCATATTCATTTGCATACGGTTTCCGTTACGGGAACCGAAAACCTCATGATGGCAGCAACGTTGGCCGAAGGAGTGACGGTGTTGGAGAATGCAGCTGCTGAGCCCGAAGTGGTTGATTTGGCCAATTTTTTGATTGCCATGGGTGCTAAAATTGAAGGTGCTGGCACCCGTAAGTTAACCATTCAGGGGGTTGAAAAATTGCATGGTGCTAAACATATCACCATCCCCGATCGTATTGAAGCTGGAACTTATTTAATTGCAGGTGCAATGACTGGCGGTCGCTTGACTGTTACCGATGTTAATGTAAAAGACCTGGCGTTGACCCTGCAAAAATTGACAGAAGCGGGCGCTAAAATTACTGAAGGAGAAACCTCAGTAACCGTGGATATGACCGATCGCACTTTGCGTGCAGTGGATATTGAAACTGCACCTTTTCCTGGCTTTGCTACTGATATGCAAGCGCAATTTATGGCGCTTAATATTATCGCTTCCGGTGTGGGGATGATCAAAGAAACTGTCTTTGAAAACCGTTTTATGCATGTGCCTGAATTGGAGCGCTTAGGTGCACATATTCGCATTCAGGGTAATACTGCCATTTGTGCAGGTGTGCCCACATTGCGCGGTGCGCCAGTAACTGCAACCGACTTGCGTGCCTCGGCGTGTTTGGTGTTGGCGGGCTTGGTGGCGGAAGGTGAAACTGTGATGGATGGCATACATCATATGGATCGTGGTTATGCCCATCTAGAAGAAAAATTGGTGAAGGTTGGTGCGGACATTCGAAGGGTGGTGCAGGTGTAATCACGTTAAGTACAGTGCGTCGGCTTTGGCAACCCCGCGATTTTGCTGAGTTGTTTTGCCGCGCCTTTGGGAAACAGCGATTGTAAATACAGGCTGTTTCCTTTTTCTGGTCCGTAGTGTTCTTTCATGCTTTTTACCAACACCCGAATTGCTGGAGCGATTTGATGGCGTTGATAAAAATCGCGCACAAAAATAATTAACTCCCAGTGCGCTTGGGTTAGAATAACTCCTTCCCGCTGCGCGATGCTGGTTGCTGTTGTTTCGTTCCAGTCTTTGATGTTTTGGAGATAACCTTCTTTATCGGTAAGGATCATAAACATCTTAGTTGTGTTGCTGCTGCGGTCATTATATCATTGCTACAATTGCTTGGCATAGTTTGTTTTTTCTGTGCTATACTCGAAGTGTTCATTAATAAAAGTAAGGAAACAATTATGAAATCCGTTATTTCGTTTTTGAAAAACAGCAGTTCCAAAATAGGCCAATCTGCGCTGTTGTTGTTTGTGATGGCAAATACCGCGCTGGCGGCTGATGCTGGTGGTGCGATGCCATGGGAAGGCCCACTGCAAAAAGTGATGGACTCTATTTCAGGTCCAGTTGCCAAGATCATGGGTGTTATTGTGATTGTGATCGCAGGCTTGGGAATTGCCTTTGGGGAGTCCGGCAGTGGTGTGCGTCGTTTGTTTCAAGTGGTAATGGGCTTGGCCATTGCGTTTTCGGCGGCGTCGATTATTGCTGATCTCTATCATCCTGCCGGTGGAGTGGCGTTTTAATGTCAACCCCAGGGTTCAACATTGTCGTTCATAATTCGCTGACCACACGTATTTTGATGGGCGGCGTTCCGCGTAAATTGGCCATATTGAATGGTACCTTGTGTGCGGCGATGGTGTTTGGACTGCATTCGTTGTGGATCATTCCGATTTGTGCGATTGTGCATATTGCGGCGATGATTGCTGCTAAAAAGGATCCTTATTTTTTCGAGGTGGTGTTGCGCCATATTCGTAAAAAACCGTACTATAGGGTGTAGTTGCCATGTTTAATCTTGCCGAATATCGGACACGTCCTGATCGATTAACTGATCTGTTGCCATGGGCAGTGATTATTCGACCGGGAATTATTCTGAACAAGGATGGTTCTTTTCAGCAAACCCTTAAATTTCGTGGCCCTGATTTGGAATCCTCTACCGAACCACAACTGGTGTCTGCTACTGCACGCTTAAATAATGCCTTGAAGCGCTTGGGCTCTGGTTGGGCGATATTCGTTGAAGCGCGTCGCCAACAAGCGTTAAAGTATCCTGATCCAAGTGCCGCGCATTTTCCTGATCCGGTGAGCTTATTGATTGATGCAGAACGCCGTGATTTATTTGAGCGGGAGCAGGAAAACTATGAAAGCCATTATTATTTAACGCTGCAATATTTGCCACCCCGTGAAGCGGCCTCCAAGGTAACCAAGTGGTTTATCAGTGGTACTCAAGATGATGGCGCAACCCATGATTATCAGAAAACGATCGATTTTTTTATGTCAACGGTCAGTCGTTTGTATGATATTTTGAAAGACTTTATGTATGAGTTGTCGCCGTTAAACGACGAAGAAACGTTGACCTATTTGCACAGCTGTGTCTCAACCAAGCAACATACCGTGCGCGTTCCGGAAATTCCCGTGTATCTTGATTCGTTTTTAGCGGATCAGCCTTTAACGGCAGGCCTGGAGCCAAAGCTTGGCGATTATTATGTCAGAACGATTTCGGTGATGGGCTTTCCTTCAACCTCAGTGCCAGCAATTTTGGATCAACTGAACCATCTGCCCATTGAATATCGTTGGGTCAGTCGCTATCTGCCGCTGGATAAGGTCGATGCGGAAAAGATTTTAAAAACTTACAAACGTCAATGGTTCAGCAAACGTAAGGGCTTGTTGAACATGTTGTCAGAAGTGTTTTCCAAAAGTGAAAGCGCGATGGTCGACACCGCGTCGATGCGCAAAGCGCAAGATGCCGATGCCGCGATGCAAGCCTTGGCGGATGATCACGTCTCCTTTGGATATTACACTGTGACGGTGACTGTCTGGGATAAAGATTATGATGCCGCGTATGAAAAACAGCGCGAAGTAGATCGAGTGATCAATGGCTTGGGTTTTACCACCATTCATGAAACCATCAACGCCGTTGAGGCCTGGTTGTCTTCGTTGCCAGGACATGTGTATGCCAACGTGCGCATGCCGATTGTGCATAGTTTGAATTTGGCGCATATGATGCCATTTTCGGCTGTATGGGCAGGGCCTGAATATAATCAGCATTTGAATGGCCCACCGTTATTATATGCCCGCACCACTGGTAATACGCCATTTCGATTGTCCAATCACATTGGTGATGTTGGTCATCAAATGGTAATTGGCCCGACGGGTGCGGGTAAATCGGTATTGTTATGTTTGATTGCATTTCAATTTTTACGCTATAAAGATGCACAAGTATTTATTTTTGATAAAGGGGGCAGCTTTCTCGCTTCTACCATGGGCGCGGGTGGTCACTATTATGAAGTAGGGTCAACCGATCAAGCCGAAGGTTTAGTGTTTCAGCCGTTGGCGCGTATTGACAGCAATGAAGAGCGGGTGTGGGCGCAAGATTGGGTGTTAGGAATTATTCAGAATGAGAAAATCGAGGTGTCTCCTGAAACCAAAGAAATTGTTTGGGATGCCTTAACCAATTTGTCAAATGTTCCAACGAATCAACGTACCTTGACCGGTTTGAAAGCCTTGATTCAAGATACACGTATTCGTCTGGCGCTGGATTCTTATACGCTCGGGGGCCCCTACGGTGATATTCTCGATTCTGATCATGAGGTGTTTTATAACAATGATTGGCAATGTTTCGAGATGGAAAACTTGATGCAAATGCCTGATATTGTGGCGCCCGTGTTGAGTTATATTTTCCATGTGTTAGAAAAACGTTTTACCGGTAAACCAACGCTAATGATTTTGGATGAAGCTTGGTTATTCCTGGATCATCCGATGTTTGCTGCGAAGATTCGTGAGTGGTTAAAGACCTTGCGTAAGCTTAATGTGTCGGTAATTTTTGCGACGCAATCCGTCGATGATACCTTGAACTCAAGTATCGCTTCGGCCTTGATTGAGTCCTGTCCTTCGCGCATTTATTTGCCTAATGACCGTGCGTTAGAGCCAAGCGTACGCAACGCCTATGAGCAATTGGGGCTGAATGAGCGTCAAATTCAAATTTTGGCCAATGCAGTGCCTAAGCGTCAATATTATTTTGAATCACATAAAGGGAATTCTTTGTTTGATTTGGGCTTGGGTGAGATCGCCCTTGCGTTTTGTGGTGTAAGCCGCCCCAACGAAAAGAAACAAATCAAGGCGTTGTGGCAAAAATATGGCAAAGAAGGATTTGTGCGGACTTATCTGCAGCATGCTAAGCTAGAGTGGGCGTGGAAGTTGCTTGATCAGGAGCAAAGCGATGAGTGATTTACATCGCGAACGCGACCCTGCAAACTACCACTATGGCGTTGCGATTCACCCGTTCGCGAGTGTCACTCAGCGTTGGGATATGCCGATTGGCTTTTGGTGTGAACGTGCACGTATTTGGCGGTTAGCTTGTGTTGTTGTGCTCGCGGTAAGTGCGTTTGTATTATTATTGATGCTATGGTCACTCGCGCAACCGCAGACTTCTGTTGTGGCATTGCAGATGACTGAAAAAGGCTTTGTCAGTGGGTGGGGCTTGCTTGATGACGAGTATACCATTCCCATTGAATTAAAACGTGATTTTTTAACTAAATATATTACAGCCTGGAGTGGTTATACGAATGATTCTACTCAGAATCAGGCAAACCAACAATTTATTGACGCTTTTACTAACCCGGAAGATCGTCAGCTGTTTAAACGAGAATTTGCAGTAGAGTCACAAACCGATACCTTGTACAATGTAAAAGTGAATCAGATCAAAAAAGTTTCCTCGAGTGAGTTTTTGATAAATTGGGAGCGATTGGTGGTGAACGCTAACAATAAGCAGACAATTGCAACATTGCCCTATCAAGCAACCGTGCAGTTGGCTCGAGTGATTCCACAAACAGACAGCGCATTGCAGCAAAATCCACTGGGGTTTTATGTGAAAAAACTAACCATATCGTCTCAATCTTCAGGGTTGAATAATATCACTAACCATCAGCAAAAAAGGGAGCCATCGTAGTGAGTCAGCAAAACGATAATGCTTCAATCGAGCAATATAAAAAAGCGTATGAAGAGTGGAGTCAGCGTATTGGTGCCGCCAAAACGCAAACGCGCAGTTGGCGCTTTGCTTTTGTGTTGAGTCTCATTGTGCTGGTGTTATTATTGATTTGCCTGGTCATGGTATTGGGGAGTCAGAAGCGCTATGTTTATGTAGCAGAAGTGCGACCACAAGATAATATTGTTAATTTGCGACCGGTGGATCAAGCCTATGAACCTACGGTGGGTCAAACAGAATATTTTATCGGACAATTTGTCAATTCAGTGATGACCTTACCGCTAGATCCAGTGGTCGCACAGAGGAATTGGTTGTATGCCTATTCAACCGCTCAGGGTAGAGCGGTGGAGCAATTGAATACCTATATGCAGACGAATAACCCACTGGCAGATATTGGCCGTGTGACGCGTACGGTAGAGATTCGTAACGTTCACCCAGTGAGTAAGAATAGTTATGAATTTACCTGGACACAAACCGAGTATAATCAACAAGGTAAAGTGCAAAATGTGACGTTGTATAACGGTATATTTACGGTGGCCATGGGTACTTTGCCCACGACCACACAGGGATTGTTGAATAATCCATTTGGTTTGCAAGTGGTCTATTTTAGTTTTTCAAATGAGGGACGGTAATCATGAAAGCGCTCGCTAAAATCTCGTTAATTTCGATCTCGGTGGCATTGCTGTCGGCTTGCTCGAGCAATGCGCCCAAGCAGCCCAGTCAATCCGTTGGTTCAATGCCTTTGAGCCAGGGTAATTATGCGGCGGTACCCAATCAATCTCAAGTCAGGGTGCAGATTGTTAAAGAATATATACCGGTTCCTATTCCCGGGCAATTAATGCCAACTCCCGGCGCAGTCTCTGCTCCAGGCATGGACAGCGATGGCAATAAACAAACTTTTTTGACAAAAGAAGCTGCAGTGAAATATGCCAATAGTCATGCTTTGATGAACCCACAATCGCAAGATTTTTTTAATGCAATGATGTCTTACGATTACATGCCGGGATCTTTATACACGGTTTATACGGCACCGATGAAAATTACGGATATTGTCTTTGAACGTGGTGAAAAAATCATTTCCATTGCTGCCGGTGATACGTTACGTTGGCAGATTTCGCAAACTTACAGTGGCCAAGGGACGGATATTCAACAGCATGTATTGGTGAAACCCAATACCGCAGGCCTGCAAAATAATGTTGTGGTCACCACTTCAAAGCGGGTCTACCATTTGGTATTAACCTCGACGACAGATGATACTTATATGGTTTCGGTTTCGTGGCACTATGCGAAAGATATGGTGCAATTTTCTGACGGTGCATCGGATGGATCGGGCGCGGATGCTATGGATGCTGCTGGTACAGCTGCTGCAGGAGGTTCGCCTTATCAGCTCGACTTAGGTCGCTTGGATTTTAATTATAAATTTGGGCTGGCCAGTGGCAATAAGCCGGATTGGTATCCAGATCGGGTATTTAATGATGGTCGTCAAACTTTTATTGAATTTCCTTCCGCTATTTTAAGCAGCAATGCGCCATTGCCCATGTTGTTTGTGGCGAACAATAATGGTGTTTACGGCACCATGTATAACTGGCGCCAAAAAGGTCGTTATATGGTGATTGACACAGTACTTAAAGTTGCACGTCTGCAAACTGGTGTTAACACCAAAGATAAGACCGTGGTTCAGATCGAATATACGCAAGCGCAATAAGGCAAAGAGGGTAGTATGGCTAAGTCATCTGAGAAACCAACCGCTTTTTCGCTGCAAGGTAAAGTGCCGCGAATTACCCAGTTGAATAGAACCGCCATTTTGTTGATCAGTGGGGTGGTTTTAGTGGTGTTGCTGGTGATTTTGTTTTCGGCGTTTAGTAGTAGTGGTGCGCAAGATACACAAAACGCAGAATCGGCCACGCTAAAATCAAGCGATCAAAAAAACAGCACAGAGCCGACTCAGATCAGTGCGCTACCTTCCTCTTACGGAGAGGCGGATGCCATTGATAAGATATTAAACCGGAATCAACCTCAAGAGCAAAGTCAAGCTGCTTCGCCGCAGGTGCTGGCGCAACTCGCGAGTTTGCAGGCACAGCAAGTGCAATTGCAGTCACAGTTGGCGATGATGAGATCACAACAAGCGGCACCACCACTACCAGTGCAAACGTATCAGCCACCAGCCAGCCCATTAGATCAAGAAGCCATGACCAGCGCGATTTTCTTCTCTGGTGGTGCGCCGGTGCCACCCCCTCAGCCAATCAAAGCGACGGAGGTAACTAAGAAAGCCAGCGCGACTTCTGGTAAGTCGAGCACGGATGGTTCTACGCCCTATGAAAAACAAAATATGCAGGCAGAGAAGCTGAGCTTCTTGAACACCAAGCCTTCGACGGCCATTTATAATAAAAATCATATCCAGTATCCTGGCTCAAAATATATTTTACAAGCAGGCACGACCATTCCAGCAATTTTAAAAACCAAGCTGGAATCCACCAATCCCGGTTATATTGTCGCCATTGTAACCCAGAACGTTTATGATTCATTGGATGGTCAGTACTTGATTATTCCCAAGGGCTCAACGTTGATGGGTGAGTACAGTTCTCAAGTTGCGTTTGGTCAAGACTCACTCCAAGCGAAATTTACCCGGTTGATTCGCCCCGACGGCACTTCTATTGTATTACCCAATGAAGTTGGTGGTGATCCAGAAGGCGTTTCTGGTTTAACCGATCAACTGAATAACCATTGGGGTGCAATTATTGGTGCGGCAACATTGGCGGCGGTGTTTAATATTCCTTCCATTGTGGCGACGAACCAGCAAAATAATTCTAATGCTTATAATCCTACTACTGGTTATCCTACAACCTCGGTGGGCTCTACTGCCAGCGCTTCTGCGATGCAAAGTTTAGGCCAAACTGCTTCGCAAGTCGGTGGTCAATTGACACAACGCAGCTTAAATTTGCAGCCGACCATTACTATCCGTGCCGGTTATCAATTTTCTGTAATGGTCACTAAAGACATCATCTTGCCGCCATACCAAATGCCGTTGAATGAATCGGTTCCTGAAACTTCGAGTGGTTAATCTATGATACGCCATTGTTTTTGCGGATTTTTACTGAGCTTGCCTTTATTGGCCTCCGCTGATTATTATCCGCCTTCTGGTACCAATCCTTATACACCCGAAAGTACCACTGGCACGACAACGTCTGGGACTAATGCGACGCTAGATCAGCAAGTGAATACCAGTACCGCACAGGGGTTGAAGATATTTGATCAAGTGACCTATCAAAACATGTCAACCGATAAAACCGATTTTTTACAAAGCGATGATGACAGCAGTAACGGCGATAGCCCCAAGACACTTAAAATTTCAGGCAGTAGTAAATCGGGAGGATTGTAATGGCTGCAGCTGCGCTTAATCCGATGATTTTAAACACCATTCAGCAGGATGTGGTGAGTCATTTTAGTTCTGCTTATAGCCAGATTGGTGGCTACGCTTCAGATTTATTTTATTTGTTGGCGGTCATTGAATTGGCATTGTTTGGTTTGGTGTGGGCTTTGCGTCAAGAGGCTTCTTGGGGATTATTCTTTTTCAAAATCATTAAATTAGGCGCGATTTTTCTAATTATTCGTTCTTATCCTTATATCCTGCAGACGTTGATTAATGGATTTACGGATACGGCCTTTCATGGTTCAGGATCTAGCGCCAGTGGTGTATTCTTTAATCCAGGTAAAATCTGGAAATATGGCTTTGATGCCAGTCTCTCCATGTTAAAGTTATCCGTGCAATATGGCACTCCTAATATTAGTTTGGGCATGTTGTATCTGTTTCTGGGCTTTGGCAGCTTGCTGTTGTTTGCCTTGATCGGTGCCGAAATTATCGTCATTACCGCTGCGTTTTATGTGGTGTCGTTGGTGGCGCTGCTGTTGATTCCGTTTGGTACTTTGACGGTGACCAAAAACTTTTTAGAACAGGCTATTTCGGGCGTGATGCAGATGGGCGCACGCATGTTTGGATTGATCATGGTGTTAGGGGTCGGTGTTTCTGCCTGGGGTAGTTTGGGCGCAAGCATCGATCAAAATACCAAAATAGATACCTTGTTGGGGTTTTTCTTTGCTACCTTGGTTATTTTTGTGCTGGCCATCAAAGTACCCAAATTGGCGGCAACTGCCGTCGGACATATTGGGGGTTCTTTCTTTGATGGCATGAGTGCCGTGAGTAGTGGTGATGCTTCGAGTGCGGCGGCTTCGGTCAATATTTCTGGTGCTAATAGTCCAAATGCCAGCAGTATTGCCAATACCGGAGCAGGTGCTAATGCCGGTGCGGTTGTCAGTAACCCAGCGGCAGCGATTCAGGCAGCCACCAATGTTTCTGCGGTGGTCGGCGGGGGTGCAGGTGGCGGGGCCTCTTCTGGGTCAACGGTTTCTGTTGCCGGCTCCAGCAGCTCTGCGGGTATGCTGGGTGGTGCTGGCGATGGTGGTAAGGTAGGGAAGGGTGCTGATGTATCTCGGGGTCTTTCACCTGAAACCGTTAATAAATTAAAAACCTCCTTTAAGCAGATTTTGCGAGATCATGATAAGCAAAAATAAAATCACTTTATGGGCGGTCGTGATCATCCTGTTCTTGACGGGGTTGGCAGATTTTTTAAATCACATAGGCTATGGCATTGCGTATCAAGGTTCTGACAGCATGCCGAAAGGGTGGTATTTTTATACGCCGGCACGTTTCCCTTTACACCGCGACCAAATCGTCGTGTTTAAACCAACACCGCTTTGGCAGGAGTATTTAGAAGGTCATCATTGGCTTTTGTCTGGCGCGTTACTCATGAAGCCGGTTGCTGCGGTTCCTGGCGATTTGATTTGTATTCGCGATCATCAGCTTTATATTAATCAACAAAAAATCACTGCGATTGTTGCTGACTATGCGCCTGGCAAAGCATTGCCTGAGTTGTCTTTTTGTCGTAGGCTGTTGCCGGGCGAATATTGGATGCTCAGTACACATATTAAGCGCTCGTTTGACAGTCGTTATTTTGGCCCGGTTGATGAGTTGCAGGTTATAGGTCTGGTACATTAATGCTCCATTGGCGCATGCAAATTCAAAAAATTTATGGTACTCTTTCATTCCAAATAGCATGACTAGTTGTTTTTATTATGGATCCTCACAAAATTGGTTCACCTTGGATGGCAGTGCAGCGCTGGATTAAACGCTATCGTCTGACGCGCGCGCTGTGGCGTGGCTTGCTGTATGTGCTGGAATACATTTCTTTGCGATTACAAAGCCTGTGGTTGTATCTTTGTCCGCGTAATAAATATATCCAAGCGGTCAATGATTATGTCAAACGCAATATTGCCAAGCATCAGAGTACGTTGAGCTTTTTAAAAGCATTGGCGATTAACCCTCGTGCAACCGGCGCTGTCTTGCCCAGCTCTAAGCGATTGGCGCGAGAAATGGCATCTTATATTGATTTTTCTGGAAATGGATTGGTGGTTGAGTTGGGTGCCGGAACGGGCGTAATCACCGCTGCTATTTTAGAAGCAGGTGTTGATCCTAAACGCTTAGTTGCAATTGAATATGCGCCGCATCTGGCAAAGCAATTACAAATTCGCTTTCCTGATATTGAAGTTATCGAGGGTAATGCTGCGAATCTGGCCGCGTTCGTGAAAAATAAAACGCAGTCGGTGGATGCCGTTGTTTCTGGATTGCCGTTGCGTTCCTTACCCGATGTGGTAGCGCAAGCCATTTTAGATCAAATTCCTCAAGTCTTATCAAAAACCGGCCGTTATATTCAATTTACTTATGATATTCGCAGTGATGCCAATTATTATCCTGAACATTACGAGCTGGGCGAGTCCACCATCATTTGGCGAAATATTCCACCGGCACGGGTGGATGTATTTACCTTTAAATAAATCAACATAGTGATCAATAATTTTTTTGCGTTCTACCTTGCATGCCCAAAGGACAAGAGCCCTGTTTTTTTTGTTACAATATAGTCTGAGCGTGTTGCATGTGGCTCGAATTTTGATATACTTCGCGCCAATATGCGTTGAGGGACGTGTATGGTTAAAAACTAATGAGGGAGCACTAACATGATCGTAAGACGTTCGGCAATGGCGTTGGCCTGCCTATTTTCAATCACGGGTTTGGCTTATGCAGACAATACCACCACAATGTCGGATGCTAATGCGGGTGGTCAATCGCAAGCAGTCAGTTCTGCCGATCAAGCGCAAGCACAAGCGCAACTGGATCAGCTAAAACAAACATTGAAAAATCTGGAAACACAAATTACCAATGATAAAACTCAGTCTTCTGCACCAGCTACGCGTAGCTTGGGGCAGTTATCGGGTATTTATCATAAAGGACGTCAATTGGTACAAAGCGACAGTGCCAATTATTTTGAAATGATGCCCAGCACTACCTTTGAGCAAGCTTTATTGCAAGGAAAGCCTGACTTCCAAAATGGTGCCTTGGTCATGGGAGGTTATTTAGAAGAAGATATGCAGGATTGGAGTCAAAATGGGGTTGTTACCAGTCCCACCACGGCAGGTAAATCATCGCAATTGGCTTTGACCAGCTTAAATGTTGACGCGATGAGTGATGTTAATGACTGGGTGCAAATATTCACTTCCTTAAAAATGATTTCCGACACCACCAGTCATGCTGCGCCAACCTCGCAGTTTAACAAAGCTTTTGTAACCGTGGGTAACCTGGATAAAACCCCGTTTTACTTAACCATGGGTAAAGTCTATATTCCTTTCGGTGTGTTTGGTGGTAATGGTCCTTGGTCAGTGGAACTGAACCGTGCTTATTTTCGTGCAAATGAAACACCGCAATTTATTGTAGGGTTCTTCCAAGATGGCTTGAGTTCCAGTTTCTCTGTCTTTAAAGATTCAGCTCGTGATACCGCACCTAACTTTGCGTACAATATTAACTATGCATATACCATTAATTCCGACTGGAGTTATGCGGTTGGCGCCAGTTATATGAATGATATTATCGGCGCTTCTCAGACAGCAATTGGTGGTGCGTATACCAGTGATGATATAGATCATGGTCATGGCATTAACCCTGCGATTGATTTGAATGCACAAGTGAGTTATTTGATTTACACCTTGTCTGGTGAATATAACCAAACCTTAAAAGATAACTATGCGGGTTCAGGCGCTGCACCGGGAGCACCAGCAGGGACAAATATAGGTAAAACGAAAGCTTGGTACGTGAGTGGTTCGGCCACCCCTGTTTTACTGCAAAAGCCAACCACTTTTATGGTTACCTATAGCGGTGCTGCCGGTATTGATGGCATTCCAGTAGGGTTGTCAAATGATTTGTCTAATGGTCCAACGGCGTCTTATGGTCTTAAACAAGCCTGGATTTTAGGGGTCTCCAGACCGGTTATCAAAAATATTATCGTGGGTGTGGAGTATAACAGAGCAACCACGTATCGTAACCGAGTGGCGAATGCCGGCACCGTTGACTTATCAGTATACTTCTAGCGCCGTTTAAATATAAGGAAATTAGCATGAAGCATTTTATTAAAATCACCTCAATCGCTTGCGCCATAGCCTGTGCGGGTGTTGCTTTCGCGGACAGCTCTGCGCCAGCGACCCCCAGTGCTGCGGATCAAGCACAAATGCAACAAAAACTTACGCAGTTGCAACAGCAGTTGACACAGTTGAATCAGGAAATTGCCGTCAAAAGTAAAGCGCAAATAAAAAAATCTGGCTTTGCCGTGATAAATAATTCCAATTTAGGTAAATATACCGCGATGGCTGATCAAAGCCGTCGAATTGCTTCGACAGATCAGGGTGATTACTTTGAGTTAATGCCAACCGCATTTGAATTGGCAATGTTGCAAGGTAAAGATACTTTGCAGGGTGATTACCACCCATTGGTAGTTGGCGGTTATATGGAAACGGATTTGCAGTACTGGAATTCTCAGCATCTGAATGCAACGCCAGCGACCAGTGCGGATGGCTCGCAATTTGGGATGTCACAAGTTAACGTCGATGTTTTAGGTAATCCGAATGATTGGATACAAATATTCGTGTCGACTGAGGGTACTAACTTGGGTAATACCAATACCCAAAATATCGTCTTTGAAAAAGGCTTTGTAACCGTTGGTGATTTAAATAAATCGCCTTTTTATATCACCATGGGTAAAACCTATCTGTCCTTTGGTTCATTTGGTGGTAATGGTCCATTCACCAATGAATTGAGTAAAAATTTGTTCCGTTCTAATGAGATGCCTCAAGTTATTTTGGGCTTTTTTCAGGATGGGTTAGCCGCTAATCTATCTGTGTTTAGTGATACCTATACGCATTCCTACGATCCTGATTTCTCCTTTAACTTAGCGTATACCTACACCATCAACAAAGATTGGAGTTATAACTTAGGCGCCAGTTATTTGAATGACATTCGTGCGACAGACTCGCAGTTGGGCTATGCCTTCAATACGGCGAATGCCTTCTCCACCGCCAATGGTAAAAATCCGGCTATTGATTTGAATGGCGCGTTGAGTTATAAAATTTATACCTTAAGCGGTGAATATGATCAAACCCTTAATGATAACTATACGACGGCAAATGTCGATAATGGCAAAACGCGCGCTTGGTTTATCGCAGGGTCTGCTGCGCCACAGTTGATTATGTCAGAGCCGACAACGTTCCAGGTTACTTATAGTGGTGCTTCGGGTATTAAAAATATTCCGAATTTCTTGACCAATAACTTCTTAAACGGTGCAACGGCGAATAATGGCTTAAAGCAATCGTGGATTTTCTCTGCCTCACAACCTGTGTTAGTGAATTGGTTCCTGGGCTTGGAATATGCGCGTGGCCGTACTTACGAAAACGCCAATGACAATGTCTACACCTTGGATTCAGAATTATTTTTCTAAATCTAATGAACTTGTATCCCCGCTTGTGCGGGGATGACACAATTGACGGCTGAAGCATAACGTCATCACTGGAGAATATTATGAGTAAGGCAACACCGCATTATAAAGCACCGGAACACGTTCCCAGCAAAACAGAGGGGCATGTTCTTGATCATCATCACGAGCATGAGCAGAATAATGGCCATCATCACCATCATCATGACGGTGTGGCGTGTGGTCATGATCATAGCCATGACGCCGCGCATCATCACGACCCGATTGTGAATGCAGGGGGAAAAATAGGGCGCAACGACCATTGCCCTTGTGGTTCTGGCAAAAAATATAAAAAGTGTTGTTTAGCATAATGGAGCACGCCACCAAAAATAAAATTTGGTTAACGGTGATTTTACTCGGGACATTACTTTTGAGTGGGGTTGCCGTTTATTGGCTGAAAAACTATTTTGAGCATTTGCCGCCCCGTCATCAGAGCGGCAATACCGATCCTAATAGCGTGGTGAATTTAGGATAAGCCTTCTTCTTGCATGGCTGCTACTACCGAAGGGCGTGCTTTCATTTGATTAAAATAACGTAATACATGAGGGTAATCATTTAACGATAACCCAGCATGGCCGACCCAGCGTAACGTAGTAAAGACATACGCATCAGGCAGTGTGTATTGTTTCCCCGTAATATAATCGTGAGTGGCAAAATAGGTGTTTAAGAACTCCAATTTTTTTGCCAACACTGGCTTAAACGCCTCTTCGCGTATCTCTTTTGGAACCTTTGGATTAAAGAAAGGGCTAAAGTTTTTATGCAAGTCGGTTGAGGCATAGTTCAGCCAGGCCAATATTTCATAACGCTTCATGTCACCAACCGGCGGCAGCAGGTGTGTGGCTTTATGGGAATCGGCAATAAACTGTTGAATCACCGCGTTTTCAGTTAACACCGTACCATTGTCTAATTGCAATGCAGGCACTGCACCTTTTGGGGTGACTTTATAAAAATCATCGCCATTGGGCAGGGTATGTGTACTGAGTGTAACAGGAATATATTCACAGGGTAGATTCAATTCGCGTAACGTGATGTGCACTGCCAGCGAACAGGCGCCTTTAGAATAGTACAATTTCATCTGATCCTCCTTGAGTGAATGTGATTCTTTCTTTATTTATTCCGGAAGGTAATGCGCCCTTTGCTCAAGTCATATGGGGTCATTTCAACCATGACTTTGTCGCCGGTTAAGATGCGGATATAGTTCTTGCGCATTTTGCCAGAGATGTGCGCGGTGACGATGTGTCCATTGTCCAGTTGGACGCGAAACATGGTGTTGGGAAGCGTCTCGGTGACCGTTCCTTCCATTTCTAAATGATCTTCTTTGGCCATGCCATTACCTGTTTTGATTAACCTTGAAGGCGATATAATGCCTGATTTTGAGCAAAGAAGCAAAGGTTTCACGAAAGGGTTTTTTAGATAATGGAATTCTAGCAGAAATTATGTCATCATTACCTGTGTTTTTTGGATACGTGAGGAGAGGATTTTATGGCTGCTGAGGGGGGCGAAGAAATTCAATTACCGAAGGGGAGATGGATCGTATTTATGCGATATTAGATAAGTATAGCTCTATTGATGGCGGTCTTGCAGCCGCTCATTCCCAATATCCTCATTTGTTTGACCACTCACTTGAAGCGTCTGACGATGATGAAGCCCAACTTGTGGGAGCGATAAGAGGTAGAGCTCGCACTACAACTTACGGCAGTCTTGACGAAGCTAAAGAGTGTTGCGCTGCTCCTTCTTCCGTGAGTCCTCCTGTGTCCGTGAGTGATATAGCACAAGTTTCTGTTGCCTCTCCCCCAAGACCTGTAATAAAAAAAGTCCCGGCAGGACACCTAAAATGTCTCCTACACTTGCTGCAGTTTCTGAAGAGGGTGGAGCGGGTGAAGACCTTGATTTAGGTGATGCTCATTCAGCGGGTGGTGCAGGATCACCAGGAAGTGTTAATTCTTCATCGTTCCGCACAGTCACGCCAGTTTCAGAAATCACAGCGCTATTACCAAGTACCACGAAACTACAGGGATTATCTTACAGTAGTACGAAATAACTTTAGCCCAAATGATCCAAATATTTCTCTGCATCCAGCGCCGCCATGCAGCCGGTACCGGCGGAAGTGATGGCTTGGCGGTAAACATGATCCATCACATCACCGGCGGCGAAAATGCCGGGGATGCTGGTTTGGGTGGCGTTACCATTGCGGCCGCCTTGGGTGACTAAATAGCCGCCTTCCATCTCCAACTGACCTTCAAAAATGCCGGTGTTGGGCTGATGGCCAATGGCGATGAAAGTACCGTGAACGTTGATCACTTTGGTTTTGCCTGTCGTTGTATCTTTGATGCGCACGCCAGTGACCCCGCTTTGATCGCCAACGATTTCATCTACGGCCTGGTTCCATTCAATGGTAACGTTGCCAGATTTGGAGCGTTCGATCAATTTGTCAGAAAGGATCTTCTCGGAGCGGAATTTGTCGCGACGGTGGATTACAGTAACGTGTGAAGCAATATTCGATAAATACAACGCTTCTTCAACGGCGGTATTACCACCGCCAATGACGGCAACCGGTTTGTTTTTGTAGAAGAACCCATCGCAAGTGGCACAAGCGGAAACGCCGCGTCCCATAAAGGTTTGTTCGGAAGGAATGCCCATGTATTTGGCAGAGGCGCCGGTGGCAATGATTAACGCATCGCAAGTATAAGTATCGTTGTCGCCAATCAAAGTAAAGGGTTTTTGTTTGAGTTGTACCGTATGAATATGGTCATCAACAATTTGGGTGTTGAAGCGTTCAGCATGTTCACGCATGCGGGTCATTAACTCAGGGCCTTGCACGCCGTTAACATCGGCGGGCCAGTTGTCAACATCGGTGGTGGTCATCAATTGGCCACCTGGGGCTTGGCCAGTAATCATCACGGGGCTTAAGTTCGCACGAGCGGCATAAACCGCAGCAGTGTAACCAGCAGGGCCGGAGCCTAAAATAATTAAACGATGGTGTTGTGACATAGGGGCCTCAGAAAATAATTAAATAGTAGTATTGGGTTGCGTCGGCGGTAACAGTTCCACCAATTTACGGTTAGCCGCATCCAATTGTTGTTGATAACGTAATAGTTCTTTTTCAGCGTTGGCTTTATTTTGACGCAACTCTAATTTAAGCTGATCAATGGATACCTGCATGCTGTCACGAATGGCATTAATACGTTCTGCCACCATATTTTTAATGCCGTCGCTGTAGATGCGGGACTCACGCGCGATACGTTCTGATACATCGGTGCGTTTTTGTTCTTTGGTCACCAGTGAGCTTAAGTAACGCACTTTGGTAATCAACGCTTCTTTGGTCAGTGCGACCAGCGATTCTATGGAATTGACATCCATGGTTTCATGGCTAACCAATGGTTGATCTAAAAACTCTTGTACGTCTTGTGGCATTGCGGGATAAGGCTTGTCAAAATCCACCACTTTTGGTGGCGGTGGTGTTGCAGGCGCTTGCTGCTGAGGTTGCTGTTGATTGCGATCAAAATTGCGACGCCCGCGTTGATGTTGTGGCTGCTGCTGACTGCGTTGATTTTGGTTATGTTGCTGTTGCTGCGGAGTGGTTGGCTCACGTTCTTCTTCTACCACGGGCAATTGAAAGGGGGCAACCGGAGGTTCTGAAAATACCGAAGATGGGGTTTGTTCACTGGCTGACGGTGCAAAGGTCGCAGGTTGTTGGTCATCCATATCCATCTTAATTTGCTGCTGTACCGGTTGTTTTTCCGGTTGTAATGGCATTTCATTCACCATATCAAGTGATAATTGTTGGCCATTGGCTGCACGCCATTGTTTCAAAAAGCGTGCAATAATAGGCACAGGCCCCTGGTTGCCCAATGCTTCACGAATGCGGTTGATGGTGGGGCGTTCGCCAGCAGCGACGATTTGCTCAATGATAGCGACGATTTGTTCGTAAGTTAAAAAAATGGGAGCCATGGTTTTTTTGCCTTATTAAGATGCAATAATTGATCGTTATCATACACCATTATCGTACAAACACCCAGCGATTTTCCTCGGACAAAGCAGGGGTAAATTGATAACCATCGACATCGAAAGACTGAAGTCTTTGAGGTTCATCGAGGTGGTTGGATAGGATAAACCGTGCCATTTTACCACGAGCGCGTTTGGCTAAGAGGCCAATCACTTGATACTGGCCATTGCGATGTTCTTTAAATTCAATATGAATCAGTCGATATTTTAACAAATCTGGTTGAATGCAGCCAAAATATTCTTGTGAGGCTAAGTTAATCAGTACGGGATTGTTATGTTCCGCCAAACGTTGATTGATCAATTGGGTGATGGCGTCGCCCCAAAATTGGTGCAAATTTTTACCATGAGCCGTAGTTAATTGAGTGCCCATTTCTAAGCGATGGGCATGCATTGCGTCCAGTGGGCGCAGTATTCCATAAAGCCCTGATAGGATGGCCAGATGGTCTTGCGCAAATTCAATTGCTTTTCTGGGTAAGCTCGCTGCATCTAAGCTTTGATAGACATCACCCTGGAAAGCAAATAAGGCGGGCATTGATAACGTTTGATCAAATTGTCGAAACCGTTCTATATTGAGTTTTGCCAATGCGGGGCTGATGGACATCAATTGCTGTAAATCTTTTTCATTCAGCGTTTGCAATTGCTTCACCAGTTGTTGGGTTTTGTTGTAAAAAGGCGCTGAAGTTTTGTCAAACGCCGGCACGGCAAGGCTAAAGTTTTGTTTTTTGGCGGGAGAAAGGAGCGTTAACATGATGCTGTACCTTATTGTTTGAGGGAGGCTTGCTTGAAATAAGGGGGTAACGTATCATAAACCCAGATAACGATGCAACGAGGGTACTATGAGCACCACCATTCAAGCTTGGGTAATTAACGCCGAACGTAAATTGCAGATGATCGAATTGTCGAAGCTGTCGCAGGTGGAAAACACCGCAAAATATACTTGGATTCATATTGAAGCTGACCCTCCGAGTAAGGCAGTCAAAGAAATCTCTGGATTACCCTACCATGTACTCAACACATTGGGAGAGGGCGAATCTCGGCCGCGTTCAGAAGTGTTGGAGGATGGGTTGTTAGTGAATTTTCGCTGTCCGCCCTCTGAGGTTAAACATGATATCCAGGAGTTTGCTTCATTTCGTGTTTGGGTCACTGAGCGCTTGATTGTGACGGTCCAACGTCGTCCGTTAGATTTGGCGAAGTCAGCGGTAAAGCAGCTTTCTACCGCAATGCCAGAAACGTCTCTTGAGTTGCTAACTTTTTTTATGAGTCAAATTATTGAAAAAACCGCAGATATTGAGTGCGCCATCGATGATGAGCTCGATCGTTTAGAAGATTTATTAGCAGAGTCGAGCGCGGGGGTTTCACGTTTGCAACTGGGACAGTTGAACAAACAAATTATTATGGTGCGCCGTTATCTTGTGCCGCAACGAGAAGCGTTGGCAAAAATCCATTTGGAAAAATTCCCCTGGGTAAAAGACATTGTGAATGTTCAATTCCGCGAATACACCGACAGTACCATTCGGATTTTAGAGGATTTGGCCGCTGCACGTGAGCGCACTACTGTATTGCAGGAATCCTTAACCAGCGTAAGTTTGGAGCAAACCAATAAGAAGATTTATTTGTTATCCATTGTGGCGGTGATATTTATGCCGCTGAGTTTTGTAACCGGATTGCTGGGGATTAACGTCGGTGGTATTCCTGGAAATACCTATAAAGATGGCTTTTGGGTGGTGTGCACCTTGTTGGGCGCTTTAGCGTTTTTTGAATTATGGATGTTGCGTCGTAAAAAGTGGCTATAAATTAAGGTAGAATCAGATGTTTGATCAAATTCACATGGTGTTAATCGAAACCAGCCACTCTGGGAACATTGGTGCCACCGCGCGTGCAATGAAAACGATGGGATTTACTCGGTTAACGTTGGTGGCGCCACAGCAGCCTATTGATGATACGGCTATTGCGATGGCTTCTCACGCGGCAGATATCTTACATAATGCGCGAGTGGTGGCAGATCTTGATGAGGCATTGGCGGGGTGCGAATTAATCGTGGGGACCAGTTCACGCACCCGTTATTTGGAGTGGCCGGTATTGACTCCACGTGACGCAGCATCACAGGTTCGCGCCTATTGTGAGGGTCAATCAGGCTCCGTCGCGATTTTATTGGGCCGTGAGCGCAATGGGTTGACTAATGAGGAGCTGCAGCGTTGTCATGCGCATATTCATATTCCCTGTAATCCAGAGTACACCTCGCTTAATCTGGCGGCAGCGGTGCAGTTGGTGTGTTATGAATTGCGGATGGCCTGGTTAGAACAACAACCGGTAGCGCCAGTCGATGCGGTGGCAACGGATCAAGAGATGCAGCAGCTATATCAACATTTGGAACAAGCGTTGCTAAAAATTGAGTTTATTAACCCCAAAGCGCCCAAGCAAGTGATGGGGCGGTTAAAGCGATTGTTGCAACGTGCACGCTGTGAACCTGATGAAGTGAATATTTTGCGCGGGATTTGTAGTAGAATTATGAAACATACTGACCATGAGTAACATGATATGTCATTGCCTACTTACTTAGACTATGCGGCCACCACACCGGTCGATCCGCGCGTTATTGAGCAGATGGTGGCGTGTTTGGGTAAAGAGGGTGTTTTTGGCAATTCCGCTTCCAGCACGCATATCTACGGCTATCAAGCCAAGGAAAAAGTGGAGCAGGCGCGAACACAAGTTGCCACACTGATTAACGCTGAGCCGCGTGAAATCATCTGGACATCGGGTGCTACCGAATCAAACAATTTGGCCATTCAAGGTGCCGCTTTTGCCAATCAGCACCGTGGCAAACATATCATTACCTGCAAAACCGAACATAAAGCCGTGCTCGATGTGTGTGGTTTTCTCGAAGCACAAGGTTTTGCCGTAACCTATCTGCCTGTGCAAGCCAATGGTCAAATCGATTTAAATCGCCTGCAGCAAGCTATTCGTAGTGACACTATTTTGATCTCGATCATGCATGTCAATAACGAAACGGGAGTAATGCAGGACATTGCGGCCATTAGCCAGATCGCGCATCAACATCATATTATTTTTCATGTCGATGCCGCGCAAAGTGTGGGTAAAATCCCCGTCGATGTGAAGGCGCTGGATATTGATTTGCTGTCGATTTCCGCGCACAAAATTTATGGCCCAAAAGGCGTGGGCGCGTTATATGTAAGGCATCGCCCCAAAGTTCGCCTGCAGCCGCTAATTTATGGTGGTGGCCAGGAGAAGGGGTTGCGCTCGGGGACGCTGCCCACCCATCAGGTCGTTGGCTTTGGGGCTGCCTGTAGGATTGCCACAGATGAACTGAGCACGGAAGCTCAGCGTATTGCCGCGCTGAAAGATGCGTTATGGCAGGGTATCTCGATATTGCCTGAAATCAAACGCAATGGAGATCCAGAACATTCGGTTCCCGGTATTCTCAATGTCAGTTTTGCGGGGGTTGATGGTGAAGCATTGTTGATGGCCTTACAAGATGTCGCCGTATCCAGTGGTTCCGCCTGCAGCTCTGCTACCATGCAAGTTTCTTATGTTTTGCAGGCATTGGGTCTGTCTGTGGATCTGGCGCAAGCGACGATCCGTTTTTCACTGGGGCGATTTACCACAGAAGCTGAAATCAACCAAGCCATCGAGCAGGTGCTTGTGCATGTGACGAAGCTGAGGCAGCTGTCCCCGTTGTGGAAAACACCCTCATGACGAACGCTACGATTCGGCACTATTACGAACACTGCCCTTATTTCGGCGCCTGGCCAGAAGACGCTGCAGATGTCCTGACCACCCGCGCCGGCTCTCAGTCCGCCGGTGAAGTCATGCAGCTACAAGTCAAAGTAAGGAACGGCAAAATCAGCGATGTACGCATTCAAATCTACGGCTGTGGGTATGCCATTGCCGCATTGGCCTATGTGGCCGAGTATTGCATGGGTAAACGCTTGTCTGAATTAATCATCAGTGCGCAAGAAATTGCAGATGCTTTGCAATTGCCTGCTAGAAAGCTTCATAGCACTTTGGTGGTGGAGTCTCTGTTGGCACAACTAACACCCCCAGCGCTTTGAGAAAGCGAGACCCTTGTGCTACATTTTTCCGGGATTTGTATTCCTTGTCTTGTAATGCGATTTATATGTTATAATCAAACATATATATAATTTGATATCCCTATGTTTATGTTACAACGCACCGACATTAAGCTGCTGCTGATTCTTGCTATCCCTTTGATTTTGAGTGGTTTGGTAGAGAGTAGTGTCGGTTTTTTTTCAACATTGTTCCTGGCACATTTAGGGCAAGATGAGCTGGCTGCCGGCGCATTGGTGAACTGGGTGTTCGCAACCCTGATGGTGGTGTTGTGGGGTGTTCTGAGTGCGGTGAGTGTTGCGGTTGCGCATAAACATGGGGCACAGGATCATGGCGGCGTGGGCCAGGTATTTCGTGACAGTTTGTGGCTGGCGGTGCTGTTTAGCATTCCTGCCAGTTTATTGATTTGGAACCTGGCGCCTTTGTTGGTATTACTAGGACAAAGCCCAGCGGTGGTTAGGTTGGCGATTCCTTATTTACATGCCTTGAGTTGGGGGTTATTACCTGATTTTGCCGGTATTGTATTGCTGCAATTATTGATTGGTTTGGGGCAAACGCGTACCAGCATGGGTTACACCATGGTGTGGGTACCGATGAATATTATGGTTAATTATATTCTGGTTTTTGGTAAGTGTGGCTTTCCTGCCTTTGGTCTTGCCGGGCTGGGGTGGGGTATGACGTTTTCTTTTTGGGTCACCAGTGTTGGGCTGTTAGGGTTTTTGTGGTTGCGGCCATTCTATGGTCAATATTGCCGTCTATTGTTGACGCTGTTTCACTGGGGTAAAATCTGGGAGCTGGTTAAAAATGGCCTGCCCATTGGGTTGATGTATTGCGTGGAGATTGCCTTTTTTACGGTGATGATGCTGTGCATGGGACACTTGGGGTCTAAAACTTTAGCTGCCAACCAGGTAGCCATGCAATATCTGGGATTGTTTATTGCGGTGGTGTTTGCCATCGCGCAGGCCATTACCGTGCGTGTCAGTAATCGTTTGGGTGCTAAAGAACCCATTGCCGCACATCGTGGGGTTAGTGCCGGTCTATTGATTATGGTAGTGATTATTGGGGTGATTGCTGTTGCTGAATATTTTGGTGCCACTATTCTGATTGGGTTTGACTTTAATCGACAAGATCCCGGTAACACCCAGTTGATTGCGCAAGCGACGTTTTTCTTGGAATTATCGTTGGTGGTATTGTTTACTGAATCGATTCGCTTTGCACTGTTTGGTGCATTGCGTGGGTTGAAGGATACGCGTTTTACGTTGTTGGTGTCATTAATCAGCTTCTGGGGTATCGCTTTACCACTGGGATATCTTTTTGCTTATAAACTCGATCTCGGCGGTGCGGGTTTTTGGTATGGTTTTATGATCAGCTCATCACTGAGTGTGTTGACGTTGTTTTGGCGTTATCGTGTTAAAATTGAGCAACAACTACGCTCGCCAAAGACGCTTTGACGTTATATACTGAACCCAATTTTTTTGGGAGTATGTCGTATGGAAGACACGCTATCGTTGCTATCGGAATAACGTAATTTAGGAATGATGATGTCAACGGAATGGAGCAAACAAGACCGACAAAAAATGACCGCGATGGTTAACGCGGCAATAGCTTTGGCAGCAAAAAATGGTGCCAGTGCTGCTGAAATTGGCTTAAGTGCCAGCGTTGGTTTGGCCGTTGATGTGCGCATGCAAGCGGTAGACATGGTTGAGCATTTTCGCGATAAAGGCTTTGGGGTAACGGTTTATTTTGATCAACGCAAGGGTTCTGCCAGCACCACCGATACGCGCCCAGAAGCCATTGCCAAAACCGTCGAAGCGGCCTGTCGTATTGCGCAATATACTGAACCTGATCCTTGTTCGGGCCTCCCCGAGCAAAAAGATCTGGCAACGGAATGGCCGCAAGATTTGTCGTTATACCATCCCTGGAATATTACCGCAGAACAAGCAATTGAAATTGCTATGGCCTGTGAAGCCATTGCCCTGAAGGCCGATAAAAAAATTGTTAACTCTGAAGGGGCTGCGGTTAATACCGCCAGTAGTCTAAGGGTTTATGGCAATAGCCTGGGTTTTGTGCAGGATTTTGTCAGCACGCGTCACAGCATCAGTTGCAGTGTGATTGCACAGAAGCGTGGTCAGATGCAACGGGATTACAGTTATACCAATGCACGTGATGCGGCAGATTTAGACTCTATCGATTTCGTGGCAACCGATGCAGCAAAACGTACCTTGGCTAAACTGGGTCCGAAAAAATTACCCACGGGCGAAGTGCCGGTAATCTTTGCGGCGGAAGTGGCAACCGGATTGATTGGCAGTTTTTTAGGTGCGATTAGTGGAGGTAGTTTGTATCGCGAAGCCAGTTTTTTGGTGGATCATTTGGGTAAAACCATTTTCCCTGATTGGGTCACCATCACGGAAGATCCCTTTGTGAAAAAAGGCTTGGCCAGTTGCCCCTACGATGGGGAAGGTGTAAAAGTCAGCAGGCGCGATTTGATTCAACAAGGTGTGCTGCAAGGTTATTTATTGGATTGTTATTCGGCGCGCAAGCTCAAGATGCAAACCACGGGAAATGCCGGTGGTGCGCACAATATTATGGTATCGCATCAAGCCAAAACATTGGCTGAGCTGCTGAGCACCATGAATACTGGCTTGTTAATCACCGATGTAATGGGTCAAGGTGTCAACCTCATTACCGGCGATTATTCGCGGGGGGTAAGTGGTTTCTGGGTTGAAAATGGTCAGATCCAGTATCCCGTAGAAGAAATTACCGTTGCGGCTAATCTTAAAGATATGTATCGCGGCATACAAGCCATTGGTTCGGATGTGGAAAAGCGCGGCCGCATTCGCTGTGGCTCGATTTTTATTGACCATATGCGCGTGGCAGGGGAGTGATGAGCCCATGTCCCAAGTTTTAATCTTTGATCTCTCCAATCTAGCCTATATCAGCGCCTATCGTCGGCGTGATCAAATTGCACAAACCGAGCAGAAAGCAGAGGAAATTTATCAAGCGTGTGTGCAATTTATGCGTGAACTGTATCGGCTATTTTCACCGGAAAAAGTATGGTTTGCGTGCGATCATTTATCATATTGGCGTACTCAAATATTTCCCGATTATAAAGCCAATCGTGATGATTTTCCGTTGAAACGTCTGGTGAAAGAAGCTATTGGCCAGTTTAAACAACAAAATCCACATTTGTGTTTAGAGGTGCCAGAATGTGAAGCCGATGATGTGATTTATGGGTTGACTACGCATTTGCCGGGTAAAAAAATCATTGTGAGTTCGGATCGCGATTTTTTGCAGTTGGTGCGCGACGATGTGCGCTTGTTTAATCCGATGCAGATGCAGTTTCGTGCTCCGGAGAAGAAACCTGATTTTGAATTGTTTGTAAAATGTTTCCGTGGTGATAAAGGCGACAATATCCCTTCCGCATATCCGCGCGTCACTAAAAAAGTTCTGCAGTCGGCGTTTACCAACGAGCGCCTTTTCAATCAAGTCATGCAAACCCGCTTGCAGGATGGTGCTTTGGTGCAGGAAAAATTTCAGCTCAATAAAACGTTGATTGATTTTAATAGCATTCCAGAAGCGATAAAGCAGTTATTGGCGCAACAGATTGGAGCTTTACAATGATCACCGGCGCATTGACCAAAATGAGCAATCAACTTGCGGCAGATAACCGGGCGCATTATCAGTTGTTGATTGGTGATCAGCAAATTGCGCTTAATCCGTTATTGGGTCAATCGTTATCGCTAAAGTTTGCGGGTAAAATCGCCTGCGTGGGCTGTGGTCGTGTGATCAGTAAAAGTTTTCAACAAGGCTATTGTTTTCCTTGTACGCAACGTTTGGCAGCGTGTGATCTGTGTATTCTCAAGCCAGAGTTGTGTCATTTTGCCAAAGGGACTTGTCGTGAACCGGAGTGGGCCTTAGGCCATTGCATGCAGCCGCATTATGTCTATCTGGCGAATTCTTCTGGCCTAAAAGTGGGTATTACCCGTGAGACCAACGTTCCCTATCGTTGGATCGACCAAGGTGCTACGCAAGCGCTGCTCATTGCCAAAACCAATTCGCGTTATGTGTCGGGGTTGGTGGAAGTGATGTTCAAGCAATATGTGGCGGATAAAACCAATTGGCGCAAGATGCTGCAAGGTGATGCAGAGCCGCTTGATCTGGTGATGATTCGCGATCAATGGTTGCCGCAAATCATGCCGGCAATTGATGCGTTACGGCAGCAAAATCAATCTGCTGTGATTGATCTTTTGCCGGAACAAACCCCGTATCAAATCCACTATCCGGTATTGCACTATCCCAACAAAGTGGTCTCGCTTGACTTGGCGCAGATGACAGAAATGAGTGGTGTTCTGCATGGTATTAAGGCACAATATCTGTTATTCGATAAAGGTGTGATCAACGTGCGTAAATTTTCAGGTTACCACGTCGAACTGGAGGTGTAGCGATGCAGTTGTTTGCAAAGTGTGATCATCACACCCCTGAGTGTCTTCACCATTGGCGCCGTATTGAAGAAAATGCCAACGCCCTGACGCACTTTATTGGCGCCTGTTTGGGTGTTGCGGCATTGATTATTCTGGTGGTGCAAGCCTCTCGTTTTGGTTCGGCGCGCAGTGTGATTGGCTGTGCGGTGTTTGGCATGAGTTTGATTCTTACCTATGCGTCGTCGGCGTGTTATCATTTTGTTTCGGATTTAACCATTAAGCATCATTTGCGCCGTGTCGATCATATGAGCATTTACTTGCTGATCGCCGGAAGTTACACCCCATTTACGTTGGTTTCACTGTATGGTCCTTGGGGTTGGTCGTTGTTTGGTACCATTTGGGGTTTGGCGTTATTTGGGTTTGCTTTTAAAGCATATTCAGCCGATAAGTTTGAATGGCTGTCGACGTTAACCTATGTGTTGATGGGCTGGGTGGCGTTGGTTGCCATTGTGCCGATTATCGAGAATTTGCCATTACCTGCATTGATGTGGCTGATTGGCGGCGGAGTGTTATATACCGTCGGCGTGTTTTTCTTTTTGCTGGAAACGGTACCGTTTGCGCATACCGTTTGGCATTTGTTTGTTCTGGCGGGGAGCATGTGTCATTTCTTTGCCGTGTTGTTTTACGTCGCGCCAATTTCAAATTAGCGCAGGCTCACCACGCCATCGCCATTCACCGCGACGACTTGTACCACAGAATTTAAAGCGGCCTGGTTAACCAAGTCGAATTCTGTTTGTGTGGTTTCACCTACAAACTGATTGTCTTGATAAAGGCGATAATGCACGTTGTTATCATTGGGAACTGATACCGGGCTCCATGAAATGATATGATGATAATAAGCGTTATTACTGGGGTCTTGAACAACTTTGTATTGAACATTTGCGGGTGATGCAAGCGCTTGAGTCAGTTCAGTCCTATCACCCAGATAAATGCGCCCCAGATGAATCACTTCTGGGCTATTGCCGGTATTGCTCAACGCAATGCTGGTAATTTTTTCTCCGCTCAATGCGCTGTTGACGTTCCATTGCTTTTCATCCCAACCATTAACGATTTTATCGTGTTCAGCATTTAATGGGAAGCAATGCGCAGCATTTGTGTTGTCGGTTAAGCAAAGTTGATAATCGTCACTGGCTTCAGAGGGTTGATAAGTAACGGACAGCTCCGTATTGTTGTTGATCGGCGTGGTTAAGCCTTGAAATAGCGGCAATGGATCGTTGACCGCGCCATTGACAGAAACTTGTAAACTGGAGTCGCCATCAAACGCTGACCCAAAATCCCATAGCGTTGTATAATCTGAAGTAGTGTTGATTAATGGCAGATAATCCTGCAGCCCTACGTCCGACCATGGTCCATAAGACTGGGGGAGGCTCTGCACAAAGTAATCCCGCGTACCTTCTCCTATGTTGAAGGCGGTACTGAAGTTGCTGCTATAAGAAGGGGTGTTTTGATCATTATATCCGGCAGCAACCGCATTTTTCCAAAAGCCTGTTTCTCCGCTCACATCACCAGAAATGGTTTGATCCAGGTATGAACTGAATCCATTAACACTAAAAGAAACATGGTCAGCATAAGCCTGTGCTAATGAATCCTTAAGCGATAATGGCCAGCTGCTTGGCGGAAAAAAACCATATTCAATATCTTGTTTTGGATAATCCTTAGGAACTTCTGAGTTGATGCTACTGTCCAACCAATAGTCAATAAAAGTACTGCTGGCGACTTGGTGATTATTTTGCATTAACACATCTTGAGTACTATTGCCTGATGTGCCCACAAAATACCATTCCATATCTAGCGAGGGATTAACGGTGTTAAATGCTTGCATAAAAGCAGCGGCATTATGTGCGGTTGCCCCTGCACCATAGCTGGCTTCTTCATTAAAAAAATAACCGTCGACGCCATAATGTTTGGCAATCGCGCTCAACTCCACCACGGCGGGATTGATCTGGCTACCAGGGTTTAACAGGTAATCTAATTGATTTGTTTCGTCACTTCCCCCAAAGCTATCGGGCGAGAAGAAAATAGTGCCTAACACGGCAGCATGGTTGCGATGTGCGGTTCTTAAAAATCCAGGAGAGGGTAATTGAATTTGCCCATCACTTTCAGCGCCGCCAAAATAAACGATTTTATGGATGTATTGCCATTCTGTTGGAACAGCAGCGAAGCGCAAGTCTAATGTTTTTGCAATAACGCTGGGAACCATATTGCTAATTGTTTTTGCGGTATCGCTTCCGACTTGTGGCACTACTTCAAGGTTGGTGTCGATGTTTTTCACCGGTTGTTCGGGCAGGGTATAATCTGAGTCAAAAGCGTTTAAATAATCAGGGGAAGCCAATGATTCTGCGGTACATCCGGCTGGCACTGCTCCATTAGCATCCACCACGCACCAATGTGCCAGACTGGTTTGTAATAATGCCGCCTGACTTTGTGCGCCCATCAATAGACCCAATATTAAGAAAGTATATTTTAATTTCATTTGAATTTCCTGTTTTTAATTTCGCCGATTCAACTATGAAGTGCAACAGGGATTGCAAAATAGCCTATTTGTAAACTGATTTTGAACCTTTAAAGATATCAGCTCCAAATAGAAAAGTTGCTTGAAGATATTCAAGGCACTTATGCACAAGTCCACAAGCGTAGCTGAC
>CANJVU010000013.1 GCA_947478525.1 Thiotrichales bacterium
GAGGCGTGGCATTGTCAAAAGTGTAAAGCTTGTAAAGAGGTCGGCGAATGGCATTGCGATAATTGTGGTCAGTGCACCTACACACTTACACAATCTTGCGATGGTTGCGGTAAAAAATCACCCTATGCTGAGTAGGGGTGAGTAGTCACGACAAATGAATGCTAACAATCAACCATTTTTAGAGAAATGGGCGATGGGAGAGCGCTGGCCTGCTGCTTCTCGACCTTTTGACTGTAGTGATTTGTCTACTTATCGGGGTATTTATGGTGGTTTTGATATAAAACCGGTACGTGAAGATGTGCTGGTATTAGATGGACTCAATCCAGCCGATTTATTATTAGACGATAAAATCATGATGCATGAGTTATTGTTTACCGATGCTGCAACACAGATACACCGCCCGATGAGCTGGGTTATTTCCATGGATCGCAATCCAGCCCAAGCAAGAAGTATTCAAAAGGCTTTACGTGAAGGGGGTTATACCCACGCCATGATAAAATCGGCCGAAGGTACTCGTGGCGAAGGGGTCATGCTGGTTAATACAGATAATATATTAGAATATCTGGAATTGTTTGCAACTCCCGTGAACATAGCCTCACTGGATGCCAAACTGATGGAGAAATTTGCTGCATTGCTTCCACCTCATGCTTCTCAAGCAGAAAGGCAAACACTGATGATGGCGTTTTTGAAAAAATTCATAGCAATACAAGGTAGCCAAAACCATAAACTGCTGATTGAATCTTGTGAAGCTTCAAAACAGGTAATTTATGAAGGCAACCCTTATCAACCCACCATGCGTGCAGCTTTTGTCGCGGTACGTAACCAGGGTGAAATGACCATTCACTGTTTGGGCTCATATTGGAAAATTCCCACTGAACCGATGAACACGGGGTCTATGACTGAAAAACAGGTGATTTCCTCTTATGAAATCCATAAGGGTGATGGTTCTGACCCACTGGATGCAATCCGCGCAGTACTTGTCGCAGAAGCGGATGAAATAACCGTATCCACACAACTGAAAGCGATATTGCCATCGATTATGCAACGTGCATGGACTTTTGATGTCGATACTTATATTGAACCACTTAAAACCACTAATCCACCATACGCTTTTTATTTTCTGATTCGTCTCGCCAATTCTTATAGTGAAAGAGGCTTATTTGCTTTAGCGCATCATTACGTTGATCAAGCCATTGAATTAAGACCTACACAGGCTCATGGTTATCATAACAAAGGACAGATTTTTTATGCTCAAGATCAATATAAGAGTGCCATTGATTGTTACACCACTGCATTGGCAAAAGAGCAGGCAATGGAAATGAGCCATTGCCGTCGTGCACAAGCTTATTGGAAATTAGGTAATCGTGTCGCTGCTAATGCTGACTGTCAAGCAGCAAAGTCAAAAGGCATTGCTGAAGATCGAATTATACAATTAATATATGGACTGGATAAGGCTCACACGTTTCCTGTTTTAGACTGGTCGACACCCCTTGAGCCGGTTTCCGAAGCGGCAGCCTATCGAACCGCGCGAATGCCAGAGGTGCAAACTGTTGGAAAAGGTTTCTCCACTGAGGCAACGCTTCAATGAGCAAGTTGAGCTCATTTTTCATACCCTCGCAAAAAGTGTTATCATTATGGTGCCCTCGTTAACCGAAGCCAATTGCCATTCCAGGACGTCTGGAGCTGTGGTATGATGTACTTCATGAAGTATAGGGGCTTGTGATGACCTTAAAAAATACATTGATTATTGGTCTTTCTGGCGTGGTGTTAACCACGAAAGAACGTAAACAATTGCAACATGCTAGCGTGGCAGGTGTGATTTTATTTAAACGTAATTATGAAACACCACAGCAATTAATGGCATTGACGCGATCTATTCATCACGTGCGTCCTGAGTTGTTGATTGGCGTCGATCAGGAAGGCGGTCGCGTACAACGTTTTTTGGGTGGATTTACCCGATTGCCCGCTGCTTATGATATTGGCAAGATATATGATCAAGATCCAGTGGAAGGGCTCGCCAATGCCCACCAAATGGGGTTGTTAATGTCGCATGAGTTGCAGCAATGCGGGGTGAATCTATGTTTTGCACCCGTGGCCGACTTGTATACCAATTTTAGTAAAGTCATTGGTAGTAGAGCATTTCACTGGGATCCAGAGGCGGTAGGGCAGTTGGTGACCTCCTATTTTTTTGGCATGAAACAGGCGGGCGTAATGGCAGTGGCTAAACATTTTCCCGGGCATGGTTCCATTGTGGGTGATACGCATGTTGAGCAGGTTATTGATAACCGCTCGTTAGAGGCGATTCAACAAAAAGACTTGCTGCCTTTTAATGCGTTAATTCATGTGGGTATCCCCGGTATTATGGCTGCACATGTGGTTTATCCGCAGGTGGATTCGCAACCTGCTGGGTTTTCTAGAATATGGTTGCAGCACATTTTACGTCAACAAATGGGTTTTAAGGGTTTGATATTTAGCGATGATATGGGTATGCAAGCAGCAAAAGTAGCGGGTGACCCCATTGCGTTAGTGAAACGCGCTCAACAAGCGGGGTGCGATAAAATCTTGCTGTGCAATGAATTTGAAGTGATTGAATCTGTACTGCAACAGGAGGGTAATCAGTGATTATTGCCCGTTATTTAACGCGAGAATTGGTGCACAGCCTGTTGGGCATTATGGTGGTGTTGCTGTTGATTGTGATCTGTACCATGTTTGTACATTATCTCGGCGTGGCCGCTTCTGGTACCATGACGGGGATGATGGTGCTGAAATTGCTGGGGCTGACTTTGCCACGTTATGTGGCAACACTCTTGCCAATCAGTTTATTCCTGGCAATTTTATTAACTTACGGACGTCTTTTTGCTAATAAAGAACTGTTGGTGATGATGGCTTGTGGCTTATCCTGGCGTCGTTTATTGTGGATTACTCTGTTGCCCGCAAGTGTGCTGTTTGTGTGCGTATTGTTTTTATCGCTATATGTGGTGCCGCGCATGTCAGTGCATACTGAAGAGTTAACCCAATCCGCGGCTTCTAGCGATAATCTTGAATTATTGAAACCTGGGCGTTTTATTGCATTGCCAGGTGGGCAGGTTATTTACATTGGCGATATCGCCAATGATGCACAGACTGTCTCTAATTTGTTTTTATATCGGGATCCAGGCGCAGCCAGTTTGCCACAAATAGTGATTGCCCCCAGTGGGCATCAAATGACGGATCCTAAAACCGGGCAAAATTACCTGGTATTGGATGATGGTCGCGTCTATAAGGCCAAGCAAGGTCAAGTCAATTATCAAGTGATTGATTTTAAATCCTATGCTACGCGTATTGCTGCACCGGTATTTCAGTCGAGCAATCGGCAGCTTGATGCCACCAGTACCATGAGTTTGGTGACGGGTAGTGATACAGATTATCAATTTTTATCTCGTGTAGCGGAGTTGCAGTGGCGTTTTACCATGCCGTTAGCGGTGATTATTCTAACGGTCTTAGGTGTGGCGTTTTGTTATGTTCAACCAAGGCAGGGGCGTTATACTAAGCTGATCCCAGGTATTTTGATTTTCATTATTTACTTCAATCTAACCACTGTATCAAAATCGTGGTTAGTCCAGGGAAAATTAGCCCCCTGGATTGGAGTGTGGTGGGTGCATGTTTTTTTCTTTTTGGTGGGCGTATTATGGTTGTACCGTGCTGATGGTTATCGCTGGTATCGATTGAGTAGGAGAGCATAATCCATGTGGAAGTTACATCGTTACATCGCGACCACCGTGCTAATAACCACTGCTATCATCTTTTTTGTGGTGTGCGGCTTGTATATGATTTTCACCTATGTCGCTGAAGTTCAAAATATCGGTCAAGGTGTTTATGGACCATTGCAAGCCATGACTTATGTGTTATTAACCTTGCCGGCTAATATTTATCTAATTTTACCAATTGTCGCACTGCTCGGAAGCTTGATGGGGTTGGGCTTGCTGGCCAGTCATAGTGAATTGATTGCAATGCGCGCGGCGGGTGTTTCTATTCGTCAGATTGCGCAAGGGGTGTTTTACGCCAGTGTCTTGATCTGTTTTTTAGCATTTGTGGTGGGCAGCTATATTGGTCCGGAGTTGGCGCAATATGCCATGGTAAAAAAAGCCGTGGAAATGCAAGGTCAAGCAGTATTAATCACCGCCAATTCAACTTGGTTAAAGCAAGATAATGATTTTATTTTTATTGGTAAAATTGAAACGAGTGGTCATCTTTATAATATTCGTCGCTACCATGTTGCCAATGGCAAATTAACTGAAGTGGATACGGCGGATGAAGCGTATTATCACAATCAAACCTGGCAGGTAAGTAATATCACGGCGGTTACTTTTACCCCACTGGGAATTGTTAAGCAGACCGTTGTCAAGACCACTTGGAAAAGTTTGGTGAATCCACGGCTGTTACAAGTATTGGCGAGCAATTCAGGGAATTTAACATTAACCAGCTTGTGGTCCTATATTCGTTATCGCCAACTCAATGGATTGACTACGGCGCAGTATGAATTAAGCTTCTGGCAAACGTTCTTTCAACCGTTGTCAGTCATTATTCTGGCATTATTGGCAGTGCCTTTTGTGTTTGGACCGTTGCGTTCAGCCAACGCAGGTTTGCGAGTAATCGCGGGCGTGGTGGTTGGTTTCATCTTTTTTATCATCAATCAGTTTTTTGGACCTTTTACCAGCGTTTATAGCTTTCCCCCATTGTTGGGAGCCATGCTGCCCAGTTTAATTTTTGCCTGTATTTTAGTGGCAATGATTTGGGCGATCAGCTAGGCGGTAAAAATTCTCTGCATATTTTGCCATGATATCGCTTTCTAAATTCACCACTTGGCCAATAGTATAATTCCCAGAAATGGTGGTTTTTTGAGTATGCGGAATGAGTGTTAAAGTGAACGTGGTATCGGTCACTGCAATCACCGTTAAACTCATGCCATCCATTGCAATAAAACCTTTATTGACCAAGTAAGGGCGTAATTTTTCAGGGAAGGTAATCGTTAATAATTTGGCATTGCCTTCGGGTTCAATTTTTATAATAGTGCCGGTGCCATCGACATGGCCTTGTACGATATGGCCACCCAATGATTTTTGTAGCGTCAATGAGGACTCCAAATTAACCAGGCTACCCACGCTCAATAATCCCAAGTTAGTGCAGCGCAAGGTTTCTGCGACCACGTCTAGCCAACAGCCATCAAATTGAATGTCGGTGACGGTTAAACAGGTGCCATTAACGGCAACGCTATCCCCCACTTTTATCGTGGCAAAGGCAGAGTCGTGCTTGATAAAAAAACGTTTGCCCAACACCTCTTCACTAATTTTGCTGATCTTGCCAATGGCTTCAACAATGCCGGTAAACATTACTCCCTCCTTATTGAATTTGTCTGGTCACAGAGACCATATTCAATGCCACCTTAGCGGCTTCAGTGCCAAAAAATTCTTTTTGACCAAACGCGCGCGCATGGGCTTGTTCGAAATTTTTGGTGGTGAGTACGCCAAAAATCACAGGGATGCTTTCATCGAGCATTACACGTTGGCAGCCGTCATTCACTTGTTTGCAGACGTAATGGTAATGGTCAGTTTCACCATAAATCACCGCGCCAAAGGCAATTAATGCTTCGTATTGTCCGGTGCGAGCCAGCCGCTGTAAAGCGAAGGGCACTTCCACCGCGCCGGCAACATGTACCACTGTGACATTCTTGGCACCGATAAGTGGGGATAGGGTGTTAACCGCATCCTGCCACAGGCGTTCGGTAATGGTTTGATTAAAGCGTGCTACCACAATGCCGATTTTACAGGGTTTGCTGAGGGTTTGTCCTTGAATGTTGGTGTGTGCCATGGGTGTGCTCCTAAGTTTCAATCCAGTGGTTAAGCTGGTCTTTTTTGGTTTTTAAGTATGAGGCATTATGCGTGGCGATGACACTGGGCAAGGGTATGCGTTGGTTGATGGTAATGCCATAGCCTTCAAGTTGGTTAATTTTATTGGGATTGTTGGTGAGCAGGTCAATGTTGTATAACCCCAGTGCTTTTAACACTTGCGCTGCCCAGGCGTAATCACGCAGATCTGCTGCAAAACCCATTTCTAGATTGGCTTCTACCGTATTCAACCCTTTTTCTTGCAAGGCATAAGCGCGAATTTTATCACCCAGGCCAATGCCGCGACCTTCTTGCGGCAGGTACAACAAGACGCCGTTATGTTGGGTAATATAATCCAACGCCATTTGTAGTTGCGTGCCACAATCACAGCGTAATGAGCCAAAGAGATCTCCTGTTAAACATTCAGAATGTAGTCGTACCGGCGTATGCTCAGTCGGAATAAAATCAGGGAGATGCAGCACCGTAATTTCGCTGTTGTCGATTTTGTTCCGGAAAATCCGAATGGTTAAATCACCGCCTTTTGTAGTGGGCAGCGCTGCTTGCGCATATGGGTATACCAAATTTTCATGGATCAAGCGATAACGCGCAATATCATCGACGGACAGTAAGGGGAGGTTATAAAGCTTGGCAAATTCCGCTAAGGCTTGGCCGCGTGCCATAGTGCCATCCGGGTTCATGATTTCACAAATCACGGCGGCAGGTTGAAGTTTGGCAAGCTTTGCCAGATCAACACTTGCTTCAGTATGGCCGCGTCGTGTTAATACACCCATTGGTTCAGCGCGCAGTGGAAAGATATGGCCTGGCGTGCACAGATCTTCCGGGCGTGACTGTGGATCGAGCACCGTGGCGATGGTTTTGGCGCGGTCTATGGCAGAAACACCGGTTGAAACACCTTGTGCTGCATCGATCGAAATGGTAAATCGTGCCGTGGTTTTATTGGTGGCGCGCTCCGGTTGCAGATCCAATTGCAAACGTTTGAGATAACTATCCTGTAGGCTTAAACAAATGGTGCCGCAGGCATAATGCGCGATAAAATTAATGGCTGCTGGAGTGGCATATTCTGCGGCAATCACCAGGTCACCTTCATTTTCGCGCGAAGCGTCATCAGCAATCACCACCATACCACCTTGTTGAAACTGACGTATTGCTGTTTCCACTCGCTGTATTAATGCGTTCATAGTATTCCCCTACAAAAAAAATTATCGTGTAATATTTGTTGTTCGATGATCTGCACTGGTTTTTTGTGTGGCAGATCGGCGATTAGTTTGGCGCCCAAGTAGGTATGAGTTTCTTGTACCAACCCTTGGTTGATAAAAGCATTTAAAATGGTTTTGCCGCCTTCCACTAAAATGCTGGTAATAGGGTGCTGGCCGAGTTTGGTCAATAGTTCTGGCAATGAAATTTTACCGGCCTCATTGGCTTTTATGATCCAGAGGTCATGATCTTGTTGCATTGCTTGAATCCATTTCGCATCGGCTTGCAGGGTCGTAATGATCAAGGTTTTACCCGGCGGTTTGGTGAGGGGTAATCGACCTTTACTGTCCAAAATAATCCGTAATGGTTGATGGTTGTGTGGGTTATCTACATGTCGCACCGTCAATGCGGGCTTGTCGGCAAGTGCCGTCTCAACCCCAATCAGAATCGCATCAACGGCTTTGCGGGTTTGATGGCTATGGTCGTGGCTGTTGTTGTTGCTGATGATGCGATCATCGTTGGGGTGGGTGATCATCTGACCATCCAACGATATCGCCCATTTGGCAATGACATAAGGGGTGCGGTGCTGAATATAATGAATATAAAAGCGATTCAAAAATTGAGTTTCTGATTCTGCTAGACCAACATTAACTTCAATGCCAGCAGCTTGTAACGCTTGTACGCCTTTCCCAGCGACCAGTGGGTTGGGGTCAATCATCGAGCAAAACACGCGTTTAACGCGCGCCGCGATCAGGGCATTAATACAAGGTGGCGTACGGCCAAAATGGCAGCAGGGTTCGAGATTTACGTACACATCAGACGCTTCAGCAAACGCACCGGCTTGTTGTAATGCGACGACCTCGGCATGTGCCGTGCCTGGACCTTGGTGAAAGCCCGTGCCGACAATGCGGCCATCGCGCACGACAACACAGCCGACATAGGGGTTCGGTGAGACGGGTCGATTAGCCTGCGTCGCCAACTGCAATGCTTGTTGTAAATAAATGAGGTGATCCACGATGGTGTTCTCTTCTTTTATCCGGACTATACCGTCGGCTTTGGAGTCACACCAAATCTGCTGACCTTTTGAGTAACCTCAAAAGCGCTCGCGGGCTTGCCCATTACTGAACTTACCGCCGGTGGGGAATTGCGCCCCGCCCTGAAGAATATTGCACATTCTAGGACTTGTGCTGGCGTTGTGCAACAGAATTTGCTTATTAGCAACTTTTTGGCGATAATATAAGTTCAAAAAAATACAGAGGATAATGGTATGCTGAAACGAATTGGGGTGGTCGTGTTAGTGGCTTTACTGGCAGGATGTAGTGCTAACGTCAAGAGCGCGCATGATAGCACGCCCATGGCTCTTTGGGCGCCACTTAAACCCGCAGCGGTAGATGCTAAAACCATTAACGCCTGGATGCACAATCCACGCTGTGATTATTCACAATACCCCTTGGATAAGGGTCAGTATCTGCCCGGTGTTTGTGTGAAATCATGGGTGTTGAGCGTGGCGCATTTGATTTACCAACAACAATTTGATCAATTAAATACCTATGTTAATGCTGCCGGATTGGCCAGCATGGATCTATTGCGTCAATCGCCCGGGTTTCAATCAACCGTCGTGGGTAAAGTGACACTGGTGGGTGAGCCACTGATGGTGAATCAAGGTGTGAGTGATGAGGGTGTTTATACCTGGGTGATGAAGTTGCCTATTGCAGTGACGATTCCTGCTAAAGGTAAGTCCTCAGCATTGCAGTTGCCACAAATATTGGTGATTGGCTTTGAGCGCAATCACACGTCAACAAGCAATGGATTAGAAATAACCAATCTGCAGTTGCGTCCTATTGGGTTGCAACGATTGCATCATTACTGTCGCCAGGCAATGGCGCCCTATATTCCCGTAAGTCAGTTGTACGTTGATCCGTATTCTAAACCGATTTATTTTGATAACCCGGTGCCCGCGCAGGTGGAAATTTCCAAAGGTAACCAGCATTTATTCTCGCAGTGGTTGCCCGCAGGCCCTCAAGCCATCAGTACGGAGAGCTTCCCCGTTGGACGTTACTCGGTAACGATTACGATGTCGGGTAATGATGGTAATTTCTTGCGTCAATATGTTCAGGTAATTAACAAGCGTTAAGGTAAATATCAAACCGATTGCGTTCGCCGATCAATTGCCAGGAAGGTTTCTCGTGGGTTAAGGTCGGCGCAATTCGCGGTCTTTTGACTACGATTTTGGGTGCGCATTGTCGTGCGATATCTAATAATTTACCGGCATCTTCATCGCTGCCAGCCAAGGCTTTTAAGATGCGTAGCTCTTGTTTTACCAGTGCAGACTTCTGGCGCTCTGGAAACATGGGGTCAAGGTAAATGACATCGGGATGATACTGCGCTGCGAGTGCAGGGAGTTGTTCAATGGCGTTGCCCGTTATTAATGTCATTCGTTCAATAATCGCCTGTAGCTCTGCTATGGGTTTGGCTCTATTGAGGGCATCTTGTAACAGTGGTGCCAACAATGGGTGGCGTTCAATGGCAATGACATGACATCCCAGGCTCGCCAATACAAAGCTGTCGCGACCCATGCCCGCTGTGGCATCAATCACCGTAGGAGGGTGGTCATATTTTTTAATGCCAATCGCTTTGGCAATGGGTTGGCCATTACCACCTCCATGCAGTCGGCGATACTGATGTTCGCCACTGTTGAAATCAATGAATAATTTTTGATGTTTGTCCTGTGAGTCTTGTAATATCAAGCCTTCGGCGGTATTTAGTAGCTGCCAGAAAGTGTCTGTGGTCATGGTTTAATGAGGTTTTTACGTTAATTCTGACGATTGTATCAGATTTTTATGCATTTGACCGTTGCACTTTACGAAAAAGCTCTGTAAAATGGCGCATCATTTTAACTGAGACATGGAATACACGTTATGCAAGATACCATTCACCCTGCCTATCAAGAAGTTACCGTTGCCTGTAGTTGTGGTAATACCTTTCAAACTCGTTCCGCTTTGAACAAAGCAATTAACTTGGACGTGTGTTCGAAGTGTCATCCCTTCTATACTGGCCAACAAAAAATGATCGATACCGAGGGTCGTGTTGACGGCTTCCGTAAGAAATTTGCTAACTTTGGCAATCGTATGGCGCAACGCAAAACCACGACTGCTCAATAGTTAAAATTATTCAGTGATTCAAAAAGGCTGCCTAACGGTGGCCTTTTTTTGTAGGGTGGATTAGCCCAACGGGCGTAATCCACCGATTAAGGCGATTCTTTTTTCACGAATCTTTTCTGCTTTTTCTCTATCTGACAAGGAGTGCTGCATTATCTCCGATAAATCCAACTGCAACAATTGTTGTTGCAGTTTTTGCAAAAACGCTATTACAGGATAGGAGTTGCTTTGCTGCATCGCTTGGCAAGTCAGCAATAATTGCTCAAACCGTTGCGGACGTCTTAGCCCGTCGGTATTCATGATTAGTGACAGCAGAGCAGTGGCATCCAGAGACAATGCTTGATTTATTTGATCATGAAACCGATGCGTCAATTGCGCCAACGCTTTATAATTGTTAGGTACTTTCAGGCATTCTGGGTCTTCATACATGGCCGCGGCAAAGCGAATCTCAGTATCTGTAGTTAATACCGTTGCTGCTTGTAATGCTATAACGCCATTATGCAATTTTGGAAAGAGTATCCGATCTGCACCACAGCTGGCCAAGGTCTCAAAAAATAACACCGGATTGGGGCTTGCCAATGCTTTATGTAATTCTCCCCAGACCCGCTCGGCAGAAAGCGTTTGCAATTCGCCAGCGGTTACCATCGATTGCATGAGCGCAGTGGTTTCTGGTGCTACGGTAAAATCATAGGCTGCCAATTGAGCGCGCAAACGGGCGACGCGTAGGATGCGTAAAGGATCTTCCATAAATGCCGGCGCAACGTGGCGTAAGATACGTTGTTGCAAATCACGCTGGCCATCGCAGGGATCAATTAAAGTTCCCGTTTCATCCATGGCAATGGCATTGATGGTTAAATCACGCCGTTGTAAATCTTGTTCCAGCGTTACGGTTTTATTGCTGTCGCAGGTGAACCCGGTATGACCGGTTGCTACTTTACGTTCAATGCGTGCTAATGCATATTCTTCATGGGTTTGTGGATGTAGAAAAACGGGGAATGATTTGCCAACCGGCGTATATCCTTGGTCCAGTAGATCTTTAGGGTCAGCGCCGACCACTACCCAGTCACGCTCATGCGCGGGGCGATGCAGCAGTTGATCGCGGACATAACCGCCTACCAGGTAAGTTTTCATGGCCTTCTCAGCCAGGCAACCAGTAACATTAATACAATCAGACACAATAGAGGGAACAATCCAAAATGCGACCAGGGTGTGTCGCCATTTACGGGCACAATGCTTTCTGTTAACACGGTAGTTTGGTTCATCGGTGCTTTGGCAATCACTTGACCGTGACCGTTGATGATGCCGGTTACGCCATTATTGGTGACGCGCACCACATAACGACCGGTTTCCAAGGCGCGCATTTGGTCGATTTGTTCATGCTGGAATGGACCTAGCGATCGTCCAAACCAGCCATCATCGCTGATGGTGACGATAAAATTGGCCTCTTGTAGTTGATTGCGCACTTGTGTCGGGAAGGCACTTTCAAAACAAATAAACAGCGCAACATGCAGATTCTGCATATCCATTAAAGGTTGCACTGCAGCACCTGCAGAAAAACCACTCATGGGGATGGTAAGAAATTCCAAGGCGTTACCAATCCAGGGCTTCAAGGGAATATATTCACCAAACGGTAGTAAGTGGTGTTTATAGTACAAGCCACGTCCATTGCCAACGACCATTGCACCATTGTAAAAATCGTTGGTGGTTTGGTTTTTAATTGGAATGCCAAATAAAATCGCGCTGTGGTGAATTTTAGCTTCTCGGTTCATGTCATCCACAAAAGGCTTGGCATCACTCAACAAGAAAGGAATCGCGCTTTCTGGCCAGAAAATAAGGGGGCTATTCCAATGTTGTTCGGTTAGGGTGGCGTATTCTGATAAGGTGGCGTCTGCTTCAGCCGGGTCCCATTTGGTTTGCTGGGGAATATTCCCCTGCACTAATGCTACGGATATTGGTTTGCTAATGGGATGTGTCCATTGTATGGGTTTGAGTGCCATACCAATCATGGTTAGCAATAAAATGGCCAATATACACAGGTAGGCATATATGCCTTTGCAGCGAAAAAAAGTCACCATCAATGCGCTGATCAACGCAACCACTAAGCTGACCAGATAAACACTGTCGATGGGCGCGAAGCCTGCAAAAGGGCTGTTGATTTGCGAGTATCCGAGCAATAACCAGGGAACACCCGTAAATAAGTGCGCTCTCAACCATTCCGAGGTAACCCACAAAGCAGGGAATGCCAGCAGTATGGTGGTGCGATTTTGCGGAAAAAATCGCTTGAAACAGTAACCTTGTAAAGCAGGGTAAAACGCCAAAATGGCCGCCAACAGCGCGGTAATGGCGCTGGCAACGAGTATCGAGTCACCGCCATACGTATGCATGCTGACGAATATCCAGGAGCCACCCGTAAGGGCGAAGCCAAAGCCAAATAACCATCCTCGCAATAGCGCTTGTCTGGGAGAAACATTGAGCCAGCTGGCACATAAAATCGCAGGCAATACCAAAGCCAGCCAGTATAAGTCAAAAGGGGCAAAAGCAAAGGCCATGCCCGCGCCAGCCAGTAAACACAGGAGCAGCATGCCAAAGCGTTTTAATTTCATGCATTAACCATCATGTTGAGTTGTTTAATGCGACGGCGATCTCCTTGTGTAACCGTAAACTGAAAGCGTCCAATGGTAATCGATTCGCCTACAGCAGGTAAATGACCAAATTGAGTAATCACAAGACCGCCAACGGTATCAACGATTTTATCGGATAAGGTGGCTTTAAAGTGATCGTTTAATTGTTCAATCGGTGCCAACGCGCTGACCAGGTAACTGCCATTGCTTTGCAGCTGAATCCAATCTTCTTCGGCTGAATCAAATTCATCTTCAATTTCGCCAACAATTTCTTCCAACACGTCTTCAATGGTTACCAAGCCGGCAATGCCACCGTATTCATCGACCACGATGGCCAAGTGATTTCGTGAGCTGCGGAATTCTTTGAGCAAAGCGTCCAGCCGCTTGCTTTCTGGAACAAATGTCGCAGGACGTAACAGTTCTGGCGTAATGGTGATCGGTTCATTGCGGTGTTTGACCATATGTTTAAGCAATTCCTTAGCCAGCAAAATGCCGACCACATCATCTTTATCATTGCCAATGACGGGAAAGCGCGAATGTGCCGCTTCGATAATAATCGGCAAAAATTCGTCAGAGGGTTGGTTGATTTCTACGGTGCTCATTTGTGAGCGAGGTATCATAATGTCGCGTACTTGCAATGTGGAAACGTTTAATGCGCCTTCAATCATGGCCAGTGCGCTGCTGTCGATAATTTTACGCTTGGCAGCGGCTTTTAACGTTTCCAATAATTCTTGCGTGTTAGACGGTTCGCTGTGAAAGGAATCACTTAATCGTTCAAACCATGATTTCTGCTCTGGATCACTGCTCATGAAAGGGTAGGCTCCTATGTTTCGTATGGGTTGGTAAATCCAAGGTTGCGCATTAACATTATTTCAATTGTTTCCATGGTTTCTGCTTCTGCTGGTTCAATATGGTCATGCCCCAACAGGTGCAAGACCCCATGAATAATCATATGCGCCCAATGCGCGGAAGGTGATTTACGTTGTTGTTGTGCTTCGGTGTTAACGACGTCGACGCAAATAATAATATCACCCAATAAAGCAGATTGCACGTTTGCTGGTGTTTCAAACGGAAATGATAAAACATTCGTCGGACCCTTTTTGCTCCGAAACTGTTGATTCAGCTGGGTCATTTCTTCAATGCTGACCAATCGCACCGTCAATTCCGTCGTATGAGTTTGCTCATTCAACGCCAACTTTGCCCATTTTTTTATTTCTTTGTCCGTTGGAATAAAGCCAGTTAAGGCATAAGGACGTTGAATATCAACGGTTACTTTAGGTTTACGTTTGCTGGTTGATGTCACATAACTCTCCTGACAACGAACTGCGAAAGGCTTCGGTAATCTTAACTGGTACAATTTGGCCAATTAATTCGGCACTGCCTTTGAGATTAACAATACGGTTGTTCTCGGTGCGTCCGGCAATGCCGTCTCTGGTTTTTTGGGAAACGTTATCAATCAACACCATTTGCGTAGTGCCGATCATGCTGTTGGCAATGTTCATGGCTTGTTGTGCCAAGCGTTCTTGTAAGAGCGTCAGGCGTTGTTTTTTAACATCGTCCGGTGTGCTGTTGGGAAATTCTGCTGCGGGTGTGCCGGGCCGTTTGCTATAGATAAAACAAAACGACTGATCAAAGCCGACGTCAGCGACCAAATTCATGGTGTCTTCAAAATCTTTGTCGGTTTCGCCTGGGAAGCCGACAATGATATCGGTGGAGATGCAGATGTCCGGACGCACTTTACGCAGTTTACGGATTTTGCTTTTATATTCCAGTGCCGTATGGTTGCGTTTCATTGCTGCCAAAATCCGGTCGGAACCGCTTTGTACCGGTAAATGTAAATGGTTGGCTAACTTTGGCACTTCAGCATAGGCCTGAATTAAATGATCAGAAAATTCAACCGGATGTGAGGTGGAAAAACGAATCCGACCCAGGTTATCAATTGCTGAGAGATAATGAATTAACAGCGCCAAATCCGCGGTATTGCCGTCGTGCATTTTGCCGAGGTAATGGTTAACGTTTTGACCCAGCAGGGTGATTTCTTTCACGCCCTGTGCGGTGAGTTGTGCGCATTCTGCCAGCACATCATCAAACGGCCGTGAAATTTCAGTGCCGCGGGTGTAGGGCACTACACAATAGCTGCAGTATTTATCGCAGCCTTCCATAATCGATACAAACGCTTTCACGCCTTCGGCTCTGGGTTCAGGCAGGTTATCAAATTTTTCAATCGCAGGGAAAGAAATGTCCACCACGGGTTTGCGCGTAGCACGCGTGGCTTGAATCATTTCCGGTAAGCGATGGATGGTTTGCGGGCCGAGTATCATGTTGACATACGGAGCGCGTTTGATGATTTCACCACCTTCTTGTGAGGCAACGCAGCCGGCTACTCCAATCAATAAGCTGGGCTTTTTGGCTTTAAGCTTGCGCCAGCGACCGAGTTGGTCAAATACTTTCTCCTGTGCTTTTTCGCGGATCGAGCAGGTGTTTAAAATTAAAATATCTGCCTCTGCTTCGACGTCGGTTGATTGCATTTGATGATGTTCACGCATCAGATCCGCCATTTTTTGCGAATCATACACGTTCATCTGGCAACCCAGTGTTTTGACAAAATATTTACCTGACATGGCTTTCTCATGGTGGAGTAATCAAAGCGTATCATAACGATTTTTACGGTAAAGTGCGAGGGCTAAAAACGGCTCGGCAAGTCTGTTGCTAAAGGGCAGGTTATCCCTGCATTGCACAGGGATAAAAAAAGCATCAAGGATTACGCTTCACCTTGTACGGGATCGGTATCAAAGGTATAAAGCACGATTTTCCACTGTCCATTTATTTTTTCTAAAATAAACACTTCGCGATTCATATCAAGACTGGTTTGGCCGGTTTTGATGTTTTTGACTGCAGCACCCACATGATGGTGAGTTCTGGCAAACGCCATATCACCCATGCTGGAAATGTGAATGTCGTCATAGGCAAATTCAGTAGAGAATTTTTCATTGGCAAATAACCAATTGTACAGCGCTGCTTTTTCAGCAACGGTTGTCGCGGTACGTTTGTTGTTCCACTCTGCTACGCTGCTGGGTGCAAATAATGCCAAAATAGCTTTGGTATTGCCGGTGTCCAGGCCTTGTTGGTATTGGTTCAATATATCATAAACTGCTTTCTGTTGTGCCGCTACCGTAGGGGTAGATGAAAAAGCAAAGCCTCCTACCGTATTGATGGTGCTCACCTTAGCTTCAGCTGCGTTAACACAGGCGGCAACCGCCATTGAAATTGCGAATACACCCGTCATCGTGTACTTATTCAATAAACTAATTTTCATGAAAACTCCTGTTGGTTTTAGTTACGTATAGCGTGAAGCTTTATTCACAAAAGAATTCACGAATCAGCATTATAAATAAAACTTGCTAAAATACAAATAAATTAACTAAAATATATTGAACACAGTACCTGCTGTTTCAAATTAACCATAAAAGGCGTAAATTATGACCATTCAATCGATATCCATAAGTAATGTTAAAGAGCTGATAGCGGCGATCAACAACTCCCGTACTCAACAGATTATGATAAAAAATACCATCACCGATGTGCCATCGCTGCACTTGGCGCCAGGTCAATCTTTGTTGGGTGTTGAAGAAGGCGTAACCCTACAATTTGCCCAAGGGGTGGATGGAGTATGTATGACCACCGATACCATGTTGGGCGGCATTCGGCTAGAAGTGTCGCCAGACAAGCGCGCAGTGTTTAATGATACTCAGCAAGAAAATCTCGGCACACTCTGCATTGAAGAGGTTGTTGCGATTGGTCAGGTGCAAATTTTAGTAAAGGATAAAGTCAAATCAGTCAACATTGAAGTGGATGGTTTAGATATTGTTGCCGCAGATACCCGTGGTCAAACAGACAGACCACAGGCTTATGGTGTTGCGGTGATACAAGGTGCTTTTACGCTGTGGAATATGCAGAATGATGCCACCGTGGTGGTGAAAGCCAGCCTCTTTGGTTTATCCGCTGGTCGACGCAATGCTCCTGTCATTGGCAGTGGTGTTTTGGTGAGTGGTCATGGTGATGTGACGGGTGGTTGGGTCAATGTGGATACGCTAGAAACAGAAGCCATATACAGCACCGGTAAAATTCCTGCAGGTACACCCAATATGATTACCGGTGGTGTTTTTAATGCCTGTGGTTCACGCATTGGCGTGGTCAATAATCGCGGCCCAGTAGAAACTTATGGCGTGAATGATATGGTGTTGGATAACTGGGGCGTTGTGGATCGCTGGACGGCAGAAGAAAGGCTGACGTCGTATGGCCCCAGTGGCATAGGATTTGTGAACTTTGGTATTTTACAGCACTTAACCGTCAAAGCACCGATTGAGACTTTTGGTCAAGGTGCGCGTGGCTTTAACGTCTACGCCGGCAGTGTTGCGCATGCAGAGTTCGATCGTATTACCACGCGTGCCGATGGCGCGGTAGGTGTGCAAATCAGCCAACCAATAGGGCGTTTGGTGATTCATCGCGGCATTGAAACTTTTGGTGGAACGGGTGACTCTTTGGTAAAAGGCGTGGTCACGAAACTGTCCGCCATAGCTTTGAGTGTTAAAGCAGGTGGCTCTATTCGTGAGTTGTTCATTGGCGAGAGTATCACTACGCATGGTAAGGATATTGCGCCACTGGAAATACACGGTGCGATCACACGTTTTAAAATAGAAGGCGATATTACTGCAGTTGGTGGTAATTACGATTCAATCTCAGTATAGCAGCGGTAGCGTTGAGTCGAGGTTAGTTATGCTGTGGATAGTATTTATCAATGGGTAACCCGATCGGCAGCAGCAACCAATATTGGCCACGTGATTGCATGTGGCCAGCGTAGAATATAGCACTTTTTCCAGAACCCCAAAAAACATCGGCGCGAATGGGGCCATTAATTGCGCCCCCTTTGTCCTGAGCAACCACTAAGCGTTGCAATGGAGCGCCATGAGAAATTTTACTGCTTTGTTTTTGGGGGTAAAAAGTACTAAGCCAAATGGGCGTGCCAAATAAAATATAATTTGGATCGATTGCAACCGAGCGCCCGGGTATCAAGGGCACACCTTCGGCACCCAGTGGTGTTTTGGCTTCAATTTTACGGAAAAACACAAAAGAGGGGTCTTGGTTTAGCACGTTATTGACTTGGCCTGGATGTGCTTCCAGCCAATCTCGGATACTTTGCATTGAGAGTTGTTTTGTAGGAATGGCGCCAATGTCGAGTAAATAGCGTCCAATAGAATGATAAGGTTGGCCATTTTGGGCAGTGAAGCCCACGAGCAAATGGTCGTGATGGTTGATGTAAATGCTGCCAGAGCCTTGTATTTCCATAAAATAACGATCTACTGGGCTATGTACCCATGCAAGGATTTTGGTATTTGGAATAATGCCTTGGGTTAGCTGCGCGCGCGTGGGCGACTGTGCTGTGTGTGGGAGATTCGTCCATATATAGCTTCTGCTGCCATCAGAATCGCGAACAATCTTTAAGGTATCTGGTTTGGCGTAAATGGGTACAGAATAGTAAGAGGTGGGCGTCAAGCTGCCTGGAATGGTAGGTTCGTAGTAACCGGTAAATAAGCCATCACTCTTGCCATGGTTGGTTGCTAAATAGGGCGTAAAGTGTGCCTGGATGAGGTTGCGCATTGCGGGTGCGGTTTTTGGTGTGGGGGTGTTAATAATGGCGTTGCAGCTTGCAATCCAGGTGGGGTCGGTGCGTGGGTCATAAGGTCTATTGCTGAAATGTAAAATTTTGGCACAAGAACGGTGCAGCGCTTCATAGGCCGCTTGTTGATTGTCTTGAGCCCAGCCCGGTAATTGTTGATAGTTCGATGGGGTCAACTGTAGAGCATTGGGCGATGTGGCCGTATTATGTGGTGCGACAGAAGTCGTTGCGCAGCCGGTCAGCAGCAGCGCAAACGACAGAGCTCCAAGTTGCTTTGCCCATTTCATTTTTTTGCCAGGCGATTAACGCCGGCCACGATTTCTTTTTTAGCAGTGGTGGCATCTTCCCAGCCTTCCACTTTAACCCATTTGCCTTTTTCCAGGTCTTTGTAATGTTCAAAAAAATGTTTAATTTGTTGCAATAATAATGCGGGCAAGTCAGATACTTCTTTAACGTTCTGGTAAATGGGGCTGAGCTTATCAACAGGAACGGCCAGAACTTTAGCGTCAACACCGGCTTCATCGGTCATTTTTAACATGCCAATAGGGCGGCAGCGAATCACGCAACCATGGCGCAATGGTACTGGAGTGACCACCAATACATCGACTGGGTCGCCATCCTCTGATAACGTGTTGGGCACAAAGCCATAATTAGCAGGGTATTGCATTGCTGTTGACATAAAGCGATCGACCACCAACATGTTGGCGTCTTTATCAAATTCATACTTCACCGGCTCGCTAAAAGCCGGAATTTCAATAACAACGTTAATATCATCGGGAACATTTTTGCCAGCGCTGACTAACATGGAGGACTCCTTGAGTTAATTCTATTTACTAAAGAAGTATATCGGGCGCGTGCTGGTTTACAAGGGGTGTGGGAAAATTTTTTTCATAATCAATTTGCGATCATTGATGACGCAGGGTAGAATCAACATGCGGTGTTATTGGTGTTGATCTTTGAAGCAGTGCGAATTGGATTGTGGTATTTAATGGCAGGGATGATTTCATGAAAAATAAACATATACATATTTTGGGTATTTGCGGCACGTTTATGGGTGGCGTTGCGGTATTGGCGCGCCAGCTGGGGTATCGAGTGACCGGTTGTGATCAAAACGTCTACCCACCGATGAGTACCTTTTTAGAAAGCCAGGGCATTGAAATTGTGCAAGGCTACGGTGCTGAGCAACTGGAGTTGAAGCCAGATATTATTGTTGTTGGTAATGCCATGAAACGCGGTATGTCAGTGATTGAAGCAATGTTGAATCGTGGCTTGCATTACGTTTCCGGTCCACAATGGTTGGCCGATCATGTATTACAAGATAAATGGGTGTTGGCGGTTGCTGGAACACACGGCAAAACCACCACCAGCAGTTTGTTAACACATATTTTGGATTTTGCCGGATTGAAACCGGGATTTTTGATTGGTGGCATCGCCGAAGATTTTGGTGTGTCCGCACGTATCGGTGAAACGCCATTTTTTGTGGTGGAAGCCGATGAATATGACAGCGCTTTTTTTGATAAACGTTCCAAGTTTGTGCATTATCACCCACGTACGTTGATCTGTAACAATCTGGAATTCGATCATGCTGATATTTTTGATAACGTGGCGGACATTCAAAAACAATTCCATCATGTGATTCGTACCGTGCCAGGCGAAGGCTTGATTGTGGAAAATAGCACTTCACCCTATTTACAAGAAGCCATCGCTAAAGGCTGTTGGACACCACGCCAATCGTTTGCGGGCGAGAGCAGTGACTGGACGTGTCGTTTGCTTAAATCCGATGGCAGTGCATTTGAAGTCTACTTCCAAAATAAACTACAAGGCACGGCACAGTGGCAAACCTTGGGTCTGCATAATGTGCACAATGCTTTGGCGGCAATTGCTGCAGCGCATCATGCTGGCGTGTCGGTCGATGTGGCGTTGGAAGCGATTCATACTTTCAAAGGTGTTAAGCGTCGTCTGGAATTGCGTGGCGAAGTGAAGGGAGTGAAAGTCTATGACGATTTTGCGCACCATCCCACCGCGATTAAAGTGACGCTGCAAGGCATTCGTGATCGCGTCAGCAGCGAAGGCGGGCGTTTGATTGCCGTGCTGGAGCCACGTTCCAACACCATGCGCATGGGCGTGTTTGGCACCCAGTTGCGGGATGCGTTGCAAATTGCAGATCATATCGCGTTGTTCGAACCTGTGGGACTTAATTGGAATACCGCGGATATGATGAAAGGCAGCATCAAGCCATTTGAAATTTCTGCAACGTTAGAGGAGTTGGTTGCTAAAGTTCAGCAATACGCTAAACCCGGCGATTATGTGGTGGTGATGAGCAATGGCGGGTTTGGTGGCGTGCATCAGAAGTTGTTGGATGCGTTGCGGCAGTAGGTGGTATTGACTTTATATAATATGTTTCATATAATGCATTTCATATCATATGAAATGAGAAAGGTATGAAAGATTATTTCCCTGCACGCTTAGCCACGGGTAACCGTTTTTGCAATCGAGTGCGTGAGCAAGCGTTGTTGAAACATAACATCGAACTCGGGCGTCACATGGTATTGGTTTCACCTCGGCGCTATGGTAAATCCTCATTGGTGCATAAAGTTGTTGGCGATTTAAAAATGCCGGCGGCTTATATTGATTTTTTTATGGCGCATGATGATAAGGCAGTTACTTCACGTATTCTACAGGGTGTCGGTACGGTGCTTTCCCAGATTATTCCAGTGACACACAAAACCTTGCAAACGCTAGAAAAAACATTTTCGCGCCTGAAACTGTCTATTACCGTTCATGGTGTAGAGTTTTCAGCTGCCTATGGTCAGAAAGAATTTGATGCGGTTGCTGAAATTCATGATGCTTTAAAAGGATTGGCGGCTATTGCTGCCAAAGCGGAAAAGCGAGCCGTTATTTTTATGGATGAATTTCAAGATATCATTAACGCCGAGCATTCGCAGGAGATTCAAGGTGCATTGCGCAGTATTGCTCAGGCGCATGACAGCATTGTGTTTGTTTTTTCAGGGAGCTCGCGGCACTTGTTGTTGGATATTTTTGATGATCGCAAAAAGCCATTTTACATGTTATGCGATAAACTCGAGTTGGAGCGCATGACTTCCGAGCATTATTTTTCCTATGTGCAAAAAGCAGCAAAAGAAAAATGGGGAAAACCCATCCATGATATAACTTATGCAGAGTTTATCCGGTTGACGGAATTGCATCCATTTTATGTGAATTTACTGGGAAATCAGCTATGCAGAAGTGAAAAATTCCCCAATGCGGCTGCTGTATTACAAGCATGGCAAGAGTGTTTGGAAATGGAGCGTAGACGATTGGTTGCTGAAGTAGAACATTTGGCATTGAACCAACAAAAGGTAATGAAGTTTCTGGCTCAACATCCAGTAACAGAGGCAATGTCGCAGGCGGTGCTTGGCCAGATTAGCTTATCCAGTGCCAGCATGAAGCAGTGTCTAACCGCTTTGTTGCAACGCGATTTAATTTATCAAGTGGCTTTTGAAGATCCCTTATTGCCATTGGTTAAGAAAGGTCAGTATCGAGTATTAGATCCATTGCTGGCGTTTTCGTTGAATCAATATTAAGGCAAGTGGTGGATTACGCGCTGACGCGCTAATCCACCCTACATTATCTTTTCTCAAACGCAAACGCGTCAGAATACATCTGGCTTAACGGCATGCCTTTTTCGACAAAAGTATCACGTGCGGCGTAGCTCATGGGGAAAGGTCCGGCGAGATAAACAACGTGCTGCGAGAGGGTGGTGAAATCTTCACAAACCGCTTGATGAACCAAGCCAGTACGCCCCGTCCATTCTGATATTGGCTCTGAAATCACCGGAATATAATGCAGTTGTTCGATTTGCGATGCCCAGGCTTTAAGCTGTGCGTCTTCGTATAAAAATTTCGGATCTCGCACGCCCCAATATAAATAGATGGGTTGGGTAAAGCCTTGCTGTATTAACGCTTGTAACATTGATTTGATCGGTGCATAGCCGCTGCCGCCGGCGATAAAAATCACGGGTAATCCGGTCGGGTGCCAGAATGCTTTTCCCAGAGGGCCACGTAAAGTAATGGTTTGGCCTAATTGACACAGTTCCAGAATGCGATCGGCGGTTTCATGATTGGCGTTGGTTTGAATGTGCAGTTCGATAAAGTCATCACTTGGGGTGGATGCAATCGACAACGGATAGCGTTTGTCTTGATCCAGCAATTCGATATATTGACCGGGAAGGTAGGGCATTTTGGATTCAACGGGTTTTAGCCGTAAGCGGGTTAAATAATCACGGACTGGCTCATGGCCAATGACTTGGTGGGGGTGTTGCTTGGCGCGATAAACTGGTGGGATATCGGGATGATCAATGGTGATGTCGGTTTCGGCATGGCCAACGCAAAACAGAGCTTCGTGGTCATCATTGTCTGGGTCTATACCGTGAATTTCACGGCCTCGATAAGTCACATTGCCTTGATAGACCTTACCTTTGCAAGTACTGCAAATGCCCGATTCACAACTCGAGGGAATGTCGATGCCATGACGTTGCGCCGCTTCTAAAATGGTTTCGTTGTCTTCAATCGGAAACTGGCAATTGGGGTGTGAGTAAACGGTAATGTAACGTGGCATGGATGGACTTTTGTTTGATAACGGAGTGGTCTGTGGTAATCTTACTTGGAAATTCAACAGAAGGAAAGGGTATGAAGCTATTTAATCGCTTATTATTCAGCGTCTCTCTGGGTGTTGCTGTGCCAACCGTAGCGATGGCACAGTGTCCATTTTCGGATTATCAGGCGATATACAATCTTACCGCGGGCAGCGCCTCTGGTACGGTAGAGCAGGCATTGAAATTAAACAGTCAAAACCAGTATCAGATTGCGTCGGTAACCGTTGTCAAATTTATGTTTTTTAGCGATCAATTCACACAAAATGCACAAGGGAAATTTAAAGCGAGTTATTTTCATCCCAGTGCTTATGATGTCGTTGATACCAAGAAAAATCAGCCTTGGGTCGTGTTTTTTAAACCGATGCAAGGTACGTTGGTTTATCTGAATAAAAAGCAAAATTTCCCTTTGCCAACCTTGGCACAAGATAATTTGAGTTATCAATTGCAGTTGCGTTTGGACTTACTGAATGGCCAAACTACTTTTAGTTATCCAGTGGTATATGGTGATGCCAATAAGCAAGCAGTCGTAGGCAATTATGTATTTACAGTGGTGGGTAACAATGTGCCAGTAAATACCGACCTGGGGCAATTGCAAACGATTGAGCTGCAACGGCAAGATCCACAAACCAAGATTACCACATTATTTTGGTTTGCACCTAAGTTGAATGATCTGATGGTGCGCAATGAGGTGCTTGATGCCAATGGTGAAGTCACTTCTAATGCAGTGATTCATCAATACACACCGGGTAATTCAGCCTACTGTATCCCGCTAAATATAAGGAGTTAATATGGCGACAACACAGACTCAACTTCCCCATGAGGTTCCCATGTGGGAAACGCGACCTTCGATTTTTTTATACGCGGGGACTTATATTGTTTTGGTGATTTTGATTTATATGGCCATTAAATTGGCCTATGCATTGAATTCCAATCCCATAGCGCTTTTACTTTACAGTCAATGGAATCGACCCTGGGCCGCTTGGAGTATCAATGACTGGCCCTTATTGGCAGTGGCAGGGTGTTTTATCGTGGTCATTATTTCGCTGCTTCACGGCTTAAGTAAGCTTGGGCGATGCTTATTTACGCGCTATATGGTGGTCAATGAGCAGCTGGTAGTGCGTAAGTTTATTGGCTTAGGTGTGGTTGAATACCGTATCGAAATGTATCGGATTGTTGATTTTATGCAGGTGCAAATGGCCAGTGGTGGTTTGTTTGGTTTTGCCACCATTAATTTGCGCAGTACTGATGCCAACAATCCCAGCATTGCTTTAGTTGGAGTGCGTCAAGGCAGCCGAATTATCGAGATCTTGCGTAACGAAACCGAGCGTTGTCGTCAGAAAAAAGGCATTCAAGAGTTTGTGTCGCCACAAATGTTAAATAATCAACCGCCCGGGCGGTCTAGGTAGGTGAGTATTATGTTGTCGTATGTTGCACATTATGTATTGTTTTTATTAGAAACCATCACGCTGGTCGCTGCTATTTTAGCGGTAGTTATTGGTGTGGCTGCACTGAAACAGAAAGGAAAGTTGCGCACCAAAGAAGGGTTTTTAACCATCAAATCACTTGAACAGCGTTATCAGCAAGTAAAGTTGGATATGCTGCAATCGGTGGCCACTAAAAAAGAAATGAAAGCAGCGCTCAAAACAATTAAAAAAGCCGATAAAACCAAATCAGAGGTGCGTAAGCGTATTTATGTGATTGACTTCAAGGGCGATATTCAGGCCTCTGCGGTGTCAGCGTTGCGCGAAGAAATTACTGCTATTTTGCAGGTGGTCAGTAAACAAGACGAAGTGTTGGTTAAGCTGGAAAGTCCGGGCGGTGTGGTTCATGGTTACGGCTTGGCTGCATCACAACTAGATCGTATTCGCAGTCGTTGTATTCCGTTGACGGTTGCTGTCGATAAAGTTGCAGCCAGTGGTGGTTATATGATGGCCTGTGTGGCGGACAAAATTTTGGCGGCTCCCTTTGCCATTGTAGGGTCGATTGGTGTGTTGGCGCAGATTCCCAATTTCCATCGCTGGTTGCAGAAACATGAAGTGGATTTTGAACAATTGACCGCGGGAGATTACAAGCGTACCTTGTCGCTGTTCGGTAAAAACACTGAACAAGGTCGAGAAAAATTCCAGCATGAACTTGAGCAAACTCACACATTATTTAAAGACTTTATCCAACATCATCGGGCGCAGGTGGATTTAGCGCAGGTGGCTACGGGTGAACATTGGTTTGGGCAGCAGGCTTTGGCGTTACAGTTGGTTGATGAGCTGCTCACCAGTGATGATTATTTATTGCAGGCATATCAAGAGGGTTGCGCTATTTTTGAAGTGCGCTATCATAATAAGACCTCTTTGACAGAACGGATGAGGCAGACAATAAAGGCGGCATTACTGTATCATCCTCTCTCTTAACGTGCGGTATTAAAGGATTGTTATGGTCGACTCTGCTGCAAATCTTATTAAAGTAGCCTTGCACTCTACGGATATCATGCTTAGTGCTGAATTGCATCGGTTATTATATCCTACGGCATTATCTCCGTTTCAATTGATCGTTGATGGTAATATGCCGGCGTTGAAATTACATATGGATAAAAGTGATTTGAAGGCCGTACTTTTGGATCTTGATTTAGAGGATGAAAATGCGCTGCCTGGATTGGTTCGGTTGTGTGAAGAATATCCTAATGTGCCCGTCATTGTCTTGGGTGATGTCGATGATGAAACACTAGAGGCAAAAATAGTGGCTCTAGGTGCTCAAGACTATCTTCCGAAAAAACAATTGAGTATCATCGCATTACGTACGCGTATTCGCCACGCTATTGCACGGCACCGACTTCGTCTTGATCTTCATGAAGAAAGGGCCAGTTTTGACCGCATGATTGAATCTATTAAAACCGGTAAAATCAGTAGTATTACTATTCCATCTGGAAAAATTCGCCTGTTAGATGAACGTCTTATGGAAGAAAATGAAGCCTTGTTGGAGAAAATTGAAGCCAAAAATGCACAGTTACAAGAGTTGGCGCATTATGATCCCCTCACGGGCTTGCCCAATCGCCGTCAATTTGAAGAGTACATGAGTGTAGAGTTGGCGCGTGCAAAACGGCATAAACGATTGCTGGTGTTGTTTTTTATTGATTTGGATAAATTCAAAACGGTCAATGATACTTTTGGGCATCCGCTGGGGGATGCTCTGTTGGTTGAAGTTGCCAAACGCTTAAAACAAAACTTGCGCTTAACCGATTACATTGCGCGAATTGCCGGAGATGAATTTGCGATTTTATTACCGGAAATTAGGCATGCCTATGAAGCAGGTACGGTTGCGCAAAAAGTACTGAAAACCATCAGTGAAATGTATCACATCAGTGGAAAAGAGATTCATTTAAGCGCCAGTATTGGGATTGCGTGTTACCCGCGTGCAGGAGAAGAAACCGATCTATTGACCAAGCATGCGGATGTGGCGATGTATAATGCCAAACAAGCCGGGCGCAATACCTATCGTTATTTTAGTACGGACTTAGAGAATATCTACTCAAAACGAATTAAAATTGAAAATGAGCTGCGGTTTGCGCAGGATCGTCAACAGTTATATCTGGTGTATCAACCACAAATAGACCTTGATACTAATGAAATGGTAGCGATGGAAACTTTACTGCGCTGGAAGCATCCAGAGCTTGGGTTGATTTCGCCCGCAGAGTTTATTCCCATCGCAGAAGAGACAGGGCTAATCACGTCTATTGGTGAATGGGTGTTGAAAGAAAGTTTTGAACAATATGCTAAGTGGTTAGCAATGGGCTATGATCCGAAAAAATTAGCGATCAATATTTCTCCGATTCAATTGTTGCAAAAGAATTTATCCAGGATGTTGCAAAGCCATATGGTGCGTCATGCCATTGAACCACGCATGATTGAGATTGAAATTACGGAAACCACGGTAATGACTTATTCGCAAGAAGCACAGGTGGTATTGGAACAGTTGCATCAGCTGGGTGTGTCGCTGGCGATTGATGATTTTGGTACGGGCTATTCATCGTTAAGTCATTTGCGACAATTGCCATTGAGTGTGTTAAAAATAGACCGCTCTTTTGTCAAAGATATTCCCAGTGACCCTAGTGCCGCTACCATTGTGAAAACCGTGATTGCTCTGGCAAAAAACCTGGGTTTTGGCGTAGTAGCAGAGGGCGTGGAAACCAAGGCGCAGCTTAACTTTCTCAATGAGCACGGTTGTCTGTATGCACAAGGCTATTACTTTAGTCAGCCGATGGATGCTGAAAAAATGACGCTATTTTTAGAGCACAGCAAACAGCGGTAGTTTTGTGAAGGGTTTGTGGTAAAATGCATTAATTCTTTTTAGGTAATCATATGGCACCAAAATCCAAACCAAGGCCTGCCGCTGGCTGGTCGTCTGAAGTTGTTGATCAATTGAAAATTCCACCGCACTCGATGGAGTCAGAACAGTGCGTGCTCGGTGGCTTGATGCTGGAAAACGAAGTCTGGGATCGCGTTTCCGATAAATTGACCGAAGAAGATTTTTATCGTCGTGAACATCGTATTATTTTTAAAATGATCTGGCGTCTGGCAGAGCACAGTACACCGTTTGACGTGGTGACATTGAGTGCTGCGCTCGAAAAAGAGCAAATGTTGGATGATGTGGGTGGCTTGGCTTACTTAAGTGAGCTGGCCAGAAACACACCCAGCGTCGCCAACATCAGTGCTTATGCCGAGATTGTACGTGAACGTTCAATCTTGCGTCGTTTATTGAGTGTGGCGACGGATATTGCCGATAAAGTCTATCGTCCTGAAGGCTTGACCAGCGCGGAAGTGTTGGACCATGCCGAACAAACTGTCTTTGCCATTGCGGAGCACGGTGCTGATAAAAAAGGCAGTGGGCCAGCCTCCGTAAAAAGCATTATGCCAAAAGTGGTAGAGCAACTCGATGAATTGATGCAATCAGAAGGGGGCATTACCGGTAAACCAACGTCTTATAAAGACCTTGATAAGATGACCTCTGGGTTGCAAAATGCCGATTTGATTATTGTTGCCGGTCGACCATCAATGGGTAAGACCACTTTTGCCATGAACATGGCAGAAAATGTTGCGATGGATGCCAAAAAACCAGTATTACTGTTTAGCATGGAGATGCCCAAAGAATCGCTGATGATGCGCATGCTCTCATCGTTTTCGCGCGTTGATCAATCAACCTTGCGTAGTGGTCAATTGAACGATCACGATTGGAGTAAGGTATTCTCTAGCATGTCTGTGGTGTCGGAGCGAATGAATTTATACATCGACGATACGCCGGCGCTTAGCCCTTCCGAAATGCGCTCTCGTGCCCGTCGTTTGGCGCGTGAGCATGATGGTTTAAGCTTGATTGTGGTGGACTATTTGCAGCTGATGCAAGTGCCGGGCTCATCAAGTGATAACCGGGTTAACGAAGTATCTGAAATTTCGCGTAACTTAAAAGCCTTGGCCAAAGAATTAAATGTTCCCTTGATTGCCTTGTCTCAGCTCAGTCGGAAGTGCGAAGACCGTACGGACAAACGCCCAATGATGGCGGATTTGCGGGATTCTGGTGCTATTGAGCAAGATGCCGACATTATTATGTTTGTTTATCGCGATGAAGTATACCATCCGGAAAGTGCGGAAAAAGGCTCAGCGGAAATTATTATTGGTAAGCAGCGTAATGGCCCGATTGGCTCCGTGCGGTTGACTTTCCAAGGCCAATATTGTCGGTTTGATGATTATGCGCCGCAGCGAGTGATCTAACATGCATCCTTGTGCCATTGTTGATATTGATTTAACTGCGCTGCGTCATAATTTTGCGCGCGTTAAACAGTTAGCGCCGCACTGTAAAATATTGGCGATGGTTAAAGCCAACGCGTATGGTCACGGTATGATTCCTGTCGCGCATGCTTTACCTAATGCGGATTATTTTGGTGTGGCGCGCTTGGAAGAAGCGTTGGCACTGCGAGAGGCGCATGTGACGCGTCCGATTGTGTTGATGAGCGGCGTATATGATGACACCGCGTTGCGGCAGGTGCAACATCATCAACTGCATATGGTGGTGCATTCGCTGGAACAAATTGAGTTATTGAAACATTCTAAATATCTACCACAGTATGTGTGGCTAAAAGTCGACAGTGGCATGCATCGTTATGGCGTGGCGGTAGCAGAGGCAAAAATGGCCTACGAACAGCTGCGCAAAATCTTGCCACCAGGACATCTGGGTTGGATGTCACATTTTGCTTGTTCTGATATCCCTGACTGCCCCATGGTATTAGAGCAAATTGCACGTTTTGAAGCGGTGACACAAAATACGGAAGCTCCCAAAAGTTTGGCCAATTCCGCAGCGATTTTGCAATATCCTGAGACTCAGTATGACGTGGTACGCCCAGGTCTTATGTTATATGGCGTATCACCGCGGCAAAACCGTACTGCGCAAGAAGATGGTCTATTGCCTGTGATGACCCTGCGCTCCGAAGTGGTGGCATTACACGATGTCCCTACCGGTGGCAGCGTCGGTTATGCAGCAACCTGGCATGCGCCAAAACCGTCGCGTATTGCTGTGGTTCCCGTCGGTTATGCCGATGGCTATCCACAAACCATGCCCAACGGCACGCCAGTATTGGTGCGTGGTCATCGAGCCGTAATCGCTGGCCGAGTGTCGATGGATACCTTGACCATCGATGTCACCCATCTGCCAGACGTTGCCATTGGTGACGCTGTTGTCTTGTGGGGCAAAGGCTTGCCGGTTGAAACCATCGCGCAGTTTATCAAAGGGTCTGTTTACGGTTTATTAACCGGTGTCACCAAAAGAGCGGAATATCGGTTTCTTAATTAATGTGCTATTCGCTATATAAACCATCACTCATGTTGTCGTTGCTTTCGATTAAAAAAAAGCCACTTCAATAAAGCTGTGTTAAGCATATTTGATGTAATCAAAAAAGTAATAAAAAAATCAATCACGTTCCTTCCTTTTTCAGGCGCTATCTTGCTTTTTTAGTGGGCGCAGGTATTAAAAAACAAATTTTTTAATAAAATTATTTTTTAAAGATAAAAAATTTTGCTTAAAAAACTATTAATTTATACTTTTTTGTTGTATATTATTATAGATTTAATATTAAATTTATATTTAATTGGGGGAGGATATTATGTTGGGAATTGATTTTGACGCAGGTTTAAAAAATTCAAGCTTGTGGCCATTGCTAAAAGACAAGGCTATTGCCTCAACGTTGACACGTGAGGTTTCACCTGAGGAGGCAGAGTCACGTTATTTTAATAGATTAACAAATCGTGATGAGGAATATCCCACTTTTATTGAGTTTATGAAATTACTGGTCGAGCATCAAGAAAAGCTCCCTAGCGGAGCAGGAGGTGCAGCACTAAGCGTGGTTTTTATTGATTCAAAAATGCACCTTTATCTTTCAGGTCATGAAGGGGCAAGAATGTTTGAGGACTGCTCGACAATTCTAGCAGAAATTCAAAATCAATTATATTTAAAGCAGGGTCGTATTGATGCATCGAGAGTTTTAAGCTCTAAGGGAGCGCCAATGCTTGACGAGGTGTGTGCGGCATTTGGCACAGGTAAGTCATCAAGACCCTGTGCTGAAAAGGCATTATTGAGTCAAGTAATAAAATTTGAGGTGGCGGGGGAGAGAGTGCAGATACGTAAAGGTATCACTTTTCAACTGTCACCAGCGCAAGATAAACCAAAAGTAAGAGAAGGTATCCGGACTGTCGCAAGAGGGGGTTCTGACATCGAGTTGTTTTCGGTCCAGGATATGGCTGGTAATAGTTATAATTTCAGGGTTCTTCTGCCGTGCAAGAGTTGTACGCACAATAGTGGTCTTATTGAGGTCGCTCGTGGGTTGCCAAAACTCCCGCTTAGCGAAATCTCTCCCCAACCAGTGGTCGCAGCATCTTACAAAGCAACTACGAAGTTAAAGCCTCGCATTTTACACAAAAGGATAGCACCAAACTCTTCGGCTCTAGGTCCATCTGGTGTAACGGTCGAGACAGTTGTGGCAGTAGAGGAAGCTGACTTTAGGGGTAGAAAAATTGCTAAAAAAGCGGAAGGTCTAAGTGGTATCGGTATCGAAAACACTCCTGAAAAGATCGATAAACTAAGCGCACCACTTGGTGGTTCGCCTGGGATAACAAAAGGTGCATTTCCTTTTTTGAGCAATGCATTTGTGTTAGTGAATCCAGCCCCACCTATTGCTGAAGTTTCATCTACTGCTGAAGTTCCATGAGTCAAAAAACTTTTTTCTATCCGTTGATTACTCTGGATCTTCCTCTTTATCAACTTTAAGTTGATTCTTTTGCGCGAACTCCATGATCTCCTTGTAAAGGTCAGGGTGGGTGTCTTTCATGTTATCATCCACGATCATGCATTTGTTGCCATTTTTCATGGCCGGTTGTAGCAGGGGGGAGTAAATAATGCGGCGATTACGAAACGTCGATAAACTACCACTCATGCGTTCTGCCCAATCTGCGGGGCGGAAGGTTTGGCCTTCTTCGGTGACGCCTTCAATAATGATTTTGGTGTGTTTTTTGTCGCCCATGGGGTGATTGCCTTAACGCCTTTCAAAGTGGCGATATTATGAAGCAAAGGAACCACTAAAGCAATCCGTAAATTTATGCTATACTCTGCATAATTATTTATTTTTAGGAGGCGCGTTTTATATGGCTAATCTGCCAGAGTCACAAGATAAAAATCTATACACCCCAGACCCTACGAAGCGTCGGGGGATTTATATTTTACCCAATTTATTTACCACCGCCAGTTTGTTTGCGGGTTTTTATGCCATCGTGGCGGCGATGAATCATGAGTATCAAACCGCAGCCATTGCGATTTTCGTGGCGATGATCTTTGACGGATTGGATGGCCGTGTCGCCCGACTCATCAATGCACAAAGCCCCTTTGGTGCAGAATATGACAGCTTGTCCGATATGTTGGCCTTTGGTGTTACGCCAGCATTAGTGATGTATAACTGGGCGTTGCAATCCCTGGCAGAGGATGGCTTTGGTAAAGTGGGCTGGTTGACGGCGTTTTTATATGTTGCTTGTGTGGCGTTGCGGTTAGCGCGATTTAATACCCAAGTTGATCACAGCGGTGAAGCCAAGCGTTATTTTTCTGGGTTACCGTGTCCTTCCGCGGCGGCGTTTATTGCCAGTCTGGTGTGGGTAGGTAATATCTATCATGTGCAAGGGATGTGGGTATCGTTATTGGCGTTGGTGTTTACCATTTTTGTCAGTGTGATGATGGTCAGCAGTATTCCCTATCGTAGCTTTAAAGACATTGATTTGAAGGGTAAGATCCGTTTTACCGCCTTGGTGGTGATTGTGTTAATCGCCATTTGTATCTCGATCAGCCCTGCGCATTTGCTGTTGGTGGTTTTTGCATTATATGTTTTCTCTGGACCCGCCGTTGCACTCTGGAATTTGCGTGGCAAAAAAACACTCACCAAGACGGAACCCAAGCTGTGAGTGATGCTTCAGCCATTTTACACGCCATGGGTGTGGAGCAATGGTTGCCACGACAATCTCCAGTCGTTGCGCCAACCATCAATCCGTTGGTGCGTAATATTTTGTTTTATGTGAATACGCATTTGATGAAACAAGCGCAAGATGTCAAAAAATCTCTTGACAATATTACACAGTATGTTGAAAATATAAAGATAAGTGAGATTTATTCCAGCCCCGAACGAAAACAGAGAGTGCTATATGATCTCCGAAACCTTGTCGTTTAAACGTTTAGATTTATCACGCCTGACTCAAATGATGGAAATTGAGCGAGAAGTGTTTCGTTTGCCCTGGTCGGCAGCGATGATGCGTGATTCCTTGCAGGCAGCACATATCCGAGCCTGGGGATTATTTGATGATACCTCTGAATTGCTGGGGTTTGTTGTGGTTTCTCTGGTGGCCGATGAGGTTGAAATTCTCACCATGTCCGTGGCGACGAAATATCATCGCCAAGGCTATGGCGATAAAATTATGCTGTTTTTGATTGAGCTGGCGAAAAAAAATGATGCCCGCAAAATCTATCTGGAAGTGAATGTGCATAATGCGCCAGCGATTGAGTTCTATCGCAAGCATCAGTTTCAAGAAAATGGCCTGCGTAAAGACTATTACGCCATGCCTGACACCAATGAAAAAGAAGATGCCATTTTGATGGTGTTGGCGGTTGCCTAATTTTCATTTCTATTTTACGGCATAGACCCCTGATTTACAGGGCAAGCGCATCTTAAATTTTCTTAAGTATCAAAGAAAGTTCATGAATAGCTTATAGAATTCGTCGTCCTGATAACGCGTAGCGTTCATCAATCCAGTGTTAAATTTAGCCTGGATCCTGATGCCTGCTTCGCAGTGTCAGGACGACGAAGCTTTCAGCCCATCCAAAATTAAGACGCGTTTGCCCTGCCTGATTTATCTTCTCTCGATGAATTTGTAACAATTTTTTTCATTAAAAATTATAGTGATAAATATAATTTTATATTTCAATGTAACTTATTAATATAAATAAATGTTATAATTAATCAGTTATTTTGTTATAATTGCATCGCACTGGAACACACGGTGTATTGGTGAAATATTAAGATAATCAATCTATTAATAAACGAGGAGATTCTGTGAATAAATTAAAATCTATTGTATTGGGTTCTATGGCAGTGGCAGCTTTGTTGGTTACGGGTTCTGCATTTGCTGTGCACGTTTCGGCGGGAGTTGCATCCAATCTTCCCATTCCTATGAATTCCACGCCTGAATTTGGACTTAAGTTTCCGAGTGGAAACATTCAAGTCTTTAACGGACCAATAGGACCTGCCCCATCTTGGAGTCGGAGTTGGAATCTATTGGCTCCCAAAGGCACTATAGTCACTCCTGTATTAGTTTTTGTTGGTGGTGTTAACTCACAGACCGTTTGCACAGTAAGTGCGGCAGTATCGAGCCAAACAGGGCTCATTGATCTTGGGGCTGCGGCTACAACATCAGCGAATATCATCATTACCAAGGTTGGGGTTGATAACAATAACAAGCTAACATGTAATTTTACATGCACGGGTAGTGCTTGCCTTCCTTAACGTTATTACTCGATTTACATAAGCGAGAGTCTGTTGCTCTCGCTTTTTTTATGTTTTTTCTAACCCTCCTCAAATTCAGCTGTTTCGAGTATAATGCCGTCCAATTAAATATTCTCCAGAGTTTTTATGGCTACCCTTACTCAAGAAATTAACCTGCGCCGTACCTTTGCGATCATCTCTCACCCGGATGCGGGTAAAACCACGTTGACGGAAAAGCTATTGCTGTTCGGCGGTGCGATTCAATTGGCGGGAACGGTGAAAGGGCGTAAGGCCAGCCGTCATGCAACCTCGGACTGGATGGAGTTGGAAAAGCAACGCGGAATTTCGGTGACCACTTCGGTGATGCAATTTCCCTATCACGGTCGCATTGTCAATTTGCTCGACACACCGGGTCATGAAGACTTTTCGGAAGATACGTATCGCACTTTGACGGCAGTCGATTCTGCTTTGATGGTGATCGATGCGGCGAAAGGCGTGGAAGCCCGCACCATTAAATTGATGGAAGTATGTCGCCTGCGTACCACGCCAATTCTTACTTTTATCAACAAAATTGACCGCGATGTGCGCGACCCGATGGAAGTGCTGGATGAAATTGAAAAGGTTCTCAATATCCAATGTGCACCCGTCACCTGGCCGATTGGTATGGGTAAACAGCTCAAAGGTATTTATCATTTGCTGTTAGATAAAGTCATTTTATATGAGACTGGCCATGGCTCTCATATTCATGCTTTTAAAGAAATTACAGGGTTGGATTCGCCTGAAGCAATCCACGCGTTGGGGGATTATGCTGACGAAATTCGCACCGAGATTGAATTGGTACGTGGTGCCAGCCATACCTTTGATATGAAGGCTTATCTTGCCGGTAAATTAACCCCAGTCTATTTTGGCACGGCGTTGGGTAGCTTTGGCGTGAAAGAAATGCTCGATGGCTTTGTTGAATATGCGCCGCCTCCGTTATCGCGCGAAACCGACAAGCGCATTGTCGATGCTACTGAAGAAAAATTTACTGGTTTTGTGTTTAAGATCCAAGCCAATATGGATCCGCAACATCGTGACCGGGTGGCGTTTTTGCGCGTCTGCTCGGGGCAATATCGCAAAAGCATGAAAATGCTGCAGGTGCGCACTGGCAAACAAGTACAGATCGCCAATGCGTTAACCTTTATGGCCGGTGAGCGGGAAAATGTCGAGAACGCCTGGTCAGGTGATATTATTGGCCTGCACAACCATGGCTCGATTCAGATTGGCGATACGTTTACCGAAGGCGAATTGGTTAAATACACCGGCATTCCTAACTTTGCGCCAGAATTGTTCCGTCGTGTGCGTTTGAAAGATCCGCTGAAAATGAAAGCGTTGCAAAAAGGTCTGGTGCAATTATCGGAAGAGGGTGCCACGCAAGTGTTTCGACCGCTGAACAGCAATGACTTAATCGTCGGCGCCGTGGGCGTGTTGCAGTTTGACGTCGTCGCGTTTCGTCTGCAAAACGAATACAGTGTCGAGTGCGCCTATGAAAACATTAATATCGCCGCCGCACGTTGGGTGACGTGTGAGGATGATAAAGCCTTTGAAACCTTCCAAGACAAAGTACGCGATAACTTGGCACTGGATTCCAGTGATCAATTGACCTATCTGGCACCGACCAATGTCAATTTAAGTTTGGCGCAGGAGCGCTATCCGAGTGTGGTGTTTCATAAGACGCGGGAACATTAAGATTAAATCATTTGTCAGCGTTCTCAAAATATGCATAATGTACTCAAGCCATCCATAAAGTGAAGAGATCCATGCGAGTGATTTTGTTAGGTGCGCCCGGTGCTGGCAAAGGCACGCAGGCGCAGTTGTTGCAAGAGGCGTTAAGGATTCCCAAAATTTCCACCGGCGATATGCTGCGTGCGGCGATTACCGCCGGTACGTCGTTGGGTAAAAAAGCCAAAAGCATTATGGATGCGGGCAAACTGGTCTCCGATGATATCATGATCGATTTGGTGAAAGATCGTGTGGCGCAACCGGATTGTGCCAAAGGATTTTTGCTGGATGGGTTTCCTCGTACTTTGGCACAAGCTGAAGCATTGGCAGAAGCGGGTATCCATATTAGCGATGTGATTGAATTGCGCGTGGATGAAGAAGGCATTGTGCGACGCATGAGTGGTCGTCGTGTGCATCCACAGTCCGGCCGTACTTATCACGTCGAATTTAACCCGCCTAAAGTCGCTGGTAAAGATGATGTTACCGGCGAACCGTTGATCTTGCGTGAAGATGATAAAGCGCAAACGGTACGTCATCGTTTACATGTCTATCAACAACAAACTTTACCGCTGGTACAATATTATTCTGAACAAGCGATTTCTGGCCAACCCAATGCACCACGCTATTTGATTGTCGACGGCATGGAAGACATGGAAACTGTCAGACGTCATATTTTTAAAGCATTGCGTATTGCGTTACCCCAAGGAGGCAAGTCATGACATCTACCGTAACCACACTCACCAAGCAGAGTTTTGATGCGTTTTTAGAAACCGATCACGTCGTTGTTGCCTATTTTTGGGCAGAATGGTGTCAGCCATGCAAAGGCTTTAAAACCATTTTTAACAAAGTAGTGGGGCAGTTTCCTGAGGTTCATTTTGGCATGATTGATGTCGAAACCGAAAAAGAATTGATGGAAGATTTTGGTATTCGTTCGGTGCCTACCATTATGATTTTCCGCAACCATGTGGCATTATGCATAGAGTCAGGCGCGCTAACTGAAAAAGCCTTGAAAGATTTGATTGATCAAGCCGTTTCGCTGGACATGCAAAAAGTGCATCAGCAAATTGCCAAGAAGATGATTGAGGAGTAAGGGGCATGTCTAACCAGTTACCCGATTTTCAAACCATTTCCGATGCCTTGCACTATTTTGAAACCCTCGGTGGTGCTGCTGAAACTCATGGTTTATTGTGTGCCTTGCTGTGTGGCGCCGCTGGCATTGGCAAAAATGCCTGGGTGGATTCGTTGCAGTCGTCGTTTCATGATGCCAAAGATGCTACTTTTCAAAAAAATAGTGATACTTTGGTTAAACTTTTTGATGCGACCAAAACCAATATAGATTCTGACGAATTTGATATCGCCTTATTGCTGCCCGGTGATGATGAGCCGTTGCATCTGCGGATCGAATCGTTGGCTCACTGGTGTCAGGGCTTTTTATCAGGCTTAAAGTTACTGGGCATGAGCGCCAAAAACACCCAATCACCCGAAGTGCAAGAAGCAATGGATCATCTGCTGCGTATTTCCTGCTTGGAATACGAACCCACCGATGAAGTCGATGCTGAGGCGGAGGCATCTTATACTGAGTTGGTTGAGTTTGTACGCATGTCGGTGATTTTGCTGCACAGCGTGCGCCAAGAGATTTTGACCAAGCGCCCCAACATTGCGGGCAATCAAACCGTTCATTAAGGGTAAGTTCTCCGCGCCGCACAAAAATGACATTTGCTAAAGTTGTGCGGCGAATGATACAATATTTTCAAAAAGCAACCCAACGTAAACAAAGCTGTCAGATTGATTTGCTGATTCAAACGCGGCATAAAACGCTTTATGTATGTGAGATTAAGTTTTCTAAAAATGAATTGAATGTGGCGCTGGTAGAAGAAGTAACAGCAAAGTGTCAACGAATAGCAGTGCCAAAAAATGTTTCGTTCCGTCCTGTGTTGATTCATGTCAATGGGGTGTCAGAGTCATTAGAAGAAGCCCAATATTTTGCTCATATTATTGATTTTGCAGCGCTACTTAAAGGGAGCACGATATGATAAATTACGCCACTACTGACATCGCCATCGTAGGCGGCGGCCTTGCCGGTTTAACTTTGGCGCTTGGCTTGCGGTCATTGAATTTCAAAGTAACGTTAATCGAAGCCAAGCCGTTAGTAAAACCTGCCGAACGGCATTTTGACAGCCGTTGCTTGTCATTGTCATTTGGCACCTCGCAGATATTGCAAAAATTAAATTTGTGGGAAGCATTGGTGAAAGACGCGTCACCCATCAAACAAGTGCATGTCTCTGATCGTGGCCATTGCGGCATGGTACGGCTTTCTGCTGAGCAGGAAAATATCCCCGCGTTGGGTTATGTGATCGAGATGCCTTTGTTAGCAGAAGCCTTGTGGCAGCAGTTGTCACAAAGCAATATCGAGGTGCGTTCACCGGCAACTGTCACTGCCATTGAACAAACAGAGCATCATGCGCGCTTAACCATTCAGCAAAATCAAAGCATCTGTCATCTCGACGCAAAGCTATTAATCTGTGCCGATGGTGCGCAGTCTGGTTTGCGTAAACTGCTGGGCATTAAGGCGCAAGAATACGATTATCAACAATCGGCCATCGTGGCTAATGTGGTGTTAAACCGCGCGCATCAAAATATTGCTTATGAACGGTTTACCACAGAAGGCCCTCTGGCAATGCTACCATTAACGGGTCAACGTTCAGCCGCGGTGTGGGTACTGCCCAGCGCACAAATCCCACAATGGATGACATTGTCAGATGCTCAGTATCTGGTTGAGCTGCAAAGAATATTTGGCTATCGTCTGGGTAAATTGTTGCAGGTCGGTAAACGTGAAGCATTTCCGTTGAAACGCGTTGATACCGATATCCTGACGAAAGGTCATGCCATTATTTTTGGCAGCGCTTCACATCATATTCACCCGGTGGCGGGTCAAGGCTTTAATCTCACCATGCGCGATATTTCTGGATTATTAGCGTTATTGGCCGAAGTGCCGTTAAAAGATGTTGCCGGGGCTTATCAAAAAAGCCGTCAGCGTGATCAACAGCGTACTATTAGCATTACCGATGGTTTGGTCAAAATATTTTCCACCGATGCGTTACCGATGGTGCTGGCTCGTAATTTTGCTTTGCAAAAACTTGAGCGCCTGCCGATGCTTAAAGCGCAAGTAGGGCGAGTGATGATGGGGCTTTCGTCATGATCATATTATCTGCCATCGAGCGCCATGATGGTGCTGAGTTTACCTTAACCACAGAGCCATTGCCGGTTTCAAGCAGCACCCCTAGCATTGGAATTTTCATGCGAGCGGGGCAGCGCTATGTTGGAAAATCGCAAATAGCAGAGAACATAGAAGGCACGCTGCGTGCGGCGTTAAAAGAAATCTGCTGGAATGGAATTTATGCGGCTTATGGCTGTCATGCACAACGCTTAATGCTTTCCGAGCAGGCGTGGGTAGAACCTGCGGGAGCAGAAAGTTTTAGGGATCTCTACGGCGTCAATTTTTCTCGAGCCATTCATGTGATGTCAGAGTGGATTGAGGGGTTTGCGCCGTTTAACGCTGGCTTGATTGAACAGTTGCGGCAACCGATGCCCCCAGAAGAGCTGATGCTAACCGTCGATGCCAGGGTTCTTCCTGTGCAAGGTGTTGGTCAAATTTTGGCGGTCGCGCTTTTGGTGAATGATCGAGATTGCCTGCACGCGCGTGGCGTAAATGTGGGCTATACCGTGTTGAAAAATGAAGGCAATGTGCCCGTTGCCCTGCAAGCCATCAAAATCGACCCTGGCGAAGCATTTTATTTGTTGGGACGGGCGGTAGCTCACCCCGATGTGCTCAGAGATCTGGAAAACATTCGGCAGGGATTGATTGCCGTGGGGAGTAATGCCTATGTGAGTTTTGCGGGTTTACCCCATACCGTAAAGCAAGAATTTTTAACCACGATGCGCACCATTATCAACACGTCACCAGAGCAGTTGCGCGCGTTGTTTACCCGGGAAGGTTTGCAACCTTTATTCCCTGATGCTGCGGCCATTGCGCCAGCCGTGGCATTTTTACAACAACGCCAGGCAGTATTAGCACAAACCTATCAAGCGCTGTTGGATGACGCTCATCAACACCCGCAAACGCCAGAAGCCTGTTTGGCGCTGATTCAAGCGAAATATACCCAAGAAGCCACCCTGCGTGATCCAGTGACGGGAAATCGTTATTCGATAGATGCGCAATTTGTGAATCTATCGTTATTGATGAGGCGCGATGAAGTTGCTCGAGCAGAAGCAGCGACGATTGATAACGCCGGCACGCGGGAAGGGTTGGTCAGTTCCTTTGAGGTGATTCGCGCGCGAAAACAACCTGTTGCACTGTCTGATTTATTTGCTACCGATACCCATACCAGACGAATCAATTTGGTAGGGGGCGCAGGTACGGGTAAATCGAGTACCTGTCAATTTATCGTTTCGCAATGGGCGCAGGGCAATTTCTTGATGGAGTTTTCGTTGGTGGTTTGGGTTCCATTAAGGCATTTAACCAGTGATCGCTATCCGAGTGGCGATTCTTACGGCCCTCTGGATCTGATTATTCAAGAAGCGTTAGGACTGCCTGCTTCAGGTGAATTAAGCGTTCAGGTTGCAGCGTTGTATAATCCAGCAACCACGTTGTGGATTTTGGATGGTTATGATGAGATTGTGGGGCGTGTTCCTGCTCATTTGCGCGATGTTTTTGATCATATGACCACCGCACCGAATCGGTTATTAACCGGTAGGCCACATGCCATGCAAGGGTTTCCTTGTAATGCTGAAGTTGAAGTGGCCGGTTTTAGCAGCGATAATATTGCAGAATTTGTTAAACGGTTTGTGGGTTCAGCAGATCATCTCCCCCTGTTGCAACATATCAAACAAAACAGTCTGTTGCGGGATTTGGCGCGTGTACCGATTAATTTGATCCTGTTATGTCATGCCCTAAGTGCACCGGGTGCATTGGAGGTTGCGGCAGAATCGATGAGCTTGACTCTGTTGTATCAACGCGTAGAGCAGTTGATGTGGCAACGCTATTGCCAGCGTCAGGGTGAAGATATGGAGCGTCTTACCCCGGAAAGGCAATTGACATTAACCGCACCTTTGATGGCAGCATTTTCTGGCATTGCATTTGACGCGATGCGCGCAGGAAAAATCATGATTCCCGGCCAGAGAATCTACTATGGCGCTTTGGCGGAGGGGCTTGAAGATTCACCAACGCTGTGGAAAAAATTATTAGACAGTGGTGTTATTGTTCAAGCGCAGGGCGACAGTGGGGATCCGTTGACCAGTGAATTTCATTTTCTCCATTTAACCTTACAAGAATATTTCGCGGCTAAACAAATTGCAGCAGCCTGTCAAAGCAATCAAGCTGAAACACTTGGCTGGATGCGTCAGAATAAATATACGCAGCGTTTGGAAGTGATGTGGTGGTTTACCGCTGGACTGGTCACACCCATACCTGAAGCACTAGAAAGATTTGGGCAAATCTGGCTAGGTGCGCCCAGGGATTTAGGTGGTCAATGGGAAGCGCGTGTTTGGTTACGCATGGTAGAAGAAGGCAGATGGCATCAATTGCCCACTCCAACGGCGACCATTGTAGAAATGCTGGAGTCGTTAAAGCAGGCGGTAATTCATAATGTAACCCGTTTTTTATCGGGTACAAAACCTTGGGAAGATTTACCGTGGTGCCATATTATTTTTCGAGATTGTCCATTGTGGAAACGAGCAGTGTTACTTGATAATCCTGCTTTTATGAGCGTCTTACAATTGGCATTGCAATCCGAAGATACGCTAATTAAGCAGAAAGCGACTGGGTTCTTGCAGTTATTAGGGTTGCCTGAGATTTTAAAACTTCCCTGGATGGCCAGTGCTTTTAAGTCAGCACTGCAAGACAGTAACGCAGAGTTAAGAGCCACTGCATTATGGGTTTTTGAGGGGATGGGCGATAAACTATTAACGTCTCCTTGGGCGTTAAATAGGGTGTTATTGGCATTAGAAAATAAAGATTATGCAAGAGTTCCTGATCGTTTAGAATCGATGTCCAGGATGTTTGGAATGACGCCACCCCAAGATTTCGCGAGCCAATGTGTACAGAATTGTGCGGTAGGTATTGTACAAAGGCTGGGCGTAAAGATATTGACGTGCCCTAAGCTGGTGACATGGCTGGAATCTGCGGTGCAACATACCGATCTTAGGATTCGAGAATCGGCGGCCAGAGTTTTGCAAGGTATGGGGGTGAAAATAGTAGAGTACCCTTGGATGGTCGAATGGCTCAAAATAGGATTGCAGGATCATGTTCCAGTATCCATGATTCGAGATTATGCAGTACACGCTGCACGAAGCCTGGGGCCGAAATTATTAGAATGTAGCCCTCTCGTTGATGTGTTGGCAGCGATGTTAACCAATAACAACCCTTGGGTTGATTTTGTGCAAGCGTCCGCTGCACAAGTGTTGCAAGGTTTGGGTGCTCATATTTTAGAAAACCCAGCCTTGATGAGCGCGTTGCGAGTGGCACTGCAAAAAACATCCAGCCGAGATGTGCAAAAAGCCGGTTTTCAGGTATTGCAAGGCTTGGGAGATGCATTAGTAGTTGATCCACAATGGGCTGATTTATTGGCGGCTTTAAGGCTTGCTTTAGTGGGGCGCGATGATTATCTGCAAGGCTGCGCGGTGGAAGTGCTGGCGGGATTTAGTGAGCGAGTATTGAACTCTGCTGACCCTTGGGTATTACAGGCGTTACATGCAGCGTTGGTGAATGAAAAAACTCAATACCGTGCATTATCGGTTATGCAGCAGTGGGGGCCGCGCATACTGCGATATCCTGAAATGGTAGAGGGGTTGATTTCGGCACTTAATAGTGCTCAAGAGCATGTTAGCGGTGCGGCACTGGGCGTATTGAAAAACTTAGGGTTGAAAATCCTTGATGATTCCCGGATGCTGGCAGCGTTGCAACGGGCATTGAGTGCTGACAGTATACGTGTTCGCCATGAGGCACTATTGGTTTTACCAGAGTTAGGCTTGCAGGTGTTGAATCATCCACCCTTATTGGCAAGCTTGCAATTGGCATTGCAACATGAGCATGAACACATTCGAAAACCTGCGCTAGCCCTTTTAATGTCAGTGCTTGCTGCGTTGCCGGGTAGTGGTGTGCAATTACCGGATTATTTTTTTGATCAAACCACCATGATGCTGGCTGCGCGTCTCGGTGCCATTAGCGTAGAAGGTAATATGTTTTATCTGGATGGCAAAGCAGGGCGCTTTACTCAGGAACTATCGGTTGCCCAGGTGGCCCAGTTGCAGGTAGTATGGTTTGAAGTGGCGCCAGCAGCATCGGCTCTTGAGGCAAGTGCTTTTAGTGCGCCACTGAGTATATTCGCCGCGGGTGGAGGTGGAGCGTTGAGGCTTCCCGGCCCCAGCCCTTCTTAAAAGGTATTATTATGGACATCATCATCGTTGGCTCAGGCATGGTTGGTTTGGCGTTGGCAAAAGCGTTAGAACAGCAAGGGTTTTCCATTGCCATCATTGACACGAAACGACCGGAATTGGAGTGGGATGAGCAGCAACCGGTATTGCGCGTTAGCGCCATCAGCACGGCATCGCAACGCTTATTGCAATCGCTTGGTGTGTGGTCAGCCATTACTGCGAGCAAAGGCTGTCACGCCTATCAAAAAATGCAAGTATGGGATCAAAACAGTGCTGCCCACATTGATTTCTCGGCATCGAGTATTGGTGCTGCACAACTGGGACATATTGTTGATAACCGGGTGATCATTAAAACGCTGTGGCAATCACTGACGTCCTCTGCTCGGGTTAAATTGCTGGCATCGGAAAAAATCACGCATTATATATTTGATGGTCTGCAATGGCAGTTGCAATTGGCTTCGGGGCAGTCCATCAGTGCTAGATTATTGATTGGTGCAGACGGTGCTCACTCTGCCGTGCGGCAGCAATTGGGTATTGGACTAACGCAAACTTTTTCTGGCCATTCTGCCCTGGTGTGTACCGTGAAAACTGAAAAACCACATCGCGATATTGCGTATCAACGTTTTTTAACCACCGGGCCACTGGCGTTTTTACCGTTGTGTGATCCCCATCACTGTTCCATCGTGTGGTCAAATAATACGGAACAGGCCAATCATTTGGCAGCGTTAGATCCTGCTGTGTTTAATCAATATATAGCAGAGGCCTTGGAGCATCGTTTAGGTAAAGTGGCGCTCATGGGTGAACGCGTGACGTTTCTGTTGAATCGCCAACACGCAGAACACTATGTCAAATCGCAAGCGGTATTAATCGGCGATGCAGCGCACAGCATTCACCCCTTGGCTGGTCAAGGCGTGAACTTGGGTTTTGCTGATGTGGCGGCGTTGGTGGATGCGTTGTCAGATGTGAAGCGTCGTGAGCGACCTTTTTACACGCCAGGCGTTTTGAACCGTTATGAGTATCAACGTTATGGTGTCAATTCCTCAACATTGCTGGCGATGGAAGGTTTTGAATCTTTATTTTCCAATCAACACGCCATCAAAACCATGTTGCGTAGCATGGGAATGAATGCCGTTGATCGATGGTCTTGTCTGAAGTCATGGGGTGTGCTGCAGGCGATGGGGTAATCAAGCAGTGGAGTATTGGTACATCGTGGATTTGTACGCTATAATCACGACACTGATTCAATAAGGACAGAGATTGTATATGGCCACTCAAGTTGCACGAGACCGTTATTTAGATATGCTGGCGACCGCTTTTGGCCCAGAAATTATGAAGTTGATGGATGATGATTCGGTCATTGAGATCATGCTCAACCCGGATGGTCGGTTATGGGCGGAGCGCCTCTACAAAGGGAAGGCAAATACCGGTATTCGCATTCCACCAGAACGCAGCGAAAATATTGTAAAATTGGTGGCGTCTTATAAAAATGAAGTGGCCAGTGCCAATAACCCCTCGGTATCCACTGAAATTCCGTTTAAAAGCGCGCGTTTTCAGGGGTGGTTGCCGCCAGTGGTGCAGAAGCCTACCTTTGCAATTCGTAAGCGTGCGGTGCATGTATTTACACTGGAAGATTATCTGAAGTCAGGCGCGTTAACTCCAGAAGCCATGGCGCATTTGAAAGAAGCCGTATTGGCGCGTAAAAACATTGTGATTGTCGGCGGTACCGGTACCGGTAAAACCACCTTTGCTAATGCCTTGTTGGCGTTATTGAAAGACTGCGAAAACCGCATTTTAGTATTGGAAGATTTGCCGGAATTACAAATTGAAGCGCCTGATGTCGTGTTAATGTCCTCGACGCCAAAAGTCACCATGCGTGATCTGGTGAAAGGCTGTTTGCGTATGCGTCCCGATCGCATCATCATTGGTGAGGTGCGTGATGGCGCGGCGTTGGAGTTGCTTAAAGCCTGGAACACTGGACATCCCGGCGGTATGTGTACCATCCATGCCAACAGTGCGGAGAGTACGCCGTTGCGTCTGGAAGATTTGATTCAAGAGGTGGTCATCACTGTGCCGCGTAATCTAATCTTGCAAGCAGTGAATCTCATTGTATTTATTGAGCGCAATGCCCAGGGTAATCGTTGTATTAAAACCATTGCAGAGCTGGATGGATATGAAAATGGCCAATATAAATTCCGTTATTTGCTGCAGCAGGAATAGCCATGGCTATACTGATTGATTCCCACTGTCACCTGGATCGCATTGATCTGGCGGCCTTTGGTGGTGATTTGGGTGCGGCAATTGCTGCCGCTAAAACGCTGGAAGTGGGACATATGATTAATGTCAGCGTTGATTGGGAAACCTATCCTCAGGTATTGGCAATTGCTGAACGTTTTGACTGCGTCAGTGCTTCTGTTGGCGTCCATCCTACTGAAACAGATGTGATCGAACCAACGGTAGAAATGCTGGTTGCTGCGGCACAACATCCTAAAATAGTGGCGATTGGTGAAACGGGGTTGGATTATTTTCGTTTGACAGAAGGGGATCTGGGTGCCTGGCAACATGAGCGCTTTCGCACGCATATTCGAGCGGCCAACCAGGTTAATAAGCCATTGATTATTCATACGCGTCAGGCGTGTGATGATACCATCCGTATTCTGCAAGAAGAGCAAAATGGTCCGGGTGTTTTTCATTGCTTTACGGAAGACTGGTCCATGGCTAAGCGAGGCTTGGATCTGGGGATGTATATTTCTTTTTCGGGTATCGTAACGTTTAAAAACGCACAAGCGCTCAGAGATGTTGCCAAACAAGTGCCGCTGGATCGTCTGTTAGTGGAAACTGACGCACCTTATTTGACGCCAGTACCGCATCGTGGAACCCCTAATCAACCCGGATATACGCGATTCGTGGCTGAACATATTGCTGAGTTACGCGGAATGTCTTATCCTGAGCTAAGAGATATTACCACTGAAAATTGCCTGCGGTTGTTTAAATTGGCCCTAAAATAAGAGGACGTATCATGAATAAGATCTTTAAAGTTATTTTATGGGTTATTCTGGCATTCATTATTGTCATGATCTTGGCCATTACCGGGTTTTTGCTGTTGTTTAACCCCAATCACTACAAAACTCAAATTACTCATGCCTTTTATCAACAAACCGGTCGTCAATTGGTGTTAAAGGGTGATATTCATTGGTCGTTTTATCCTGCGCTTAGCTTGAAGCTTAGCGATGTTACCGTCAATAACCCCGCGGGCTATGTACAACCTGTTTTTGCGCACCTCGATGCTGCTGAGCTTAACGTGCGTTTGTTGCCTTTGTTATCCAAACAGATTGAAGTGAATCGCCTCCTGGTGAATGGGTTGCAGCTGACATTGGTGCAAAAGACTCCAACCCTCAATAACTGGACTTTCACCGCGCAAACGCCTGTTGGTGATGCAGAGAGTGTTGAAAATGCGCGTGAAATTCCAGGGCAATCGACGCCCATTGCATTACAGATTCAGTCTGTTAAGATCAACAATGCCTCGGTTGAGTATATTGATTTACCGGCTCATGTGCATGGTCAACTCAAGAAAGTAATGCTCACCGCTTCTCAGGTGAATTTACAAAAAGCGTTTCCTATTACCTTGGCATTTTATGTCGAAAACGATGCGCCCAGTATCATTGCGAAGGTCGCATTACAGGGGAATTTGTTGTTAAACCAGCAACAGCAAGAATATTCATTGATGCAATTAAGTCTCCAGGTGAATGGAGCCCTCCAGACTACGGATCATAAAATTCCTCTGAATATGGATATGCAAGGAGGGGCGCTTATTGACCTCTTGCGTCAGCAAATGAAAGCGCAGCTAACCGTTAACGTTAATAATGCCACCCTGTTGACTGAAGTCAAGCTGGATTTCTTACCAGATCATTTTCAATATCAGGGGAAAATCCAACTGTTACCCATTGATTTTGATGCTATTTTACAGGGATTTTCTTTCTCCGTACCTGTATTTCCGAGCGAGCGAGCGCTTTCCGATACCTCACTGAAAGTGTATTTTTCTGGAGACAATGATCACCTTAATCTTACGCCCATCGCCATAAGCTTGGATCGTTCAAAATTGACGGGGCAAATCACCATTGCTAATTTTAGTGAACCCGCAGTGACTTTTAATATCCGTATTGATCAAATTCTTGTAGAAGACTATGTGCATTTGCATGGCGCAAAATTGATGTTGAGTGATCTGCAATTGATGGGGCAGTTATCGACCAAGTCTTTGCAAATGCCTGCATTGGCGCAGACACTCAATGGACAGGCGCAGCTTATCGTTAAACAATCGACGCTAAAAGGCGTGGATCTTGGCGCTCTGTTGCAACACGTCGGTGACGCGGTTAATTCGGTATTCCAAAATGGCGATATTCTTAGTAGCTTGAATACCTTGCAAAGCCAGTTACCACAGTTTTCGTCGGGGATGAAAATCAATCCGGATAATGGTCAAAAAACTCAATTTGGTTATTTTAATACGCAGGCAGGTGTACAAGATGGGCTAATCAATAATCAATCTATTGATTTAACGGGAGATGATTTTGTGATTAATGGTTCAGGTACCGTAGATTTAACGCAACATAATGTGCTGAATTATCATTTTAATGCCTATAATGCTCAGTTGAAACAAACCAATGGACAGTGGGTGCAAACACCGGGTTCATTGCAAGTGCCGCTTTATGTTCAAGGTCCAATGGAAAGCTTAACCTATGGCATTGACATGAATAGTTTCTTGATACAGTTAAAAGATTTGGCCTTGCAACACATGAAAAATCAATTATTACAACAAGCAGCCAATGTGGTCAGCGCTTCCGGTGGTGGCGGTGCCGGAGAAGGTGGCGCATCGCAAGCTTCGCAAATCCAACAAGTGAAGCAACAAGCACAGCAATTGTTGAATGGTGTTTTGGGGCAGTAATGATTCTTGACACCTCGGCAGAAATCCCGATAATGTCCACGTGGTTTAGCAATCAGGAGCATCATTTTGGCGATTCTAGGCAATAAAGTTACCCGTTTTCTATTTGGTAGCCCCTTATCGCGCAATCAACAGGCACATGAACGCCTTTCAAAGCTTAAAGCTTTGCCGATTTTATCTTCTGATGCACTGTCTTCGGTGGCATATGGTACGGAAGCCATTCTCGATTCTTTAATGGTCGCGGGTGCCTTGGCATTAACGGCGGTAATTCACGTCTCTGTTTTTATTGTGTTACTGATTGTGATTGTTACGATGTCTTATCGCCAGGCGATTTCGGCCTACCCTAATGGCGGGGGCTCTTATACAGTCGCGCGTGAAAATCTCGGTACTTTCTGGAGCCTGGTGGCGGCCGGGTCCCTGTTGATTGATTATATTTTGACGGTGGCGGTGAGTGTCACGGCAGGTATTTATGCCATTACCTCAGCGTTTCCGAGTTTGTACTCACACTCAGTCGCTTTATCTGTGATTGCAGTAGTCGTGGTGATGTGGATGAATTTGCGCGGCATGCGTGAAGCCGCAACGGCATTTGCCTGGCCGACCTATTTATTTATCGGCATGATGGTGTTGTTAATTGGTGTTGGTGTAACGCGTTATTTTATGGGGGATTTATCTCCCGTGCTATATCCTGCCAGTGCGACCATTCAGCCACTGCAAGCATTAACCATATTGGTGCTATTACGTGCATTTTCTTCTGGCTGTTCGGCGATGACGGGTATTGAAGTTATTTCCAATGGGGTAACGACGTTTAAGCCGCCAGCGCAAAGAAATGCAAAGATAACCTTATTGTTGTTGGCTGGTTTGCTGATTTTCATGTTTATGGGTACCAGTGTCTTGGCGAGAGTTTTACATATTCAACCGATGAGTGACAATAGCGTGCTGTCTCAAATTGGTGAGGCGATTTTTGGTCATGGTCTATTGTATTATCTGCTGCAATTATCAACCTGCGCGGTGTTGTTATTGGCTGCAAATTCCTCATTTGCCGGCTTTCCCACCTTGGCATCGATGATCAGCCAGCATGGTTATTTTCCCAGGCAGTTACAGGACCTGGGAGATCGCCTGGCATTCAGTAATGGTATTATTTTATTAGGCGTATTTGCCATTGTATTGATCATTATGTTTGATGCCAACACCAATGCTTTGATTCCCTTATACGCCATTGGTGTGTTTGTGGCATTTACCTTATGTCAGGCTGGCTTGGTTCGCGTATGGTGGGAGCGTAGAACCCGACATTGGTGGATTAAATCGGGTGTCAATGCCATTGGGTGTTTGGCAACGGCCATTGCAACTCTGGTCATTGCTGAGAGTAAATTTGACGAAGGTGCCTGGGTTATTTTTGTGGCGTTACCCTTAATCATTATATTTTTCTATCGCATCCAAAAACATTATCGTTTATCTGATTATGAATTGGCGATTTCTGGAGAGCGTAAGCCTGATCAGTATACCGCCGTTCGCCCTAAAGTGGTGGTGCCGGTATCTATGGTGCATAAAGGTACTCTAGCTGCACTAGAATTGGCGGCGCGTTTATCTGATGATGTCACGGCACTATGTATTAACACCAACGCCAAGCGCCTCGATAAATTGCGTGCAGATTGGAAACGTTTGCAGTTGCCTTATAAATTGGTGGTGCTGAATACCGATTATCAGTCGATGCTGGAACCTTTGTTAACCCGCATTCGCCGCATGGATGTGGTTCAACCTGAACGTGGCTTGACCATTGTGGTGATGACCCGTGCTTTGCCCAGTAAGTGGTGGCATTTCCTTTTGCATAATCAGCGCTCTTTCATGCTGCGCTTGGGGTTGACCGTATTGAGTCGCGCGAACAAAGGCGCTACTCGCGTGATTATTGAAGTGCCGTACCATTTAAAGCACTAAAGGATGTGTTTATGAAAACTAAGCCAGAAAATGCTGGACTTTATCCGCGCTTGCTTCGCTACGTTTACCGTTATTGGCCGTGGTTGATTCTCGCCATTCTGGGCAACGTGTTATATGCAGGGGTTGATTCCTACACTATGTACTTGTTTAAGCCTTTAATTGATAAAGGGTTTATCGGTGACGATCTGTTTTTTTTAAAAATATTGCCATTAATTGTGCTGGGTTTATTTGTGTTGCGAGGTGTCGGTTCTTTTGCCGCCACTTACGGCATGGGATTGGTTGGACGTCAGGTGGTACAGACGTTTCGTCGGGAAATTTTTGATAAACTGCTGGTGTTGCCAGCGAAATATTACGACCAAAATACCTCTGGCCAATTATTGGCAAAAATCATTTATAACGTGGATCAAGTCACGCAAGCGACTGGCGATTCCCTCACCACGCTGTTTCGTCAAGGTGCTTTTACCATTGGCCTATTTGTGGTGATGATCACCATTAGTTGGCAGTTCACCTTATTTGTCTTGATTGTTGTGCCATTGATTCTCGTGGTGGTGAGTTATGCGGGTAAGCGTTTTCGCAAGCTCAGTCGACGTATTCAAAATTCCATGGGAGGGGTGATGCATACCGCTGAAGAAACCATCATTGGTTATCGTGAGGTACGCGTTTTTAATGGTCAGGCATGCCATCGTGAGTTGTTTCGTAAGTTGCTTAATTACAACTATACACAAGAGATGAAAATTATTTTGACGGATGGTTTAAACACCCCGATTATTCAATTTTTAGGCGCTTCAGCGCTGGCGTTGGTACTGTTTGTGGTATTCCGTCATGGTAATCAAGATTTTTCAGCAGGCAGCTTTGTGTCATGGATGGCAGCAATGGTCGCTGTGCTCAAGCCGGTACGCGATTTGACCAAAATTAATGGCGCGATTCAACGCGGGTTAGCGGCAGCAGAGGGTATTTTCGAGCTGCTGGATCAGGCACCCGAAATTGACCATGGCAGCAAAACACTGACACAGGCTAAGGGGCATGTGCATTTTAATCAGGTGAGTTTTTCTTATGGCGCTCAGGATCAAGCGGTGTTGCATCAGGTTGATTTAGATATTCCAGCGGGCCAGACCATCGCGTTGGTGGGGCGCTCAGGCAGCGGCAAGAGTACCCTGGTCAGTTTATTGGCGAGATTTTATGAACCGACCGGGGGAATCATCACCCTGGATGGTATTAATATCCATGAAGTAAAACTCAATAACTTGCGTCAGCAAATTGCGGTGGTATCGCAACACGTTAATTTATTTGATGACACGTTGTTGCATAACATTGCCTATGGTGGTGATGTGACACACGATGAAGCGGCAGTGATCGCCGCAGCGAAAGCGGCGCATGCCTGGGAATTTATTCAAAAGTTGCCCGAAGGGTTAAATACCCGTATTGGTGAAAATGGATTAAATTTATCCGGTGGTCAACGTCAACGCATCGCCATTGCCCGTGCTATTCTCAAAAATGCGCCGTTGCTGATTCTTGACGAAGCCACTTCAGCGCTTGATAATGAATCCGAGCGGGCGGTTCAAGAGGCGCTGGAAACCTTAATGAAAAATAGGACCACCTTGGTGATTGCCCATCGATTGTCGACCATTGAAAAAGCAGATCAGATCGTCGTGATGGATCAGGGCAGAATCATGGAAGCCGGCACCCACCGTGAATTGCTCGCAAAGGATGGAGTTTACGCCCAGCTGCAGCGTTCGTCTGAGGTGTAAAACTTTCGATAACCCAACGCTTGTATGGTGACACTTTTAAAGGATATTACACCATCGTTAAAAACGGTTGATTCAACTTTTTAGAGAACCGCAACACAGCCCTCGAGAAAATTGATTTTTTACGAATATCAAAGTTTGTAACCGCTTCATTATATTCGCTTTTATAGTAGGATAATTTCGCATCGCCATCGGTCAGCAGATTATTAAGCTCCCGGGTATTATTAAGGGCAATCTGTATAATCAATTTTTGACGCTGACTTAGCTGTGCATTGATAGTAGTCTGCAACTGTTTAATCTGATTGATTTCATAACGCAAGCTGCTATACGTTGCCCCCATATAAAGCGCAATGGTAAAAGCAAGTGCAAGAGCAAGGTGCCCGATAAAAACCATGACCGTGCTCATTATAAAAGTGCAAATGGGTTGCCAAGTATACCATATAATAGTAATCTCAATACATCACTTCTTTGACTCGGATTTTTTATGTTTCTTGATGGCATTGCGCTTACTTTTATTTTATTGGTCGTTGCTGGGTTAGTTGCCGCGGGAGTTTGCGGGTGGACTTTGAATCAACGTATGTTTTTGGCACTGGTTTTAGGGGTAATACTGGGGTGCTTATTTAAGTGGTGGCAACCCTATGCCATTGACAATTTACGCATCAGTCAGTCGGTATTGTTGTTTTTAGGGCAAGCCTATTTTAGCTTGTTGAAAATGCTGGTCGTTCCCTTGATTTTAACCTCGATTATACACGCCGTTTTGCAATTAGGAGGGCATCAAAAGGGCATTCTAACGCGAATTGCTTGGAAAACGGTTGCCTTGTTGCTGATTATGACCGCTATTGCTTCTGCAATTGGCATGGTGGTGGCGATGGAGTTAGGCGTAGGGCAGGGGATGAGTTTGCCCACGATGACCCTTGCACCTGAACATCAATACACGGGGTTGGCGGATGCTTTGTTGGGTATGTTGCCGAGTAATCCTGTGGCCACGATGGTCGATAATAACGCCATTGGTATGGTCATTTTTGCGGTTTTAGTCGGTGCTGCGGGTTTGATGTTGGGCAAGGACAATCCAGAGAAACTGGCTCCTTTTCAAAACTGGCTACAGTCGATGTTTCTGGTGATGAAGAAGCTCGCCAGTCTGGTGATTCGACTCACCCCTTATGGTGTGTTTGGTTTGATGGCTGATGTAATGATCGAGCAGGGCGCTCAATCACTGCAAGGCTTGCTGATGTTTGCACTGGCAATGTATCTGGCGATGATCTTGGTGCTGGTGATGCACAGCATTATTCTATGGTTTTTGGGGCGTCAGAAGCCCTGGCAATATTATCGCGTGGCTTATGTGCCCTTGCTGGTTGCGTTTAGCACTCGCTCTAGCTTTGGTACCTTGCCCGTCACCGAAGAAACGTTGGCAAAATCATTGCATTTGCGCCAGGTCACGGCAACTTTTGTGCCCAGCGTTGGTGCCACCATGGGCATGAACGCGTGCGCCGGTATTTTTCCCGCGGTGTTGGTCGTTATGGCGATGAACATCACCGGCCAACCGATTACGGTTGGCATGATTGCTCTGGTCATGCTGGTCAATACCATGGCATCGTTAGGGATTTCAGGGGTTCCTGGAACTGCTTTCGTAGCAGCAACCGTTACCTTAACGACACTTGGATTGCCTTATTCAGTGGTTGGTTTGGTGCAGGGCATCGACCCCATTATTGATATGGGCCGAACCGCGGTAAACGTAAATGGCACCATGACGGCGGCGGTAGTCGCTGACCGAACGACGCGAAATTTAGTTACTCACCTATAATATAAGGATTATAATATGCACCCAGTATTGATTATTTTTGCCCATCCTACTTTTCAAAACTCTCGCGTTAACCGTGCATTGCTCAATGCGGCGCAATCGGTTCCTGGCGTTAAAATACATGATCTTTATGAAAGATATCCAGATTTTCATATTAACGTAGCACATGAGCAACAAGCCATGCTCGAAGCACACACCATTATTTTGCAGCATCCGTTTCATTGGTACAGTTGCCCTTCTTTAATGAAAGAATGGTTGGATGTCGTGTTGACGCGGGGTTGGGCCTACGGATCGAGTGGCGAAGCTTTAAAAGGCAAGCGTTTGATGAGCGTCATCAGCACTGGTGGTCCGCAAGATTCTTATCAAAAGGGCAGTTCCAACTACTATCCGATCACAGAGTTGTTATTTCCGTTTGATCAAACTGCTCGCTTGTGTGGCATGGAATATCTACCGCCATTAATGTTTCACGGTGCCTTGCGTGCAGAGCCTAATGCAATTGCTGCACATGCTAATCACTATCAACAATTATTAACAACCTTGGCAGCGTAATGAGCAATAATCCTTTATTTGCGGTGTTTATTTTTCTATTGGCCGCTTGTATTGTGGTCCCACTGGCCAGTCGCTTTCGCTTAGGCTCTGTATTGGGTTATTTGGTGGCGGGGGTGCTGATTGGACCTTTTGGTATTGGTTTAATTCATAATGCTGATCAAGTGATGGATTTTGCCGAGTTTGGCGTCATTATGATGCTTTTTTTAATTGGTTTAGAGTTAGAGCCGAGTAAGCTGTGGGCTATGCGTAAAGCCATTATTGGCCTGGGAGGCTTGCAAGTATTGCTGTCTAGCTTAGCGTTGATGGGTGCTGGTCTTGCATTTGGCTTTAGTTGGCGTGAAAGTTTGGCTTGCGGTATGGCTCTATCCTTATCTTCAACCGCCATTGTACTGCAAATGTTGCAGGAAAAAGGCCTGCTGCATACGCCTGCAGGTGAATCTTCGTTTGCTGTTTTATTATTGCAAGATATCGCAGTAATCCCCGTTTTGATTATAATCCCCTTGTTGGCAACCAATACCACAACAAACATTAGTGTTGTTCATTCCGAAGCATTTGGAGATATGCCGCGTTGGGCGCATGCATTGCTGGTATTGGGGGTTATTGCGATTGTAGTGTTTTTAGGAAAGTATTGCTCACGCCATCTGTTTCGATTTATTGCTAAATCTAACTTGCGAGAAGTGTTTACTGCAACCTCATTGGCGTTGATTGTAGGTATTACTTTATTGATGAACAGCCTTGGTGTATCTCCAGCATTAGGCGCTTTTATTGCAGGCGTGGTCCTGGCCAACTCGGAATATAGGCATACTTTAGAGGCGGATTTACAGCCGTTCAAAGGATTGTTGTTGGGTTTATTTTTTATTTCCATTGGTATGGGCATGAACTTTGAAATATTGCTACAACATCCGTTGGGATTGATCACAACCGTTATCTTGCTACTATCCATTAAAGCATTTATTTTGGCGATTCTGGGGCGCTGTTTTGGCCTGCCAAACACCCAAAATGCGCTATTTGCCGTGGCATTGGCCGAAGGAGGGGAGTTCGCTTTCGTGTTATTCCAATATGCCAGTGGTATTGGCGTCATTGGTAATGAACAAGCCGCGTTTTTAATCTTGGCTGTCGCTTTTTCCATGGCCTTGATGCCATTTTTGATGATACTCAACGATCGATGGGTATTGCCTCGCTTTATGTCCGTATTACCGCAAAAACCCTACGATACCATTCAGGATAATAATGTGCCTGTGGTGATTGCTGGTTATGGTCGCTTTGGACAAGTGATAGGTCGATTTGTTACGGCACAAGGCTTGCCAGTGACCATTTTAGAAAATGATGCTGATCAAATTGAGCTGTTAAGAAAGTTTGGTAATCAGGTCTATTTTGGTGATGCGTCACGCTTGGACTTATTGCATAACGCCGGTGTTGCTAAAGCCAAAGTTTTGGTGGTTGCTGTAGATGATCCTGAAAAAGCGTTAGACATTGTAAAATTAGCACGCGAGCATTTTCCTCATGTGAGAATTTTTGCGCGGGCGCGTAATCGTCGCCATGCGCATGAATTAATGCAGGCAGGCGCTGATTATTTTAAACGGGAAACGTTTGATTCAGCGTTATCCCTGGCTCAAGGCGTTATGATGACGTTGGGTTATCGAGCTTTTGCTATGCGTTGTAAAGCCATTCAATTCAAACGACATGATGAAAGCATGTTACAACAATCTTTTGCTTTATTTGGCAAAGAGGAAAGCGAAATGATTAATCACGCTAAACAAGCTAAAGAAGAATTGGAAGATATATTAAAGCATGACCAGGAAGATTCTCAGCATCATCAGCATCGTAATAATGAGGGGTGGGGTTGATGGCAGTTGTCAGTAATCCAGATAACAAAAAGCCGATCGGGGGGCTGATCTTGTTCATATACAATTTAACATAATATACATTATACGAAGTATGATATGGCGCGGAATAAGGCGCTCCGCTGGCTCTTAACCTGGCGCTTTGGCAATTATGCTGCTTGAATGATTACGTGCTGATCGGCAATGATTTTTTGAAATTCTAAATTCAAACCATTCGTGAACCTTCGGCAACTGTGCGCAGCCAATGATATTGCTTAATGCCTACTTTTAGACCTCGGCAGTTTTTGAAGCAGTTTCTGGTAATTTTGGAATTACCGGGTGGACGCCAGGAATACCTGCAGATGCTCCAAAAGGACCAATAAATTCTGTGCTAGTTGGATCAGGCATGGTCGCCATCAGTAGCTTAATGCGTTGTAACCTGTCCTTTGGAATGCGCACTGATTTTGGAATATCACGATCGGTAAAATAATGGACTAAATCATTGTCAGTCAATAATTCAATCGCACTAGGGCGAGTTGATGCCAATACTTGTCCAATCCGCTTGTCGTTTCCACGAGCCCATTCCCCTACACCCACCAGTTGTTTAATCGCGTCAGAGCACTGGGATGCCAATACTTGTCGAATCCGCTCGTCGTTTCCACTAGCCCATTCCCCTAAACCCACCAGTTGTTTAATCGCGTCAGAGCACTTGGATGTCAATACTTGTCGAATCCGCTCGTCGTTTTCACGAGCCCATTCCCCTAAACCCACCAGTTGTTTAATCGCGTCGGAGCACTGGGATGCCAATACTTGTCGAATCCGCTCGTCGTTTCCACTAGCCCATTTCCCTAAACCCACCAGTTGTTTAATCGCGTCAGAGCACTTGGATGTCAATACTTGTCGAATCCGCTCGTCGTTTTTACGAGCCCATTTCCCTAAACCCACCAGTTGTTTAATCGCGTCAGAGCACTTGGATGTCAATACTTGTCGAATCCGCTCGTCGTTTTCACGAGCCCATTCC
>CANJVU010000014.1 GCA_947478525.1 Thiotrichales bacterium
TTATCGAGACCGGAAATGACAGTTATCGCTTTAAGAATCGGAGCTAAATTTAGGCAAAAAAACCGGTTTAAGTAACGGTCAAATTTGACTACCTAGGGGGGTCAGTTTTGGACGCTGAAAGGGGGTGAATTTTGGATGCTGATTGACAAACGGGTTGTTGAAAAGCATCAGAAGGATATTAATAACTTTCTTGGCTATGCCGGATATAGCTACAAAGTAGAGATTGCTGGCGAAGGTGAGCAGGCGCAACTGAAACTGCTTCATATTGATCACACACAACACCTCAGCGGAGGCAATCAACACCTTAGCTTTGGAGAGAAAAACGCATTTGCCATTGTTCTTTTTATGTATGAATGCCTCTCCAAAAATCCAAATTTAGTTATTCTTGATGATCCGATTTCTTCGTTCGATAAGAACAAAAAATACGCCATTCTTGAAATGCTCTTTCATCGTGATTCGGATTCGTGTTTGAAGAACAAGACTGTGTTGATGCTTACACATGACGTGGAGCCTATCATCGATACCATCAAGTCGCTATCTCACAAGTTCAACAATCAAACGTCAGCCTCTTTTTTGAGGTTGGCTGGTAGCCAAATTAGCGAATACAACATTGAAAAAAACGATATACAAACATTTTCCCAGATTTGTAAGAGTGCACTTGGCTCAGACAAGGATGATATTATCAAGTTAATCTACATGCGGCGCGTTTTTGAAATTGTTGATGACAAGGGTGATGCTTATCAGGTTCTGTCTAACGTGTTGCACCAGAGAGAACGTGCGATTGATACCCGTGAACCTAAAGATACGGATGGTAACTACCCAGGAATGGATGAAGCTAAGCTTTCGGAAGGATGCCGTGGTATAAAGAGACAATTAGAAAACTTTTCCTATCCCGATATTTTGAAGCGAGTTTCTGATATCAATGCGCTAAAGTTACTGTATTGTGCGTCCACGAATGGATATGAAAAGCTTCAGATTTTTCGGCTTTTAGGGCAGGATGTTGAAAATTCCGTAATAAAAAAATTTATCAACGAAGCCTACCACATCGAGAACGAATTTATCTGCCAGCTTGATCCAGCCAAATTTGACACTATTCCAGAATATGTGATCGCAGAGTGTGACAAAACTATTGAGGGAGTAGTGGGCTAGAGAAATTGAATGTGGATAATTTTCAGATAAATGAGAAATACCTTTCTCACATTCCAGCTTTGTAACTCTTAATTGACTTTTTATCAATCAATTTAAATATGGGAGTAATCCTGAGATTCCTATTGTCGTTGATAAGCTGGTGACGGGTTTTGACGCTCCACTAAACGCAGTTCTTTAATGCGTAGAGAGCATAGGTTGCTTGTGCTGGTCAATCGTCTTCATGAAGGAAAGGAATTCGGTTTTATTGTTGACTATACAAATGTCCTCGGTGAACTGGATAAAGCACTTACAATGTATAGTGCGTTTGAAGGATTCAATGCATCCGACCTTGCCGGAACAGTATTTCGACTATTTTGCAATTTTAAACCGGACTTTTAAATAATCAAAATCTTTTTTATTCCTTCATTTGCAAGGCATTCAGGGTTAATTTCTTTCCGAAAATTCCGTCAATTTTTCGTGTTTAATCCTCAATGTTTGTTGCAGGCAGCTCTCTTTAACATTACCCATGAGCAACGTGCTCATTAGAAGGTGAAAATGTTGGAGGAGAATGTCATGGAACCACGATTAATCAGATTGAAAGAAGCACCAAAATACCTAGGGATGAGTAAAAATTGGTTTAATGCAGAAGTGAGACCATATATTGCCGAATTTCGATTAAGCAAACAAGCAGTATCATTTGACAGACTTGACTTAGACACTTGGATTGAGCAAACTAAGCCTGCGGTGAAAGTCCCTTTATCAGTCAACAGGAGTAACTGATATGGGATATAAAAATACGGCTGGTTTGCAGCTAAAAGCTAATGGCATTTGGTGTATAGATAAATACGTTTGGGGTAAGCGGATCTGTGAGAGTACTAAAACTCGTGATTTGGTTCAAGCTGAAGCGTACTATCTAAAAAGAGCTGAAGAGTTAAGGCAGTCTGTATTATTTGGTGTAAGACCTCAACGTAAATTTGAGGTTGCCGCAAAGAAATATTTACGAGAAAACCAGCATAAGAAAACCATTGCTGATGATGAAATGCGTTTACGTGGGGTATTGTCTCACGTGGGACATTTACCATTAGAAGCAGTGCATATGGGAAACTTGCAGGATTACATTGCGAAACGACGAAAAGATGGTGTAAAAACCAATACCATTAATCATGGTTTGCAGGTGGTTCGGCGAGTTTTAAACTTAGCTGCAGGTGAGTGGATTGATGATAATGGTTTAACTTGGTTGCATGCAGCACCCAAAATTAAGCTATTACCCGCTAGAGATATGAAGCGACCCTATCCACTCACCTGGGATGAACAGGTAAAATTGTTTGATGTACTACCTGATCATTTACGTAATATGGCTGTATTTGCGGTTAATACAGGACTGAGAGAAGGTAATATTCTTCGTCTTAGGTGGGCATGGGAAATGGAAGTAACCCAAGAGTGTGGAGGAAGGGTGTTTATAGTGCCAGGAGACGATACCAAAAATGGTGAAGATCTTCTGGTAGTTATAAATCAAATTGCGAGAACAGTTATTGAATCGCAACGCGGTAAGCACCCAGAATATGTTTTTACCTACCACAATCGATCGCTTACTGGGATGAATAATACGGCGTGGGACACGGCGCGAACAAAAGTGGGATTATCTCACTTGCGAGTGCATGATCTTCGCCATACCTTTGGAAGTCGCTTGAGGTCTGCTGGCGTTAGCTTTGAAGACCGACAAGATTTGCTTGGGCATAGATCAGGGAGAATAACTACTCACTACTCTATGGCTGAGCTTGAAAACTTGTATCAAGCGGCGAATAAATTGTGTGACCGAAAAAAGAGCGGATTAATTTTGAGAATGGTTTACCAAAAAGCCGCTTAAAAGTAGGGGGGTCACGCAAAAGTCACGCGTTAGGGGAAATGTTGAAAATGGCAATCTGCTGAAAGCCTTGTGGGATATGGGGTGAATGACGGGGCTCGAACCCGCGACAACCGGAATCACAATCCGGGACTCTACCAACTGAGCTACATCCACCACTGCGTGCGGAAGGGTATCATAATTGATAGGTCGTGCTCAAGTAAAAATTAACGAATCCAGTGTTTTAATATTTGCCAGGAGACAAACTCAATGGCGTATTGGATGGTTTCCTGGCCGCGCAGAAAAATGATTTGTTGGGCATGATGGGTTTTGCCAGCGTGATTAAGCGTCACGCGAATTTCCGTTTGATGTTGCCCTGGTTGTAAGTGCCAGAAGGCTTCCAACCCTTCAACACTCACTGCATAATCAGAGGGTAATGGTTCAGGCTGATAGACTACATTAAGCGCATGATGATTTTGCGGTGTCATCAACGCAACTGCGATGGCGCCTTTGGTGGCATTATCATACAGCGCAATAGGATGTTTTAAGTTGCCTAGAGCGTGTTGTAATTGAGTCGATAAGTTACTGTTTTCGGTAGTGACCAAATAGGGTGATACAATTTCATATACGCCAGATTTAATCGCCTCTGAGCGTTCAGATTCATCTAAGTGTAATTTGATGTCAACAAAGGGGTAGTGGGCGCGATAACCAAATTGTAGTTGGTATGGTTTGCCGAAGATTTCGAGTGTTTCGGCAATGGCGGACTCACTGACGCCCATTAAGCGCCAACGGTAAAGCCGATGGTTACTGGTAAACTGTTGCTGTTCAAGCAACGGCACCACAAAATTATGAAATAAGGGCAAACATTCTCGAGGGGGCCCCGGCAGCATAAAAATCCATTGTTGACGGTGTTGCACGGCGCAGCCATCAGCCGTGCCATTAACATTGGGAAAAATGGTCGCATCTTTGGGAAAGAACGCTTGTTGTTTGTTTATTTCAGGAATGGGTATGTTGCGTTTTGCAAGTCGATCCACAATGCGTTGCCAGGAGGCTTCATTAAAGATAAGCGGTTGTTGAGTGGCTGCTGCAACAATGTCCCGCGTACAATCATCTGAAGTAGGGCCCAGGCCACCAATAGTAATTACGCCATCATGTCGTTTGAGCAAGAACTCAAGGCCCGCTTTAAGATTATCCAATGAATCGTCGACCACCACATGTTCGCCAATATCAATGCCTAGTAATTGTAAGCTCTGCGCAATTTGTTGGCCATTGGTGTTGAGGATTTCACCACCGACCAATTCAGAGCCAGTAGCTAATAATCCAACGCGCTTAATGTTGGTGTGAGTGGTCATGGCCACAGGATCCTTTTTTGGGTGAATGAGGCTCTTGCCTGTCTGCCTTATGGTCGTGAACATGTTCGGCATGATCGTGGTCATCGTGTGCGGTTTTTGCAGGCGTAACGCACGAATGGATCGTGTCACATGACGCGCCATCACCGCGTTCAATCTGAATGGTGATATGCTGAATGTTAAATTGTTGTCTGAGATTTTGCTCAATGGCTTGGCGCTCAGTGTCAGTAAGCTCGCGCGCCGGAATCAGCAAGTGCACGGTGAGGGCGTTTTCACGCGTACTCAATCCCCATACATGTAAATCATGCACGCCGGTAACGCCATCAATTTTTTCCAGGTAGTCTTTGATATCAATAATATCCACATTGCTGGGAACGCCATCCATAATTAATCTCAACGAATCTTTCATTAAACTCCAGGTGCCCCAGAGAATAACGAGCGCAATGATCAGGCCAGCGATAGGGTCAAGAAATTCCCACTGTGTAAAATAGATGATTCCAGCAATCACCACCACGCCGAGGGAGATCAATGCATCATACACTAAGTGGATAAACGCGCTTTTAAGATTCAAGTCTTCTTTGGCACCTTTAGCAAACAATAACGCGGTACCTCCGTTCACTAAAATTCCTACCAGCGCAACAATCATCACGGCCTGGCTGGTCATGGGAGAAGGGTGGACAAATTTTTCAACGGCTTCGCGTAGAATGAGTAGCACGCTGAGCAACAATACAATGGCATTGGTGAGTGACGCAATAATGGTGGTGCGTTTAAATCCATAGCTATAACGCTCTGAGGCTTTTTTACTGAGCAATAATGCGGCGATCCAGGAAAATATTAATCCCAGAACATCTCCCAGGTTATGTCCAGCATCTGCCAATAAACTGGTAGAATGTGCGACATAGGCGTACTTTGCTTCAATGAGCACGTACCCGGCGTTGGCTAAAATGGCAATCATAAAAGCCAGGCTAAATCGATCGGGCGCTACGTGGCTGTGCCCGGCGTGGCTATGATCATGTCCCATGAAAATACTCCTAAACTGTGGCCAATAGTCGTTGAAACAAGATTATATGCAAATTAGATGAAATTGGCCATGGAAGTTTTAATTTTGATGCGTTATAATCGCCCTGGTTTTATCGTAAGCCGCCAAAAAATTTCAATAAAATAGAGGGATATCATGAAGAAAAGTATATTAGCAATCGCCGTATTATCAAGCTGTATCGCAGGTTCTGCAATGGCTTACTCACAGCCAGATGTGGGTGGAAGATATTTTGTTAGCCCACAATTTGGCATGTATTTTACCGACGATAAGCGTCACTTAGAAAATGGCGGTATGTTCGGTTTGGCGGGTGGTTATAATGTTAATAACAATATCACTTTCCAAGCGATCGCAAGTGATATAAGCACCAGCCCCAATGGTTACTACATACGCGCTGAAGGCTTATACAACTTCCCAATGACTGCGTTGCCTGTTGTTCCTTATATCGCTGGGGGCGTGGGTGCGCTGAAGGTCAATGATTCTGGTATGGCAGTAGATGGTGGTTTTGGCTTTAAATATTATGTCAACAATAACGTAGGTGTTGGCATTGATTACCGCCATGTATGGCAAGTTACGACCGGCCTCTATAATGACAACCTGTTAGATGTTGGCATCACCTGGACCTTTGGTGGCACCAATTGGTTGGGCATGCCCGTGTCTGCAGCGCCAGCACCTGCCGCTCAGTATCAGCCACAAGCGTTAACTGTAAGCCAACAAAAAGCAGTGGCTCAAGCCAAACAAACCTTGAAATACGTATTGCCACAAGGTGTTGAGCAATGTGGTGTAAACGGTGCAACTCCGCAAGATGGTTGTATCACTATTGCGGGCAATCAAGTCACCATGCATTTGGATATTAAGTTTCAACAAAACGTAGCGACCATCGGTGGTCAATTTGCACCCGCAATCGTGCGTTTGGCAACGTTTATGAATACCTATCCAACCACCAATGCTACTTTATACGGTTATGCGAGCAGCGAAGGTCCTTTGTCGTTCAACCAAAAGCTTTCTTTGCATCGTGCCAATCAAGTGAAAAACTATTTGGTTAATAAGCAAAGCATTAATGTTGCGCGTATTCAAACTGTTGGTATGGGCATCCAAAATCCTATTGCTGATAACAAAACCAACATGGGTCGTCAAAAGAACCGTCGTGTAGAAGCGGCTGTAACGGTACCAATGCAAGTTCAATCATAATTATTGAGCTGTGCTATAATCAAAACCGTAGTAGCGTAATGCTGCTGCGGTTTTTTATTTTGGAGTCGATATGTCTGCGTTGATTCAACTACACAATATTCGCAAGTCCTACCAGATTGGTGACCAGGTACAGCAGGTGTTGCAAGGCGTTAATTTGAATGTTGAAATTGGCGAAATCGTATCGATTATGGGGCAATCCGGCTCTGGCAAAAGTACCCTGATGAACATTATCGGATTACTGGACCGACCAGATAGCGGTCACTATCATTTTTTAGGAAATGCCGTAGAGACCTTAAGTGCCGATCAACTGGCTGAAATACGGAATCAAAAAGTCGGATTCGTGTTTCAGTCTTTTTTCTTATTGCCGCGTATGACTGCGTTACAAAATGTCGGTTTACCGCTGATGTACCGGGGCGGGTTAAATGAAGCAGAAATAGAACAGCGCTCTTTGGAAATATTGGAAAAAGTAGGTATGGTCAAATGGGCCAAGCATCGCCCAACCGAATTATCTGGAGGGCAGCAACAGCGTGTTGCCATTGCGCGAGCCTTGGTGGGAAAGCCAGCGATTGTGTTGGCCGATGAACCAACCGGAGCGCTGGATCCTAAAATTGGTACGGAGATTTTAGATTTATTCATTAACCTTAATGAACAAGAACAAACGACGCTGATAATTATTACTCATGATCCGAAAGTGGCTGCACGTTGCTGGCACCGGGTTAAAATGGTCGATGGTCACATTGTTGAGGCAGTTAAACACCTATGAATAACTTAGTTTGGCGTTACTTTGGCAGCTCATTTCTGGTCAGCTTACTCGGAATTATCTTGGTTTTCGTGCTCACCCAGCAGTGGAATGCGGTTTACTTGACCCTGGTGTTAAGTTTTTTAGAATTATCGCTGAGCTTTGATAACGCCGTGGTCAACGCCAAAATGTTGCAGCACATGAGTCCACAATGGCAAAAGCGCTTTGTCTGGTGGGGGATTCTGATTGCCGTAGTAGGAATGCGTTTAATCTTTCCGATTTTATTGGTGTACGCATCAACTGCACAAACATTGGGTCATGTGATTTATTCGGCACTGTACGAACCCAAAGAATACGCTCAGGCACTGGAAGCGGGGTATCCATTAATTAGTGCTTTTGGTGGGTCGTTTTTATTAATGGTGTTTTTTCATTTCTTGCTCAATGCACACCGTTCTGTTATTTGGCTCTCGTGGATTGAACAAAATCGGTTGATCACGCGATTATCCAAATACTGGTGGATGCCTTTATTACTAACGGCCATTATTGGGATATTCTTTTGTTGGATGGAACCGGGGGTTGCCATCGTGGGCGCCTATCTTGCTGGAATGATTATTTATGAAGGATTGCATCACCTCTCAGCCAAAATGATGCATAACGCCATGCATGTCACCGCCAATGCTGCCAAAGTAGGATTAATTGGCTTTATTTATCTGGAAGTTTTGGATGCGTCCTTTAGCTTTGATGGGGTAATTGCGGCGTTTGCCATTTCTACCGATATCGTCGTCATTATGGTGGGGTTGGGGGTTGGCGCTCTATTTGTGCGATCGTTAACGATTTATTTTGTGGAGCGCAAAACCCTGGCGAAGCTGGTTTACTTGGAACACGGCGCGTATTATGCCATCGGCTGTTTGGCTGTGATTATGCTGCTGAAAAATTTTCTACATATTCCCGAATGGATTTCTGGTAGCGTTGGACTGTTATTGATTGCGATTGCTTTGATTGCGTCCTTGCAAGAAGCAGCTTAATCAAACAACCTCCGGCACCGCGTCTCCTTAATAAACAAGGCCATCACAATGCTGGCAACAAAGGCAATCGGCAACAGCAGCAGGGCGTGTTGATAATCACTCGGCGCATATACTGCAACTTGTCCTGCCATTTTTCCTGACCAATGTTGCTGCATTAAGTAGCCAAAAAATGGCTGAAAGAGCGCGCCAGAAGACATGATAATAACCGCAGCAACGGATTCGGTACTGGCTGTTAAATGGCTGTGGCTGCTTTCAATCAATAATGCATAAGTAATGATTTGCGAAGCTGAGAAGAACCCCAGCGCAAAAAACAACAATGATAGCGAGAGCGCAGATAAATCAGGAGCATATAGAATTGCTAACATCGCCAGTAAAGTTAACGCCGCACCCAATATCATCGGCATTTTGCGACGCCTCCAGCCATCAGAAAGCCCACCATTCAACGGTGAGCCAATCAACATGCCGATAAAAATCAGCGAAGTGGCGATGTCTGATTGATTGGCACTTAGGCCATGTACCACCATGAGGTATTCTTTGCCCCATAACGCACCGAGGATAAATACTGGCAAGCAAAGGAAGTTGGTGTAAAGCCCAGCAAACCATACTTGACGATTGCTGATGGCTTGGCCCAGACTTCTCCAAAAACCATTAATTTTAAGCCGCTGTTGTTGCAAGACAATATGTTTATCGGCATGTGCAGGGAAATCTTTGACACCAATACCAATTAAAATAAAAAACACCACACCGACCGACGCCACCACCATCAATGCCTCACGCCAGCTGCCAAGTGCATCAGAGAGTAAAGTAATTTGCTGTGCCAGCGTACCGCCGAGCATCGGCATGGCTACTACAATCCCCATCACCAATGCCGCGGTTTTGCTCTCAAACCAGCGTGAAGTTAATAACACAGCGCTCAATAAACAAAAAGTACTGGCCATGCCCGTGACAAAGCGACAGAGCTTGGCGATGGCAAAAGAGTCCGTCGTGGCAAATACATAAGTGGCAATCACGCTGACCGCCATTGCCATTAAAATCAATTTTTTAGTGGAGAACCGATCCAACAATAACCCCGCTGGAATCAGAAATAACACATTGGCATAAAAATACATTGCCGACAAGTTGCTTATCTCCAGCGCGTTGACGTGAAATGCTTGTCGTAATTGCGCATTGAGTGAATCAAAGCTGTTCATATTGATGTATTCAAACAAGAAGAAGAGGGCGGCAGTCAGAATCACGATCCAAGATTTAAACGTACTGCGTTGACTGATCTGGTTCATAAGAATCCTTTTGAATAAAACAGGGTGATGCATCCTAGCAAAATTGAGTTTTTCGGTCTAGCCGAGCATTCTCTTAATTTAGCAATTGAATTTTGCCGCAAGAGTCGGTATCATTAATGCTCTTAATGTCCGCATCATGAAGTTCTGGAGAGATGGCTGAGCGGTTGAAAGCGACGGTCTTGAAAACCGTTGAGTCGTAAGGCTCCGTGGGTTCGAATCCCACTCTCTCCTCCAATTTAAGTGTTCAAGAAGGTTCAAAAAGTGTCAGGGGTATCCAGTTTGCTTGCTTGATCGTTATTTTATGGCACAATGAAAGAATAGAATTAACGCGAGGGATCTTATGGCTGCTGTGGAAAAATTTAACCTGGTATTACGTGCTTCTAAAAACTTAACCCCCAACGTTAAGCAGTGTTTTTTTGTGCGGGAAGAGGGCAAGTTGTTGGATTTTATTCCTGGACAGTTTGTGACGTTGATGCTGCCTTCGGCAGATGGCGTTAAGCGTCGCAGTTATAGTATCGCCAGTGTTCCAGGTGAGCAAAATCTTGAGGTGGCGATTTCCTATGTTAAAGGGGGCTATGCTTCTGAGTTATTATTTAATTTGCAGCCAGGGCAAAGTGTACCGGCAATGGGTCCCGTTGGTAAATTGATTTTGCAAGAGGAGCCTGTTAAGCGCATTTTCCTGGTTGGCACGGGCACTGGTGTGGCGCCGTATCGTGCGATGCTTCCGATGCTCGCGCAAAAATTGCAGCAGGGAGATTTTCAGGTGATTTTGCTCCAGGGGGTCCAATATCGCAAAGACTTGCTCTACGGGGATGATTTTTTAGCATTTGCTGATACCCATCCTAACGCACAATTTTTTGCGCATTACAGCCGTGAAGACCTAAGCGATGCTAGGTCATATGAATGCAAAGGCTATGTGCAGCAACATTTTTCGGGTTTGTCATTGCATCCTGAGCATGATGTGGTGTATCTGTGTGGCAATCCCAATATGATTGATGCCGCATTTGAGTTGCTGCAAGCACAAGGGTTGCCGAGCAAAAATATCCGCCGTGAAAAATATATCTCGTCGAATTGATATGAATATCCTTGCGTTTGACACTTCAACGGAAGCTTGCTCTGTTGCCTTGCAATGGAACGGGGGGGTGTTCAGTGATCATCGCGTGATTCCGCGGCAGCATAATCAATTTATCTTATCCATGATTCAACAGTTATTGACTGATGCAGGCATCACGTTAAGACAATTGGATGCTATCGTAGTGGGCATTGGCCCCGGCAGTTTCGTTGGCGTGCGTTTGGCGGTTAGTGTGGCGCAAGGCTTGGCGTATGGGGTTGACCTTCCTTTGATTGGCGTATCTAGTTTGCAGGTGTTAGCACAAACAGCATATCGTGAGCGCGGTTGTCCAGAAGTGGTTATTGCACTGGATGCTCATATGCGTGCGTTTTATCTGGGGTATTATCGGTTGGATAAAGGGGTCATGGATTCACAGCAAGCCGAGCAAGCGATTTTGTTGGATGTGCCCTATCAGCTCCCGATTGTTCCAGCGGCAACAGCAATTGGTAATGCCTGGTCGATATATGCTTTGCCAACGGATTTGCCCCTGATTTCAGATTTGTTGCCCAATGCCATTGATGCATTGAGGTTGGCGCAGATGAAAAATGCATTATCCGCAGAGCAAGTGGTGCCGATTTATTTGCGTGAAGCGTCGTTGTGGCAGAAGGTGGTGCGATCATGACTTCATTATTAACGCTTTACCAACAAGACTTACAAAAACTGGGATTTAGGAAAGATGCTGCGCAAGAGCAAGCGGTGAGGCAGTTGCAGCAAATTTCGGCAGAATTAATGGCGCAGCAAAATCGTCAGCGTAATCGTTGGTTTTATAGCCGTGAGAATAAACCTGTGATGGGCTTGTACTTATGGGGGGGCGTGGGGCGTGGCAAAACTTATTTGATGGATTTGTTTTTTGAGAACTTACCCATTACTGAAAAATGGCGGCTACATTTTTATCGTTTTATGGAACGAGTACACGCCGAGCTTGCGCAGGTTAAAGGTGAGAAAGATCCCTTGAAATTGGTCGCTAAAAAGATTGCCAGCCAGGCTCGTGTGTTATGTTTTGACGAATTTTTTGTCGAGGACATTGCCGATGCGATGATTTTAGGCTTGTTGTTTGAGGCTTTATTTTCAGAAGGCTTGTGTCTAGTGACGACGGCGAATGTCCCTCCCGATAAACTCTATGATGGCGGCATTCAGCGTGATCGGTTTTTACCGGCGATTGAGTTACTCAAGCGATATACTCAGGTTTTAAATGTGGATGCCGGCACAGATTATCGTCAAAGTCATCGCCGCATTGAGCAGCGGTTTTATACACCTCTTTTAGGTGAGCATGATTTCATGCAAAGCCAGTTTGAATTATTGACCGATGGTCAGGCGCCATTGTCCAATGAGTTTGCCCTCAATGGTCGCGATATTAAAGCCATTGCGCGCACGGCAACCGTCTTGTGGATTGATTTTTCTGAGCTGTGTCGCTCACCACGTGGGCAGGCGGATTACATTGCGTTGGCCAATCAATATCAAGTGGTGTTGATCAGCAATGTGCCAGAGTTGGGTAGTAACATGGATGATTATGCTCGCCGCTTTGTGTCTCTGATTGATGAGTTTTATGATCAACATATCGAGTTGATTCTCTCTGCAAATGTACCGTTGCAGCAACTGTACACGGGTCAACAGCTTCAGTTTGCGTTTACGCGCACCTTGAGTCGCTTGCAGGAGATGTTATGATGGTCTCTTCCTCCTGGCAATTTTTCTTTTCTTAAGGTAAATTATTGACTGCTTGATACGCGAGGTGATTATGACCGACAGTGAACAACGACAAAACCATTATCAAACCCGGAAAAAACGGGTTATTGCAGAAGCGCAGGCCTTAGTGGCTGCTGGTTATAAGCTAGCTCTGGGTAAGAAAACCTCAAATTTGTTTCGCAACCGGAAATCTTCAGGTCCTAAAATTGATGTGAGTGATTTGAATCATGTGTTGCGGGTAGATGCTGAAAATCTGATTGTTGAAGTCGAAGGGATGACGCCCTTTGCAACGCTCGTTACAGAAACACTAAAGTATGGCTGCTTGCCAACCGTGGTGCCCGAATTAAAGTCCATTACCGTGGGTGGCGCGTTAACCGGTGTGGCGATTGAATCATCATCGTTTCGTTATGGCCTGGTGCACGAAACCATTGTTGAGTCAGAAATCCTGTTGTCTGATGGCTCCGTGATAATCTGTACCGCCGATAACGAGCACCGTGATTTGTTTTTTAGTTTCCCCAATACCTATGGTTCGCTCGGTTATGCGCTCAAAGTCAAAATGCGCTTGATTCGTGTTAAGCCCTTTGTTAAATTGACCCATATACACTTCAATAGTGCCAAAGATTTGTTCGCCAAAATGAACGAGATCTGTCTGGCCAACCGAACGCAGGGCAGTATCGCTTATGTAGACGCAATGGCGTTGGATGAAACCAATCTGCACCTAACGCTGGGTGAGTTTGTCGATACGGCGCCGTATGTCAGTAATTATAAATTTATGAAGATGTACTATCGCTCGATTGCCGGCCGTGATGAAGATTATCTCTCCGCCAGCGATTATATCTGGCGCTGGGATACCGACTGGTTCTGGTGTTCGAAAAATTTTGGCATGCAATACCCGTGGTTACGGTTTTTGGTGGGCAAATGGTTGCTGACTTCCGTGAGTTATTGGAAGGTGATGCGCTTTGCGCGTAACAGCAAGATGGTTGGGTTGCTCGAAAAATGGTTTAGCAACCCTAAAGAAACGGTGATTCAGGACATCGAAGTGCCGGTGGAAAATGCGGAAACCTTCCATCACTTCTTTCATCAAAAAATTAAGATTAAACCGGTGTGGATGTGTCCAGTTAGAACCTTGAACCATGAGGCGAAATATCATTTTTATCCATTGGATCATGCCAAACTATTTGTAAACTTTGGTTTTTGGGAAGCTATTGAGAGTGATCAAGAACCAGGGTATTATAACCGCCTGATTGAAACCGAAGTGAGTCGTCTGGCTGGACATAAATCGTTGTATTCGGATGTGTATTATACCGAGCAACAGTTTTGGCAGTTTTATGACAAAGCCCACTATCAGCAGATCAAAGCAAAATATGATCCGAAGGGCGGTTTGAGAGAATGGTATCAAAAAGTGACAGGAAAATAATATGACGAATGCGCAGCGTACAATTGAGGCATTATTGGGTTTGGCCGATGTAAAGGTCAATGGTGATCGGCCGTGGGATATTCAAATCAAAGACCAGCGCTTTTTTGCTCGTGTCTTGAAGGATGCTTCTTTAGGCTTAGGCGAATCTTTTATGGATGGCTGGTGGACCTGTCTGGCCTTGGATGAGTTGATTTGCCGTTTGTTGCGTGCGGACCTGGAATCCAAAGTCAAAAAGAATGGGTTGTTGGTGGCGAAATTGGTGTGGAGCAAGCTGGTCAATCAGCAAACCAAATCTCGTGCCAAGGAAGTGGCAGAAGTGCATTACAACCTCGACAATGAGTTGTATGGTTTGATGCTGGGCAAAACCATGAGTTATACCTGCGCCTATTTCAAAAACACCGAATCATTGGATGTGGCACAAGATCAAAAACACGACTTGATTTGCCGTAAGTTGGACTTAAAGCCGGGTGACACCGTGCTCGAAATGGGGTGTGGCTGGGGCGGCTTTGCGGAATATGCGGCGAGAAACTATGGTTGTAAACTCGTGTCCGTAAACATTTCTACCGAGCAAGTTGCCTATGCCAAAGAACGCTGCAAAGGCCTCGATGTAACCTTTCATTTATGTGACTATCGGGATCATAATATCTATAACCCGCAAGGCATTCAATTTGATAAAGCCGTGAGCATTGGCATGTGTGAACATGTCGGCTATAAAAATTATGACGCGTGGCTGGAATTGGTCAACAAACAATTGAAACCCGGCGGATTGTTTCTGTTGCACACCATTGGTGGCAATGTTTCGACCACAACGTGTGAACCCTGGACTCAAAAATATATTTTCCCCAATGGCATGTTGCCCTCGGTAACGCAATTGGCACAGGCGATGGAAGGGGTTTTTGTAATGGAAGACTGGCACAACTTTGGCCCGTATTACGATAAAACTTTGATGGGTTGGTATGATAACTTCATCGCCAATTGGGACAAGTTGAAGCATCGTTATGACGAACGTTTCTATCGCATGTGGACCTATTATCTCTTATCCTGCGCCGGCATGTTCCGTGCCCGCGATGCAGGATTGTGGCAGATTGTGATGTCTAAAGGTGCGAGACCTGGGGTGTATGACGCAGTCAGGTAATCTACTGCGAAGATTCCAACATCCTAGAACCATCGAGCCGTTGAGTTTTTTCTGTTGCACCAAGTATTGGTAACACATAGGAGGTTACCGGTGTTGGGGGTCCCATTGTTTGTTGAGTTGGAGCGCTTGTAAAAAGATTAAAAGCAGCGTCGCTAGAGGCCCTGTTCATAAAAGATGCGGCCACAAATCCACTTGCTGTTGCGAGTCCACAAGGAAGTGTTGGTAATATACCCTCAGTTGCTGTGCTATGATGAGCGGTTCCAAAGGTCGCTGTAAGTGCACCTGGGCCGCCGCTGAGTAAGCTAAGGATCAGAATGGGCCAATTAGTTGGCCCCTCTTTCAGGAAGTTTTGCGCGATAAAATCGGTATTTAATGCCGCGAGCGATGCAAAACCAGACGCCTGCGTCATTCCCCCCACCACTGTATAGGCATCAGGATGTTCGCGGTTTAGATGAGTGAAGAGGTCTGATAGTCCGGGGATGGTGCTAGAACCCTCAATGGCACCTAACATCCCCGAGGCTTGTGCGTAGGTATAAGCAATACCCGCTGCTAATGAGCTAATCATCAATACGAGTTTGGCGCATTGTTTATAGTATTCACGTCCCTCTAGTGTTTTTAGTCGCTCAAAATTTTCACCAATACGTTTGCAGGTTTCTTTTAAAGGCTGGTGTAACATTCTTTCTGTAAATTGTCAATCAGCATCCAAAATTCACCCCCTTTCAGCGTCCAAAACTGACCCCCCTAGGTAGGCCTGGGACTAAAGATCGTGCGGTAAAGTGCAAAACTGATTAAAGTTCCTAATGAAAAAATCGTTTTCATTCTTTAATGAATTATGATATTCTTTGGCTCTCAATCCTACCAATATTTTGGATTGATTATTCCGATACTGGTAATTATAGGAACTTTTTAGGAGGATGGTTATGGGTATATCTTATGAAGATGCAGTAAAAGCTCAAAGAGCAATCGAGGAAAAGCTGATGGAAGATCCAAATGTAGTTTCTATAGGTGTGGTCGAAGAAACAGACGAGCTTGGTCAAAAAACTGGAGACTTTTCAATAGAAGTTGGTATTAAATCATTAGAAGTCTATCAGAATAGCTTAAAGCAAGGGAAGTCTTTGATTCCTCCAGAGTATACCATTCACCCAGATGATGATAGCAGAAGAGATAAGCATGTACATATTTGTGTATTTAAAGCAGGGAAAATTGCAGCATTATCAAACACAGATATCCCTAGTGCAGTTGATGATATACCAAAGGCAATGGTAGTTTCTGAAAATACTTTAAGGCGTAGACCAAGTCCAGGTGGTCAAAGTATTGGACACCCATTAGTCACCACAGGCACTGCCGCATTATTGGTTGAATATAAAGATGGAGCTGAAAAAGGTAAGGCATTTATTTTAAGTAACAACCATGTAATTGCCGCCAATAATAGGGCAAAACTTGGAGATGGTATTCTTCAGCCTGGTATAACTGACTTTGGTTTGGTAGGTAAGGATGAAATAGCATCGCTACACTCATTTGTTCCTTTGGATAAAGATGGCTTTAACTACGTTGATGCAGCAACAGCAGAAGTATTCGGTGCATTTTCATGGAATAAATATGCCACACCATATGTAACAAAAATCGGTTATCCAGAAGATCCAACTGATGCAAGAATGGGTATGAGTGTTGAAAAAATGGGAAGAACTACTGGACACACAGAAGGTAGGATTGTCTCTATAAACGAAACAGTAAAAGTGGATTATGGTGATACCGGTTTAATTAAATTTAAAGATCAAATTAGAACAACAGCTATGTCGCAAGGAGGAGATTCTGGTTCATGTCTATTTGAAACAGGTACAAGGAAGCCAGTTGGTCTTTTGTTTGCAGGAGGGGAAAGTGGTACCTTTTTTAATCCAATGGGCACAGTGCTACGAGCAGTATCAGGTTGCAAAATTGGGACTCCTTTCTCAATTTTAAAAAAGAAATTTTCAACTACATCTGTTTTAGCAGCCTTACAAAGTAATGCGAGAAAAAGTAGTGTACCATTGATTGCTGTGGCTGGGGTCTATACAGCAAGCACATTGTTATTTGATTTTACAAAAGGAAAAAAAGACATCCCTTCAGCAGGAAGCTCTCTAACTTCTTAAAATTAGAGGATTCACGGTTATAATTTAAAGGAAAAATGATGGCGACAATATATGAACAGATCTATCAGTTTAAAATTTCACTGAACGATATTGAGCCATCAATCTGGCGTTGTATTGAAGTCCAAGCAAATTATTCCTTCTGGGACTTGCACGTTGCCATTCAAGATTCCATGGGTTGGCTTGATTGTCACCTTCATGAGTTTAATATAATGAATCCAACCACAGGCGAGAAAGAATCTATCGGCATACCAGATGAAAATTCTGGATTTTCCGCGAGCCTAAAAATATCCCCCGGCTGGGAAACTAAAATTGCTGATTATTTCTCTGAAAAAACAAAGCAAGCCCTATACACTTATGACTTTGGTGATAGCTGGGAACACACCGTTCAACTGGAGAAAATATTACCTCGCGAGGCTGGTATTAAATACCCACGATGCATTGATGGCAAACGCGCTTGTCCACCAGAAGATTGTGGAAGTATTCCAGGCTATGAGCGTCTGATTGAAATTATGCAAAATCCAGGTGATGAAGAATACGAAAGTATGCTTGATTGGCTAGGCTTTCATTATGACCCAGAAGCTTTTACTACAAAAATACGTTTTTCGAATCCAAAAACACGATTAAAAAACTTATCGGCTTGAGCTTAAGGTAACGCGAGGAAAAGATATGGAAAAATCAGGGCGTTTATCAGCAGAGCAAAAGCTTGAACATAAGCGCAAAATGAATCAGACAGCTCGTGCCAGAGTAATAAATAAACATAAAATAGAAATTGCTCCACTTAATGGCTCTGGAGATATAAAAATGTCGAAAATTATTTTAGATCTGGCCGGCATTAAACAGCCATCGAAAACTGCAATTCCCTCCGAGTTGATTAAATTTTGGATATCTGTGTGGAACATGTCCTTAATGCACAAGGATGATCTCGAAATAGCATTAAACCAAACAGGCACTCAGTTAGCGGACGCAAGACCATTTATTTCTGCGATGATGGATAAAAAAAATAAATTATATCCAAATAATCGCCGGTTTATCATGGACTATGAAATTTTTAATGAAGGTGATTATTTTAATCTGGAAATTATCAGCGCTGATCTCCCTCTTGAAATGGTAAAGCCAATTCATCAAAAACATTTAGGCGATAGCAAATGAAGACATTAGAGAAATCAAGTATCCAAGTTATCAATCAAAAGAAAACAACCACTTTGTCCGCTGGTCAAAAAACGTTTAATCGACTGATTAAAAAAATAAATAAAGAGCGCAAAACATTAGAAACATGGGAAACCACTATTCCACTGTACCAGAAAAAATATGCTACTGAGCTTATCCCTTTGAAAAAAACATATGATGAGTCAAGAGCTTCTCTGGTTAAGATACTGGATAATATGTACTCGGCGCACAAATTTAGCAAAAGTGAAAGAAAGATAATATCGACTCTAATTCAGGCAATTTCTTCCGAATTAATTTTTGAAGCGAAAATGGACGATCTGAAAGAAATTTTTGATAAATACTCTGAATGCACCTATGACGAGCACATGGCATATGAGAAAGATCAATTAAACTCGGCACTAAAGGACTTTATTGGCGTCGATATCGATGACGATATTGATCTCAACTCAGCAGAAGATTTGTTCAAAAACATTTTTGAAAAAATGTCTCAAAATATGGAGGATGAGCTTGATTTTGAGGAAGCTCGAAAAGAAAACCGCAAGAAGACGGCAAAAATGTTGGCCAAAGAAGCCAAGCAGCAAGAAGAAACCGAACAAGTTAGCCAATCTATTCGAGAAATCTTTCGTGCGTTGGCTAAATCGCTACACCCGGATAGGGAGCAAGATCCAAAAGAGCGGAATCGGAAAAACACCCTCATGCAACGTGCTAATGCTGCGTATAAAGCAAAAGATTTGCTGACTTTATTGGAGCTTCAACTTGAGGTAGAGCAAATTGATCAGACCGCTATCAATGGTATTGCAGAAAGCCGTTTAAAGCACTACAACAAAGTGTTAAAAGAGCAGTTATTCGAACTTGAACGGGAAATTGATATGGTTCGAGTGCGTTTTATGATGCAAAATAAAATTAACCCAGAAGAGCATGATTTTGAAGTACATGAAGTGCTACCATTTTTATCCGAAGAAATCGGGCACTTTCAACAAAGATTACGCCAGATAAAAAATGAGTTAGTAACGCTGCAAGATATTACGGCCTTCCGGCAGTGGCTAAGATATCAATCATTTTGAGCAGATAAGGGTTTTCAATGGGCAAACAAAAGCAGATTCAGTTATCCACTGATAACATAGAATACCAACAATTAGTTCGCGAAATTGTTCAAATGATCCAACAAGGACAACAACGCGTTGCAGTAGAGGTTAATTCTACCGCTGTTTTATTGTACTGGGCGATTGGCAAAAGAGTAAACGACGCGATTCTTGCAGACAAGAGAGCTGAGTACGGTGACCAGGTAATTGATGTGCTATCGCAGCAACTCGGTGTTCAATTTGGCAAAGGATACAGTCGGTCTGCTTTGTTTAGAATGGTACGTTTTGCCAAGTTTTATCCAAATAATCAAATTGTCGCGACAGTGTCGCGACAATTGTCCTGGTCTCATCTTGTGCTACTTTGTCAAATGGACGATGACATAAAACGCGATTTTTATTTGCAAATGTCATGCCTAGAGCACTGGAGTGTACGGACATTAAGAGACAAAATTGGCTCCATGATGTTTGAGCGTACTGCCATCAGTAAACAGCCAGAAAATGTAATACGGCATGAACTGAAAAAATTAGCAAACACCCAACAGCTCACACCTAACCTAGTGTTTAAAGATCCGTGTTTTCTTGATTTTATTGGACTTGATGCCAAATATTCAGAATCTGATTTAGAGCATGCCATACTGGATCATATTGAGGAATTCATTCAAGAGCTTGGTAATGATTTTTGTTTTGTGGCTCGCCAAAAGAGAATGGAAACCAAGCAAAAAGACAGATACCTTGATTTACTGTTCTTTCATCGTAGCATGCGCCGACTTGTGGCGATTGAGTTGAAGCTGGATCAATTTGAACCTGAACATAAAGGTCAAATGGAGTGGTACTTGCGGTGGTTAGATAAACACGAACGCAAATCAGGTGAAGAAAAGCCCTTAGGGATTATCCTTTGTGCTCACAAGGACGCAGAGGATGTTGAGTATCTTGAGTTAGATCAGGCAGGCATTCACGTTGCGCAATATTTAACAGAACTACCTCCGAAAGAGCTATTAGAAGCTAAGCTGCATGCTGCCATTGAAAATGCAAAACAACAATATGCCATCAATCAAACCATTGCCCTGGATAAACCACCCTCATGAAGCGAATTAAATGGCATTTTACCGATGAGATGCTTGAGTTACTTAAAGCCAGGCAGCTACAAAACCGCCTCTACTTTGCGTTGCAATTTAAGTACTACGAGGCACATAGAACTTTTTTTGAAAAACTCGACATATTTGATAAAAAAACGATCTATAACGTGGCTAAAAAATTGGAATTGTCGCCACGCATTAAAGTGTTATCTAATAGAACAGAGGTCAATTACCGTCAAGAAATCCGAGAATTCTTTCAATCAAGATCCGTTAGTACATCCGATGAGGCGCTTGTTAAAAATTGGCTGAACGAGACCTCTGTATTTCAGGAATCTTTAGACTTGCAAGTCTTAAAAGAAAGAGTGAATGAATTTTTAAAGAGCCAAAAAATTGAGCCCTTAGGTGATATCACATTAGAGCGAGTGATCAGAAGTGCGAAATATCAATATGAAGAAAGCCTTTTTGAGACCATCTACACTGGATTAGATATGGAATCAAAAGCATATCTGGATGGGCTTTTGCTCATTGAAGAGGGGTTTTCGCGTTTAGCAGCTATTAAGCGATGGCCTGGTGGCTTGTCACTTAAAACGATTTTAAGAGAGGCCGACAAACTTAAATTCCTGAAACTCATTATTCTACCAAACTCTCTGGAGAGGTTACCCAATAAAGAACTACAACAATATTATCGTAATATTTGCACAAAATATCCCAGTGCCATTAAAGAAATGCCAGAGAAACATCGATATGCTTTTCTAGCTATTTTTGTTTTTGTTAAACGAAGACAGGTGAATGATAATTTGGCTGAACTGCTCATACGATTAACAAAAAAAATAAAAAGAACCGGTGAAAATAGGCTCAAAAATGAGCTCTCTCAGATTGTTGAAATCAAAAAAGGATGTAGTAATAAAAATCTATTAAACACGCTTATTTCTACGATTTTATCTTGTGAAAATCAGGTAATCAAAGACGCCATTTACCCGATTGTTCCCAAAGAACGTTTAAAGGCAACTCAGAAAGAAAACTCTGGAGGTCAACTACTCTATGACAGCTTGCTGCACGAATGCGCAAGGCGCTCTTACGTACACCACTATCGACGCATGGTGGTGCCAGTCCTCGATCTCCTAGACTTCAATACTAATAATCTATATTACCAACCGATCATTGAAGCGTTAGGGGTTATAAAATCTCAGTTAGATACGGGGACGGTCTACTATCCATTGGATTTAAATGTTCCTATTGAAGGCGCCATTAAAAAACAACATATCCCCTTTGTTATTGAACATACTGAGCAGGGTGAGCGTATTAATCGCATTAATTACGAAATGTATGTATTAAGCAATCTGCGTAATAAGCTACGCGTTAAGGAAGTGTGGATCAAAGGCGCTTATGAATATCGAGATCCAGAAGAAGATGTGCCGCAAGATTTTGAAGAGAATAAAGATCATTACTATGACATTCTGAAAAAACCAACATCAGCAAAATATTTTTTACGTAAAATTAAGCAAGATCTAAGCCAACATCTGTCAGCATTCAACGTAACGCTCCCAAAAAACAAGTTGGTTCAAATATTGAAACGTCCAGCTGGGCACATCAAAGTGACACCGCTTAAAGAGCAGTTGCCACCTATGCAGCTAGAAGCCATTAAACAAGAGGTTTTTAAGCGTTGGCCTAACACAAGTCTTTTAGATGTACTCAAGGAAACAGATTTATTCACCGACTTTATGAAAACTTTTACACCCAGTGGTTTCAAAGAGGGTTTGGATAAGGATACATTAAAAAAACGATTGCTCTTAGTCATTCTTGGCTATGGCACCAACATGGGATTAAAGAGTGTTAGCGCTGGCAATGAAGAGGTAACCTATCAAGACTTAAAGCATGTAAAGTTACGTTATCTTGATCCTGATAATCTACGTAATGCCATCAGAATCGTCATTAATCAGTTATTAGAAATTCGCATGCCTGAAATATGGGAAAATTGCACCACAGCAGTTGCCGGTGATTCAAAACATTTTCCCGCCAATGATCAGAACCTGATGAGCCAATTTCATCCACGCTATCGTAGCAAAGGCGTCATGATTTACTGGCATGTAGATGGCAAGGCAGTGTGCATTTATTCGCAACTTAAAAGTTGTGCCTCCTCTGAGGTGTCCTCAATGATTGAAGGCGTTTTAAGGCATTGTACAAATATAATTATAAAAGCAGGATATGTTGATACTCATGGTGCAAGTGAGGTTGGCTTTGCCTTTTCATATCTATTAGACTTTGATTTATTACCGCGCCTTAAAAATATTCATACTCAAAAATTATATGGCGTTGAAAAAGACGATGTAACCAAATACGCCAATTTATCCTCTATTATTTCCCGCTCAATCAACTGGGAATTGATAGAAGCTCAATATGATCAAATCATAAAGTATGCGGTTGCTTTAAAATTAGGGACTGCTAATGCTGAAATCATTATGAAACGCTTTACTCGTGATAATTTACAGCATCCTATTTATAAAGCGCTCAGTGAGCTTGGTAGAGCCATCAAAACTATATTTCTTTGCCGCTATTTAAGTTCAGAGTCATTGAGACAAGAAATTCACGAAGGTCTTAACGTGGTTGAGCGATGGAATGGTATTAATGAATTTATTTTTTACGGCAAAACAGGTGCATTTAGAAGCAATCAGCCAGAAGAGTTAGAGCTCTCAATGCTTTGTTTGCACCTGTTGCAATTAAGTATGGTTTATATCAATACGCTAATGCTTCAGCAGGTACTCCAAGAATCAAATTGGTTGTCCAAGCTAACCGTAGCAGATAAACGAGCCATCACACCTCTATTACATGAGCACATCAATCCGTATGGACTCTTTATACTGAATCTATATGCGAGACTAAGCATCAAACATCCTATTTTAATGAAAAAGGCACTCTAGTATGGAAAAACGCACCAGCCCCAGAAAAAAAGCATTACAGATTATAAAATATTTTCGGCAAGAAAATGCACCAGATTACAATTATATACGCGCTGTCTTTCAGCATCTGCGAAAAGAACTCAATGTTGCAGTCACTACCGCTCCAAAAAAATTACCCTATGTGCCAACAGAAGCAGAATTGAAAAAATACTATGAGGTAGTCTGGCAAGCAAAGCACATGCAAGACATGCTGATTATTAAAACTCTGCTATATACTGGAATTCGTGTGAGTGAGCTTATTCGCCTTAAAATTGATGATGTTGACTTTGATCGCTGCCAGATGAAAATTGTTGAAGGTAAGGGTAAAAAAGATCGTATAGTTCTGTTTCCAAAAAGTTTTCGGGAAACTTTGGCGCTTCATGTCGCTAACGCCAATAAAAACAAGAAACTCAACCTTTTTGAATCCTCTTGGAAAAAACCATATTCAGATCGAGGTATTCGTAAAATTTTAGAAAAATACAGTATTATTGCCGGAATGAGTCGGAACATTTCACCACATCAATTGAGACATTTTTTGTTCACGTGGCTTAAAAAGCAGGGTGTTGACGATGCATTGATACAACCATACTCAGGCCATGAAACTCGCCAATCTCTGGAGATTTACTCAAAGCTATCTTTATCAAACGCACAAGATGCGTACGATGATAAAATCAAAAATTTCCCTGTTTGAAGGCTAAACTTTTGCACTTCGCCGCACGATCTTTAGTCCCAGGCCAAACAGTGGCATCAAGCCCAATGCCGTTAGGCTCGTTAACATATAGTCGCCTGGCACGCTCAATTAATCTCAGCGCCAAATCATGATAAATCCGCCAGTCTCGTGCATTAAGTGCGTCAGACAATGTTGACTTGGCAGGCACGTGCTTCAAGCCCATATGAAACAGCTTGTTCTGATTGGCGGCAAGGCAAATCTCTATATCACGCAGGGACTCTCGGCCAGTCAGTTGAGAAAAAGCCATGATGCGGAATAACTCAGCACAATCCAATTTCTTTACGCCAGCATTGCCATTGTGCCTTGAAATGATCCGCTCAAATGTCTTCCATGGCACGAATTCCATCACTTGTGCAAACAAAGTTCTTCCCGCACTCATACAACACTCCAGTAAAAAACTGGGAGCATCGTAACTCATAAACCAAATTCAAATCGTGGACACCCTCTGATTCTCTGAAAGAATTGAAAACAAAGGCTTGTGGGGTGAGGTGGTCAAAATCTACCGGACACTAGTGGCATTTTGTTTATTCTTAGGATATTTAAATGTGATGCTAGTGGAGTATTATTCTTCGCTATAACTAATTTCTGGCCGTGGTAAAATTTTAGCTTGGGTAACCGCATTATCCTCCACTTCAATAATTTCTAACGGACAGCCGTGAATGGTGATTGCCGTATTAGGGGTGGGAAGGTCGCCCAGATGTTCCAAGATTAAGCCATTCAAGGTTTTTGGGCCATGAGTAGGGAGCGATAAATGTAACTCGCGGTTGATGTCGCGGATGCTCAAATCGCCGCGCACCATCACGCTGCCATCGGGTGATCGGCGAATGGCGGCGTGGGTTGACGGTTGGTTGATACGGGTAAACTCACCAGCGATTTCTTCAATGATGTCTTCTAGTGTAATTAAGCCTTCGATTTCGCCGTATTCATTCACCACCATCGCCATTTCATGGCCTTTCTCTTGAAATTGCTGCAATTGACGACGCAGCGAGGTGGTATTGGGGACGAAATAAGGATCTACCAGCAAGGACAGCAAGGCTTTTTTGGTGATCACGCCTTGGTTCAATAAGTGTAGTAATTTGCGCAGAGGTAAAATACCCAACAGATTGTCAATCTCTTCACGATAGACCGGCAGTTTGGAGTAGGGGCTGTGTTGCAACAGTTTGAGAATATCATCGAGATTGGCCGAAATGTCGATGCCAATCACTTTGTTGCGGGGGATCATTACATCTTCAATCACAGCTTTTTCGAGTTCCAGTACGCCCAGTAACATCGAGCGATAAGCGCTTAATTGTTGTGAGTCAGATACTACGCTATGCAGTTCTTCATGTGATAATGCATAAAGATGAGTGCTGTGTTCAACGTCTATACCAAATAACTTTAAGATTCCATTGACCAAGCCATTAAAGGCTAATACAACTGGGTAAAGTATTCTCAACAACCATGTTAAGGTAAAAGATAAGCTAAAAGCAACGCCTTCAGAGTGTAAGGCTGCATAAGTTTTGGGGAGGATTTCACCAAAAATCAAGATAAAAATGGTCAGCAAAACGGTTGACAGCGCCACGCCCATATCGCCAAAAAAATGGGTGGCCAAGATAGTTGCCAAGGCCGAAGCCAGAATGCTGGCAAAGGTGTTGCCAATTAAAATGGCGCCAAGCAAGCGATCCGGACGTTTGAGCAGTCGATGGCAGCGTTTGGCGCTGGCGTTTTTTTGTTTTACCAAGTGTTTGAGGCGATAGCGGTTAAGCGCCATCATGCTGGTTTCTGACGCCGAGCAGTAGGCGGATACGGAGACCAGCAGGAAAATTGCAATCAATAAACCAATAACCATAATATGTATTCCATTCACTTTGTTCCCATTGTATCATTATTCGTAGCTGCAATTAACCCTTTAAGGAATTTTATGCCAAATGCTTTTGTTCATGCCGATTCCAGTGAATCTCCAGTGCCCATTATTCCATTGACACCGGCAACCCTGTCAGATTTTATTGAAACCCCCTGGGTGCAAGCGTGGCTCGATACCAATAATTTCAAAGCCAAACCTGGTCAGCTTTGCTTGCTGCCTGATATAGAAACCGGTGAATTATCACAAGTGTTGGTGGGTGTTGACTCGAAAAAAAGCCTGTGGAGTTTGGCCGGGCTGCCGGCTAAATTACCTCCCGGTGAGTATCAACTGTGGGATCAAGAAAATCTACTCGATGCCGAACAAGCCGCGCTAGGCTGGGGCTTGGCGTGTTATCGTTTTGATCGTTATAAAACGCAGCCGGTACAACAAGTGGCATTGGCATTAGAAACGCATTTATTGCAACGTCTGCAAGAAACCGTCGAAACCATCGGTTGGGTAAGGGATTTGATTAACACGCCCGCAGAAGATTTAGGGCCTGATGCGCTGGCGGATGAAGCCGCTAATTTTGCTGCGGATGTCGGTGCGCAATGCCAGATCATTGTCGGCGATGCTTTGCTCGAAGCCAATTATCCATCGATTCATATGGTCGGCCGTGCCGCCACCAATGCACCGCGCTTGATTGATCTGCGTTGGGGTGATGCCAGTCATCCGAAAGTAACCTTAGTGGGTAAAGGCATTACCTTTGACAGTGGTGGTTTAGATATTAAATCTGACGCTGGCATGTTGTTGATGAAAAAAGACATGGGCGGTGCGGCACATGCATTAGGCTTGGCGAAAATGATCATCGACCAACAATTACCGGTATGTCTGCGCGTATTAATTGCCGCCGCTGAAAATGCCATTGCGGGCAATGCGTTTCGTCCGGGAGATGTGTTGACCACGCGCAAAGGCTTAACCGTAGAAATTGGCAATACCGACGCTGAAGGGCGCCTGGTATTATGTGATGCGTTGGCTGAAGCTTCAACCGAACAGCCAGAAATGATCATTGATTTTGCCACACTGACCGGTGCTGCCCGCGTAGCATTGGGACCTGATGTACCGGCGTTATACAGCAACCGCCCCGAAGTCGCGGCGCGGTGGATGGAGTTGGGCCAGGAACAACTGGACCCCATCTGGCATATGCCCTTGGTCGCGGAATATCGCGAATTGCTTGATAGTTCCATTGCCGACATCAATAACATGGCCAAAGGACCTTATGCCGGTTCGATTACTGCCGCCTTGTTCTTACAAGAATTTGTCGATGCCACCATCGATTGGGTGCATATCGACGTCATGGCGTGGAACACCAAAACCAAACCCGGACGACCTGAAGGCGGTGAAGCCATGGGTATCCGTACCGCGTTGGCCTATTTGGTTGAGAGGTATGCCAGCTAATGTCAGTTTTAAACACATTGTCTTTTTTACAACAGCAAAAATCGCCGACGTATTTGGCGGACATCGTCCGTGGTATTGAAAAAGAAAACTTACGGGTAACCCCAGAAGGCAAAATCGCGCAGACGGATCATCCGGAGTCGTTGGGGTCGGCATTAACCCATCCCTCAATTACCACTGATTTTTCGGAAAGTTTGCTGGAAATGGTAACGCCACCGGTCAAGGGTATTCCTAAGCTGATGCAAGAATTATCAGAGTTACAGGCAGTGATTTATCGCCAGCTTGATCAAGAATTATTATGGCCTGCCAGTATGCCGCCTTGGGTCGATCGCCAAGAAGAAATTCGCCTGGCGTATTATGGCACCTCGAATTCGGGTACCTTAAAGCATATCTACCGTCGTGGCTTATCCTATCGCTATGGTCGCATTATGCAGGCGATTGCGGGGATTCATTACAATATTTCGTTTCCTGATGTGTTGTTTCAACAGCTACAGCAACAGGTAAAAAACACGCAGCCGTTAACGCAGTTTCGTTCTAATCGTTACCTGGGAACGATTCGTAGTTATTTTCGCCATTATTGGTTGTTGGCGTATTTGTTTGGTGCTTCACCCGTTTGTATGAAAAGCTCAGTCAAAGGCGAAGTGCCCGAATTTTTATCTGAGGTGAATGCAAAAACCCTGGTGGGTCAATACGCCACTTGTTTGCGCATGAGCCGTTTGGGGTATCAAAACGCCGCACAATCGCAGCTAAAGATCCAGTTTAACGATTTGGATACCTATGCCGATAGTTTATTGGCGGCAACCCAATCACCCCATGCGCCGTTTAGTGAGATTGGCGTTCACGTCGATGGTGAGCAACGGCAACTGAGCGATAGCATTTTACAGATTGAGAATGAATATTATAGCCCAATTCGACCGAAGCAAATTGTTGAGCGTTGCGAGCGTCCAGCGACAGCGCTTAAAGCCAGAGGTGTGGCCTATTTGGAAGTGCGGGTGTTGGATTTAAATCCATTGCTACCATTGGGTATTGACCAAACGCAAATGGCCTTTATGGATGTGTTTATGATGTATTGCTTGTTATTGCCGCAGGAGGAGATTTGTTTTGATCGCTGCCACAATGCCTGGAATAATTTTGCGCTGGTGGCTACTGAAGGTCGCAAGCCGGGGTTGATGTTGCAAAACGACTGTGAAGCGATGGCCATGCAAGAATGGGCAGCATCGATTTTTACAGAATTATTGAAAATTGCACAATGGATGGATCAAGGAGTGTCTGAGCATTACCATCATCAAGCGGTTTTGGCGCAACAGAAAAAATTGAGCGATGTGGCATTAACGCCATCGGCACAAGTGTTGGCACAATTGCCTGCGCATCATAACGACTATACCGAATTGTGTTTGAACCTGGCCAATCGCCAAAAAAAAGCCGCCTTAGCTATTCCATTACCCCATGAGCAATTAGCGCGCTATCAACAATTGGCCAAAGAATCGTGGGTAGAGCAATGTACTTTGGAAGCCAATGATACCATCAGTTTTGAAACATATCTGAAAAAATATCTGGAGGGATGTAAATGAAAATAGGATTTGTCGCTGATGCACTGAGCCACTTTGATACCGAAACAGAGACCACCAGTGCGATGATGTTTGCCGCGCAACAACGTGGCTGGGAAGTGTATCATATGCACATTCATGATTTGTCGGTGGTGAAAGCAAAGCCTTATGCCACCCTCAGGCAAATGCGTAATATCCAATTGATTGATGATCCTGCGTGGTACGAGTTAGAGGCGCCTAAGCAGATTCCGTTGAGCAAACTTGATATTGTGATGATGCGTAAAGATCCGCCGTTTGATATGGATTTTATTTACGCGACCTATATTTTAGAGCTGGCTGAGCGAGAGGGCGTGTTGGTGGTTAATAAACCACAATCCCTGCGTGATTGTAACGAAAAAATGTTTATCAACTGGTTCCCGCACTGCATTACCGATACCCTGATCAGTTGTAATGCGCAACAAATCAAAGCCTTTGTTGCGGAATATCATGACGTCATTTTTAAACCGTTGGATGGCAAGGGGGGAGCATCGATTTTCAGAATCCGCCAGAACGACGCCAATATCAACGTTACCATTGAGCTGATGACCAACTTTGGTCAACGTCAGATCATGGTGCAGCGTTATTTGCCAGAAATTAAAGACGGCGACAAACGCATTCTAATGATTAATGGCGAAGCGGTTCCCTATGCCTTAGCACGTTTTGCTAAAAGTGGTGAAACCCGTGCTAATATCTCTGCGGGTGGCAGTGTCAATGGTATGTCGCTGAATGAACGTGAACACTGGTTATGCCAGCAAGTCGGGCCCACCTTGCGTGAAAAAGGCCTGCTGTTTGTGGGACTGGATGTTATTGGTGGATTTATTACGGAGATCAATGTGACCTCACCTACCTGTGTGCGTCAGTTGGACGCGCAATTTGGCCTGAATATTTCAGCACAGTTGTGTGAAGTGATGCTGAAAGTGTGTCAAAAAGTATGAAGGGTCTACACCTTATTAAAATAACCTGATACCATAGGCAAGTTTGAAAACCAACGAGGGTATTGGCGTGAATTCAATGTTTAAGCTCATCGGCGTATTATTTTTAACCGTGTTATTGGCCAGCACGTCGTTTGCCATGACCAGCTATGGCCCTACCAAAAAGGGTGACACCACCTGGCGGGTGGCCAAACATTTTAGAGTCAAAGATGTGTCGATGGATGATTTGATCAATGCGATTCAATCATTGAATCCTAGTGCTTTTGGCGGTCCGAATAATGTTACCTTGGCGTTGGGACAAACCTTGAAAATCCCTACGACCAAGCAAGAAGTGATGCAAGCCAATAATGAAACTTCAGCAGTAACTCAAACAGAAGCCTTTGCTGTTTCACAGCCGATGCAGTCTACTCCAGCTCCTGCAGCTGATGCATCAACGACAACAACGGCTTCTGATACATTGGCAACCGCACAGCCTATTCCTAATGCTAATATTAATAGTGATATGGGTTCTTCATGGTGGTCATGGCTATGGTTTATTCTGTTTGTCATTGCCCTAGGGCTTTATGTGCGCAGCCGTTGGCTGGTAAAAAAATTACGTATGACGCATCATATTGTCACGCATCGTCTGGGGATGGGTGGGCGGCGAGGTGAGTCGGCGCCAAAAGAAGTTTCCCGTTATAACACACTGGGTATGAAGCCACGTGATCCTACTAAAATGACGGCCAGTGCATCGGCGGAAACCAAAATCATCGGCGAAGTGAGCAATGACATGGCGGCTCAACAATACGATGCTGCAGAAAAAAAATTGCTAAACGCGATTCGCCAAAATAAGATGAATCTAGATTTGCGCATGAAGCTACTGGATGTCTATGTGGCAATGAATAATCAAAGTGCATTCAGTAAACAGGCGGAATACTTGCTCAAACATATGATCAGCGAGAATGATGATGTGTGGGCGCGGGTGCGTAATATGTATTTGAAAAAATGGGTCTATGACGAATAAGGATACTTAACTCATGCAATTTTTAGATTTTGAACAACCCGTCGCGGAATTAGAGGCCAAGGTAGAGGCGCTACGCAAAGTGACTGACTTGGCAGAAATTAACATTGCCGAGGAAATTGAAAAATTAAAGCAAAAAAGCGATAAACTCACCAAAAAGATTTTTGCGGGGTTGACCGATTGGCAAGTGATTCAACTGGCGCGTCATCCTGAACGTCCCTATACCCTCGACTATATCCAGCATGCTTTTAGTGATTTTCAAGAGCTACGCGGCGATCGTCAATTTGCGGATGACCGCGCTATTGTCGGTGGTTTGGCGCGTTTGGGGGGGCTGCCGGTAATGGTCATCGGTCAGCAAAAAGGCCGTGATACCAAGCAAAAATTAATGCGTAATTTTGGTATGCCGCATCCAGAGGGTTATCGCAAAGCATTACGCTTAATGAAACTGGCGGAGCGTTTTAAGGTTCCAGTGGTCACCCTCATCGATACCCCTGGTGCCTACCCTGGTATCCAGGCGGAAGAGCGCGGTCAGAGCGAAGCCATTGCCCGTAATTTATTGGAAATGGCTGAATTGAAAGTGCCTGTGGTTTGCGTGGTGATTGGCGAAGGTTGCTCTGGCGGCGCCTTAGGGATTGGTGTGGGTGATGTGCTGCTAATGATGCAGTACAGTTATTTTGCCACCATTTCTCCCGAAGGCTGTGCCACCATTTTGTGGAAAACCGCTGAAAAAGCACCGGATGCCGCAGCTATTATGGGCATTACCGCGACGCGCCTGAAAGAATTGGGCATTATTGACAAAATTATTGCAGAGCCTTTTGGCGGTGCGCATCGTCACCCGGTTGAGGCGGCGCAAGCGTTAAAACAAGCGGTAAGTCTTGAGTTGGCAAACTTACAGAAATTATCGATAGAAAAAATGTTGGAACAGCGGTATCAAAAAATGATGAATTTTGGCCGTTTCGCGGTGAAATAACATGGCTTCATTGGCAATTTCGAAAATATTGAGCAAATTGCCTAAAACCATGTATAACAATACTCTTTGGATTGCTTACAGTGGCGGTGTTGATTCAACGGTATTGTTACACGCTGCAGCAAAATTGTTCAAAAATTTTGGATTTCCCCTCAGAGCCATCCATGTTCATCACGGTTTGTCGCAATACGCCGATCAATGGGCAGCGCATTGCCAGGGTATCACTCAGTCCTTGAATATTCCCCTCATCATTAAGCGTCTACCAGATAAGCCACAAAAAGGCGACAGCATCGAAGCCTGGGCACGAGCAGCTCGTCGTGCCGCATTTGCTGAGGTAATGCAGGAAGGTGATGTGTTGGTGACGGCGCAACACGCCGATGATCAAGCCGAAACGCTTCTATTACAAATGCTCCGTGGAGCTGGGGTTGAGGGTATGGCGGCAATGCCAGCGTGGTCGACATTGGGCATTGGTCATCAATGGCGGCCGTTTCTCACTTTATCTAAAGCACAGCTACAACAATACGCACAGCAACATCAACTGCCTTGGATCGAAGATGACAGCAATCAAGATCAGCGTTTTGAACGTAATTTTCTACGGCAACAAGTGATGCCATTACTTGCAAAGCGTTGGCCAGCAGTCGTGCCAACCCTGGGGCGCGTGGCAGAGAACTGTGCCGATGCTCAGGAGTTGATTGATTTCTGGGGTGATGAGCAGGTGGGGTATCTGACCGATCGATTGAATCGCATTACCGATTATCTGCCCATTGCGCAACGGCATATGTTGCGCGCTTGGATTAGGCGTCAAACCGGGCACATCTTAAGTCGGGCACAACTGCTTGAAGCTATTGACTCAGTGGTTAATGCCGCAATCGATGCTAATCCCGTGATGCGCTTAGGTGAGTATGACCTACGCCGCTATCAACGGTGTTTATATTTGGTCAAGCGAGAAATATTACCTGATATCTTTGAGCAACCGTGGAATGGTCAACAGCCGTTGATGGTGCCAGGTCAGCCAAAACCCTTAACCAAAGTTTTGTTGCAAGAACAAGGCTTGGCAGTTGATGCATTGGATTGGTCGCAGGTAGTGGTGCGGTTTCGTTACGGCAATACACGCTGCAAACCCAGGGGCCGTCAACATTCTCAGACCCTGAAAAAACTGTTATTGGAATATGGTATTCCTCCATGGCAACGCCAGCATCTGCCGTTGATTTTTTGTAATGATCAATTGGTGATGGTGGTGGGTGTATTCGTTTGCGGTGTTCAATAAAAAAATCTTTTCGTCTCATTGCTAAGTTCATTATTCTCATTTGGTGAGGCGGCAGGTCTATGTGTTTCAGTGACCTATCAAATCCCACTTAGATTATTTTTATAATTCACATTTAACTATTTTTATAAATCACAGTTAAAATATATTTTTTATATTTAATTTTATTTTTTAATGTGATATTGTATTGGTTATTCTTGACGGGTGAGGAGAAAATTTATGTCGGGTGCAGGATCAGTGGCAGCTTTGCCAGAAGGGGTTGAAGGCATGCCATTGCCATCATTTGAGTATAGATATTCACCTTCTGCAGATGCCGAAATTCCGGATAAAAAGCTCATTCGTGTTTTGCAAGATGCTTCTTGGCATTATTATGAGATCACTAAAGAGAAAGAATTTGCTAAAGGTGATTGGAAAACCACAGTACTTTATTTGTCTGATGGGCAAATTGCAAAAATTGTCACGCATCCCGAAGTTCCTACTAAACTGAATATTAAAGCGATGCAGGATGAAGCCCATATTAGCTGCATGATGGCGGTTGCTCAAAGTGCAAACCTATTCCAAAAAGATAAAGATTTATTGATTTTCATGGATAACAAGGGTGAGTCTTTAGAAAAATATATTAGTCGTGGCCGTCAACCTGCTCAGCCACTGAGTGTTGCTGTTTTTCAGAAAATTTTGCTTCAATCTTTGGCGCAGTTAAAAGAGATGCATGATAAAGGTATCCTGCATCGAGATATCAAGCCAGAGAATATGGCATTTGGTGAGCGCTTAAGTTTTATTGATTATGGTTCGGCAGGAAATTTAAGTCTACGCAACCCTGGCGTCGCTACTCAAAAAGGCGTGTTGATTAGCGGTAAAAAAACAACATCGGGTAATCGGTATTGGATATCAAAAAATCCAGGAACGATTATCGCTGGAGTTGTTTCAAAAACCCCGGTCAGCGCCGATAAAATTCCCAAAGGTACCCGTTTTTATAATATAGGCACAGATGTTTTTGCTTTGGGTGTTTCACTGTTGCAAATTTTCGCTGGCGTTTGTACTCCTGAGAATTTTATTGCTCAGGTAAAAGCTCAAACTCCATCACTCAAAGTAGATGCACGTGATCAGTGGTATCAATGGGTGCAGCGGGTATTTAACCCGAAGGTATTTCCTGATCAGGTGGATGTTCATCAAAGACTTTTTATTGCACCAATGGTTGAGTTGGGCTATAGACGGTTCGGGTTAATAAATTCTGATGATAAGATTAAGCTAATAACTCTCTTTAGTGGATTGTTAACCCGAAGGCCTGAAGAGCAAATTTCGTTAGAGGTTGGGCTTGAACAAGTTGCAGCAATTACTTTTGATGCCCTGTTAAAACCCACGGCTGTTAGACCTATAGGAAGGTCTTTTAATTTTAACGCCGACCCTTCCGATACGAGCGTAGGTGCTGCTGCTGTTGTAGCTGCCCCTCGAAGTTTACTAAGGTCGCCACCACGGATTCAGCGTGTACGGTTTTCTGGCGCTCCTGCGGCTGTTCCTGCCTGTTGTGCACATATGCCGTTACTGGATAGTTACCTAAAAAGACAGGGCTCACCATCAGAAAATACTGATGGTGCTGCCTCAGCTAAGTCTCATATCACGACGCCAGTGAGGGAAATGGTAACTGCCGTTGCTGTATTGGAGGAGAGTCCAATGAAAAAAACCAAACCCAATACAGAGTCAGGAAATCTCCGAAGCTCTCCTGCAGATTGATATTGTTTAAAAAATATATGTGCTATCCTGTATGCTTATTTAATCGCATATAAGTGGCATTATTATGATGGCTTTCGACGAAACATACATGCAACAAGCACTGCTCTTGGCGCAGTGCGCTGCTGCAAACGCCGAAGTGCCAGTAGGGGCGGTGGTTGTCTTGAACAACGAAATCATCGGTCGTGGCTATAATCAACCGATTACATTGCATGATCCTAGTAGTCACGCCGAAATCATGGCGTTGCGTGATGCGGCGAAAAGCGTGGCTAATTACCGTTTGCTTGATGCTACGCTTTATGTCACTCTCGAACCTTGTATGATGTGCGTTGGTGCAATGGTGCATGCGCGCATCAAGCGCGTGGTATTTGGTGCTTACGATCCTAAAACTGGCGCAGCAGAGAGTGTCGCGCAGTTGTTTCAATCTACTTATCTCAATCATCAAGTCGAAGTGACGGGTGGTGTATTGGCAGATGCTTGCGGTGAAATGCTACGCGCGTTTTTTAAAAAACGGCGTTAAGCAGTTTTTTCTTCTTTGCGTAACGTTAATACTTCATATCCGCTATCAGTCACTAAAATGGTGTGTTCCCATTGAGCAGACAACGCACGGTCTTTGGTGATTGCAGTCCAGCCGTCCGGGAGGTGTGAGACATGGCGTGAACCAGCGTTGATCATCGGCTCAATAGTGAAAGTCATGCCCGCTTTCAGTGCCAGGCCGGTATTAGGTTCACCAAAATGACACATCTGAATTTCATCTTCATGAAATTTTTTGCCAATGCCATGGCCGCAGTATTCACGCACCACGGAGAAATGGTTAGATTCTGCTAGTTTTTGAATGGCGTGGCCGATATCGCCCAAACGCACACCTGGTTTAACCATTTTAATGCCGACCCATAAACATTGATGGGTGATGTCAATCAAGCGTTTAGCCAGGATAGACGGTGCACCGATCACAAACATTTTGCTGGTATCGCCGTGGTAGCTGTCTTTAATCACGGTAACGTCTATATTAATGATATCACCCAGTTTGAGTTTTTTATCACTCGGGATGCCGTGGCAGATCACGTGGTTGACCGAGGTGCAAATGGATTTAGGGAAGCCTTTGTAATTGAGCGGCGCAGGGATGGCTTTTTGATGATTGATAATGTAATCATGGCAAATCGTATTCAATTGTTCGGTGGTCACGCCCGCTTTGACATGAGGTTCAATCATTTCTAAAACTTCAGCAGCCAAGCGCCCAGCAACACGCATTTTTTGAATTTCTTCTGGGGTTTTAATTAACGTTGACATCAGGTAGGTTCCATTATTTTTGCCAAAGTGTAACACATTTATTTGCGGTTTGCCGAGATCTATGGTATAAAACACGCCGTATTGTCCGTAAGGGCAGTACTAATACGAAGCATGTCAATAAATGCTATTCGGGTTCTGATGCAGAAGTCATTAGGAGAATAGTAGGACATGTGGAGCCAATAAACCCAACAGGAGTATTATAATGAGTGAACCCATCACAATGCGTGATATGTTAGCGGCCGGTGTGCATTTCGGTCATCAGACCCGTTACTGGAACCCAAAAATGAAGCAGTATATTTTTGGCGATCGTCATAAAACCCACATTATCAACCTTGAAATTACCATGCAAAAATTTCATGATGCATTGAATTTTATCGGTAAAGTGGCCAGCAAACGCGGTAAAATTTTATTCGTCGGCACTAAGAATTCAGCCCACGACGCGATCGCCGAAGAAGCGACTCGTGCAGGCATGCCTTACGTTAACCATCGTTGGTTGGGTGGGATGTTGACCAACTACAAAACCGTACGTCAGTCGATCAAACGCTTAAAAGACATCGAAAAAGCAGCTGAAGAAGGCTCATTTGATCGCATGATCAAGAAAGAAGCGCTACAAAAAACCCGCGATTTGAAAAAATTGAACAGAAGTTTCGGGGGAATCAAAAATATGAACGGTCTTCCTGACGTTTTGTTTGTGATCGATAGTACCCATGAAAAAATTGCGATTCTTGAAGCTCAACGTTTGGGTATTCCCGTTATTGCGATTGTGGATACCAATGGCATGATTGAAGGCGTAGATTATTTAATCCCTGGTAATGACGATGCTATTCGTGCGATTCGCTTATATTTGAGAGGCGTTGCTGATGCCATCATTGATGCGCGCAAAGCCGCGCAAATCAATGCGGAAGATGAAGAGTCAGAAGAAGGCTCAGGCAAGAGATCTGATAAATCGCACGTGGTTAAAAAGAAAGCGGTTAAGGCGATTGAAGAGCCAGTAGTGGTATCGGAACCTGTCGTAGCTGAAGCAGTTAAAGAAGAACAGAAACCTGCGAAGAAAATCATTGCAAAACCTTCGGCGCCTAAAACAGCGAAAAAAGTAGAAGCTGTTGCGGAAGAAAAACCCGCGGTAAAAAACTCAGCGACCAAGAAAAAGGCTGCAGAGTAGGTGATTTTCCTTCAAAACCTTCGGTTTCTCGACCTCTCCCACAAGGGGAGAGGTTAAGAGGCCGTTTAATTCTGATCATTTCAAATAAGGAATAAACATGGCAAACATTACCGCAGATATGGTTAAAGAATTACGCGAACGTACTGGCGCTGGCATGATGGAATGTAAAAAAGCCTTGGTCGCTTCTAATGGAAACATTGATGTCGCTATTGATGATATGCGCAAAGCTGGCCAAGCCAAAGCGGATAAGAAAGCCAGCCGTGTGGCTGCAGAAGGTGTAATTGTCATCAAAGCGAATGCATCAGGCAACCAGGTTGCAATGGTTGAAGTCAACTGCGAAACCGATTTCGTGGCGCGTGATGGCTCGTTTAAACAGTTTGCTGAACAAGTCGCAGAAGCGGCATTTAGCAGTGGCGTTAGTGAAGTGGCAGCGCTGGATGCAAGCATTGATCACGCCCGTAGAGAATTGGTTTCTAAACTGGGTGAGAATCTCAGCATTCGTCGTGTGTACAGCAAAAAATCAACCAATCACTTTGGTACTTATAATCATGGTGGCCAAATTGGCGTAGTAATTGAAGTCAAAGGTGGTACACCCGAATTGGCTAAAGATCTCGCGATGCATATCGCTGCCAATCGTCCATTGGTGGTGTTGCCAAGCGAAGTGTCTGCTGATGTCGTTGCGAAAGAAAAGGAAATTTTTATTGCTCAAGCCAAAGACAGTGGGAAGCCCGCGGATATCATTGAAAAAATGACCCAAGGTCGTATTCAGAAATTCCTCGATGAAATCAGTCTCGTTGGCCAGCCTTTCGTTAAGGATCCTGCACAAAAAGTATCAGCGTTGTTAAAGCAACACCAAGCTGAAGTTATTGGTTTTGCACGTTTCGAAGCCGGTGAAGGTATTGAAAAAGAAGAGGTGGATTTCGCCAAAGAAGTGATGGCGCAAGTACGCGGAGTATAATTAATGAAGCGGGTATTGCTGAAACTCAGCGGTGAGGCATTAACTACCCCAGGTCAATTTGGCTTGGATGCAGTGCAAATTTCTGCGATGGTTCAGCAAATTGTGGCGGCGGCTAAGCAGAAAGTCGAGATTGCGATTGTCGTCGGTGGCGGTAACTTTTTGCGTGGTGCTACCGCCAGCAATACCCAATTGACACGCATGACTGCTGATCAAATGGGTATGCTGGCGACGGTGCTGAATGGTTTAGCCTTGCGCGATGCTATTGTTGCAGCAGGTTGTGAAGTAGAATTGTTTTCAGCATTGGCGATTACGGGCATTGCTCCTGCTATCGATATTCGTCGTGCGCGTAAAGTGATGGCAAAGAGTCGCGTGGTAATTTTTGCCGGTGGCACGGGGAATCCTTTTGTCACTACCGATTCAACCGCAAGTTTGCGTGCCATTGAAATTGAAGCGGATTTGCTATTAAAAGCCACCAAAGTTGATGGCGTATATGACAAGGACCCCAGCAAGTACAAAGACGCCAAACGCTTTGTCCGCCTGAGTTTTGATGACGCCCTCGAGCGTCGTTTGGCAGTTATGGACATTGGTGCATTTAGCCAATGTAGAGATTACCGCATTCCGATTCGAGTATTTGACTTGTTTAAACCGGGTGCGTTGCAAGCTGCCTTACTGGGTGCGGAAGAAGGGTCTTTGATTACTTGAACCATCCCTTCTTTTTCTGCTAAGATGTCGCAGTCGTTTTCAAGAATATAAGGATTGTTTCTCATGATAGACACCATCATCAAAGACGCTGAAAAGCGCATGCAAAAAACCATTGATGCCATCAAGGTGGATTTGTCAAAGATTCGCACGGGGCGCGCACATCCGAGTGTGTTGGATCACGTTATGGTCCCTTACTACGGTAATCCTACGCCACTATCGCAAGTCGCTAATGTCATGGTCAGTGACTCACGTACCTTGTCAGTAACGCCTTGGGAAAAAACCATGGTATCTGCAATTGAGAAAGCTATTTTAACATCGGATCTTGGCTTGAACCCTTCCACTTCAGGTTCAGTGATTCGTGTGCCCTTGCCCGCTTTAACAGAAGATCGTCGTAAAGAAATGGCTCGGGTGGTGCGACACGAAGCGGAGGCGGGTCGCGTGTCAATTCGCAATGTACGTCGAGACATGATCACACAGTTTAAAGATCTGTTAAAAGATAAAAAAGTCTCTGAAGACGAAGAGCGTCGCGCCACTGAAAAAGCACAAGTAGTCACTGATAAGGCCATCAAACAAATCGATCAGCTGGTCGAAGCGAAAGAAAAAGAGTTGATGGAAGTATAAGGATTGTCGCAATGACCGCAGAAGGGATAAATAAGCTCCCACAGCATGTCGCCGTTATTATGGATGGCAATGGTCGTTGGGCGAAATCTCGTGGTTTGCCGCGTACCCTCGGGCATAAGGCAGCGACCTCGCGTGTACGTGAATTGGTGCGCGCCTGTGCCGAACTCAATATTGCAGTATTGACCGTTTACGCCTTTAGCAGTGAAAATTGGTCGCGCCCACAAGAAGAAGTGGGGGTGTTGATGAGTATGTATATTTTTTATTTGCGTAAAGAGGCGCAAACACTTCATCGCAGTCAGATTAAAATTAAGATCATCGGCGATACCCACGTGTTGGCATCAGAGTTACAGCAGGTAATTACCGAGATTGAGTTATTGACCCAGAGCAATAAGGGGTTGCAGCTGAATATTGCCATTAATTATGGGGGTCGTGCAGATATTTTACAAGCAGCGAAAAGCATTGCATGCGAAGCGGTCGAGGGAAGGATTAATATTAATGAACTGTCTGAAGATGCTTTTACCCAAAGGCTTTATACAGGTGATCAGCCAATGCCGGATTTAATGATTCGTACCGGCGGTGTTTCGCGCATCAGCAATTTTTTGGTGTGGCAATTGGCCTATAGTGAACTTTATTTTACTGATACGTATTTTCCAGATTTCGATCGGCAGCAGTTTGATGTGGCGCTACAATGGTTTGCGCAGCAAACGCGACGTTTTGGTAAAATTGATGAACAATTAAAGGGGAAGGATCTTGTTTAGTGCACGATTGATCACGGGCGTTACGTTAGGTCTCTTGGCATTATTTGCCATTTTTACCTTTCCACAGTGGGCATTTGGTGCGCTGATTGGCTTCTTTATTTTGTTGGCTGCATGGGAATGGGCGGGCTTAATGGGGGTCAATTTATGGGGTAAGATTGCTTATGAGGTATTAATGCTTATATTTTTTGCATTGAGTTTTCATGCTCTCGTTTGGACGGTTTATATTGGCATGGCGTGGTGGGCGATTGCGTTTTTATTGTTAACGTTAAATTTGAAGCACAGTCAGTGGATTCGTTCGACACCCATTTTATTAGTGATGGGTGTGCTAACGTTGGTGCCTTGTTGGTCTGGGGCAATGCTGTTGCACGGTACAGATCGGTTGCTGTTGTTTTATGTGTTTATGTTAACTTCGTTGTCCGACACTGCAGCTTATTATAGCGGTCGACAATGGGGTAAACATCCCCTGGCAGTGTCGTTAAGTCCTAAAAAAACCGTGGAAGGATTAATCGGTGGTATTGTGGTGGCGAGCATTGCGGGTATTATTATTGCGTATTTCATTCCTCAATTGCATTCTCTTGTGAAGCAATTGATTATGTTTGTTTTTGGCATATTTATTATTTTGGTGGGTATGTTGGGTGATTTATTTGAGAGCTTGATTAAACGTCAGGTTAATGTTAAAGACAGCGGCAGTTTATTACCAGGACATGGTGGCGTGCTGGATCGCGTGGACAGTTTATGTTCCGCGATGCCGGTCTTTGCGGCAATGTCACTATCACTGGGATTATTAATTTACTAAAAACCACAATACCCGTTAGTGTTTTGTATTGCTTTCGGGTACAATCGCTCGAAATGATGTGAAGGGTTGTTTCATTGAATATGCAGATGTTAAAAAAATATATTGTCGTTGCGATGCTTGCCGGAGTTTTTTTGCCCTTTTCTGTAATGGCACAGGGTGTTGATGCGCAAGGGTTTGTGGTGCAGAAAATCACTCTTTCTGGCGTTAACGCCAGCTTGTTGCCAGAAGTACAAAGCAAAATTCCCGTAAAAGTAGGGCAAACCTTAACTCCTGGTGAATCTGAGAAAATCATTCAAGCCCTTTATGGCACTGGGTATTTTGATGATATCAGCATATATCGCCAGGGCAATGCGCTGTTAGTACAGGCGCACCAGCGTCCAACCATTGCCAGCATTACTTTTACTGGTAACAAAGACATCAAAACAGATCAGTTAAATCAAGTATTGATGAATGCTGGCCTGCAAACGGGTGATTTGCTTAATATGACGGTGTTGGGGCAAATTCGCCAGTCTTTGCTTGATCAATATTATTCGCAAGGTAAGTACGCGGTACAGGTGACCACCCATTTGGAATACCTGCCCCGTGATCGAGTCGATATTAATATCGCCATTTCGGAAGGGTTGGCCACCAAGATTGAGCGAATTAACATTGTCGGTGCGAGCGCATTCCCACAAAAAGAGTTGATTAACCAACTGATGATTTCAACCCCTGGCTTTATTGCTTTTTTTACCAGTACGGATAAGTATTCGCAAGAAAAAATGCTGCAGTCCATGGATGCACTGACTAAGTATTATATGGATCGGGGCTATATCAATTTCAGAATTAATTCGGTACAGGTTTCTTTAAGTCCCGATAAAAAGCAAATCTACGTGACCATCAATGTTACCCAAGGTGCGCAGTATCATTTCAGTGGCTATGAATTGAGTGGTGATTTAATTCTACCTACCGCTGTCATTAACGGCTTAGTCAACATACAAAAAGGGCAGTTGTTTTCGCGTCAAAACGTAATGGATACAGAACGTGGCATTGAAAATAGATTAGGCGATAATGGTTACGCCTTTGCATCGGTTAACCCTATTCCAAAAATTGATGATAAAACCAAAACGGTATTTATCACGCTTCAGGTAAACCCTGGAAAACGGTATTATGTACGCTTTATTAATTTTACTGGTAACACTAGCACCAATGACCAAGTGCTGCGCCAACAAATGCGTTACGTAGAAGACAGTTTATATGATCGCAGCAAAGTAGAGGCATCGAAAGAACGTCTGATGCGTAACTACAGCTTCTTGGCGGGTGCTGATGAAAAAACTAATGCAGTTCCTAATACCAGCGATTTGGTGGATACTAACTTCAATGTCAAAGAACAAAGTGCCAACCAGGTCAGCGCCAGTATTGGTTATTCTCAATTGTATAAAGTGTTATTTGGTGTCGGGTTAACCATGCCTAACGTTTTTGGTACGGGTAATATTTTCAGCATCAATACGCAGTTGAGTAAGCCTTATCAGAGCGTCAATTTTAACTATACCGAACCTTTCTTTACCATGAGTGGTATTCAGCAGTCGATTGGCGTTTATGTGACGCGGATGGATAATGCCGATACCGACATTGCCTCGTACACGACTAACTCCATTGGAACAACCTTAAACTATACTTTCCCATTGAATGATACTGATTCCTTCACCGTCGGTGGTGGTTTGGATCATACTTCTCTTGAAAACCCTTCGGATGGTAGTTCTGCAGCAGTTTCTGACTTCACCAGTACGTATGGTAATAGTTTTAATACCTATACCTTAAATGCTGGCTGGTCGCGTAACTCTACCGATCGTTATTACTTCCCGACCAAAGGTGATAAAGAAAACCTCAGTGGAACCTTAGCAGGTCCTGGTAGTACGTTAACGTGGTATAAGCTATTCAGCTCAGCAGACTTTTTCTATCCATTGACTCAGCGTATTAGCTTTGGTACCGGGGTGAATATGGATTATGGTAAAGGCTATGGCAAAGATAAAAATCTACCACTTTATCAAAACTTCTACGGCGGTGGCTGGGGCAGTGTGCGGGGTTATTCCGAAGGGGGTATGGGTCCGAGAGATACCATCACTTGTACGGACACCACCATTTGCACACCCGGTGAAGGTGAAGCATTAGGTGGTAACTTAAGTGTCAACGCCAGTGCTAACGTTTATTTCCCCATGCCGTTTGCTATGGATAATAACAATGTACGTTGGGGTTTGTTTGTTGATGCCGGTAACGTTTATTCTACCTATACCATTCCCGGTTCATGGGCGACCACACCGCATTCTCCTAATTTTGCCAACATCCGTTATTCCAGTGGTATTGAGTTAGAGTGGCAGATTCCGCATATTGGACCGTTAGCCGTGAGTTTGGCAAAACCGCTTAATTCACAGGCCAACGATCAAACCAATATCTTCCAGTTTTCTATCGGTGGACAGTTCAACAACTAAAATAATAAGGAGATCGTTATGAAAAAATCAATCTTATCGGCCATGCTATTGGCTGGTTCTCTGGTGATGGGTACGGCCATGGCCGCAAGCCCTGTTGCGCCTGCTCAGCAGTTTGGTGTGGTGAATTATATGGAAGTCTTCCAGCAAGTGCCGCAGGGTAATGCGACACTGAATACCCTGAAGGCGAATCTTAAGCCTCAAGTGGCTGCATTGAAAAAACAACAAGCTACCTTGGAACAACAAGTACAAGCGTTGAATCGCAATGCACCTACTATGTCACAAGATGCTAAAGATGCACAAGAAAAACAATTAATGCAGCAGCAAGATGCGTTCCAACAACAAGTTACTGCTTTGCAAAAATCAGAAGCGCAAAAAGAACAGGCCGCTGCTGGCGACTTTAATGCAGCGTTGATGACTGCAATTAATCAAGTGGCTACCAAAAACAATTTATCGTTGGTATTTAATAGTGAGGCAACGCCTTTTGTTGCGCCATCTTTGGATGTGACTGCGCAAGTGGTTGCTATTATGAAAACTGAGAAGTAATTAATAAATTCTGTCCCCTCCGCCCTAACCCTCCTGCACAAGGGAGGAGGGGATAAGAATCTCACTGTGAACTCGTAGGTTAAACATGACCAAATCCATTTCACTCTCTGAACTGGCTAACAAATTAGGTGCTACGTTAGATCTGCGTGGTAAACCTGATATTCAAATCCAAGGCATTGCGCCTTTGGATCATGCGCAATCGATGCAGTTAAGTTTTTTTACCAATGATAAATATTTGACGCAGCTTAAAAATACTCACGCCGCTGCAGTAATGGTCAAAGCAGAACATGCTTCTGAATCATTGGTGCCTACTTTGGCGATGGCTAACCCTTACTTGGGCTTTGCTAAAGTCGCCGCTTTTTTTGATCAAACACCTGTGGCTAAAGCCGGAACGGCTAAAACCGCGATCATTGACCCTAGTGCTCACATCCCAGAGAGCGTTTCCATTGGTCATCATGTGGTGATTGGGGCGGGTGTTACCTTAGGGGAGCGTGTGGTGATTGGCCATGGCTGTATCATTGATGCAGGTGTTGTCATCGGTGATGATACTGTGCTTAAACCCAGTGTAACGTTATATCATCATATCAGCATTGGTCAACGTTGTACGTTGCATTCTGGCGTAGTGATTGGCAGTGATGGCTTCGGTAATGCGCAAGATCAGGGTAAGTGGATTAAGATACCCCAATTAGGCAGTGTCATTATTGAAGATGATGTTGAAATTGGTGCCAATACCACGGTGGATCGCGGCGCTTTGGGCAATACCCATATCAAGCAAGGTGTTAAGCTAGATAATCTTATTCAGGTCGGTCATAATGTAGTGATTGGTGAACATACAGCGATTGCAGCAGGTGTTGGAATTGCCGGTAGCGTTACCATAGGTAAGTATTGTATGATCGGAGGTGCTTGTGGTATTGCTGGGCATTTGCATATTGTCGATAAAGTATATTTGGCTGGTATGACGGGAGTTTCCAAGTCAATTGATAAGCCAGGGTTTTATGGCAGTGCGATACCCGCCAGAGAAGGTAAAGAATGGGCGCGTGGATTGGCCTATTTTAATCGAATGGGTAAGTATGTAGAACGTATTCAGTTACTAGAACAACACGTTAAACAATTGGAAAAGGGAATATAGGTTATGATGGATATTCGAGAAATATTAGAAATATTGCCTCATCGCTACCCATTTTTATTGATCGATAAAGTGCTCGAGTTATTACCTGGCGAGCGCTTATTGGCGTTAAAAAATGTGACGTTCAATGAACCATTTTTTAATGGGCATTTCCCTGGTGCGCCTGTGATGCCAGGTGTATTGATGCTGGAGGCGGCGGCACAGGCATCTGCATTGTTGGTATTGAAAACACGAGAAATACAAACGGGTCAAAAGCGCAAACCTAATGAGTTGATTTATTTTGCAGGGATCGATAACGCGCGCTTCAAGCGTCCAGTTTTCCCCGGAGATCAACTGATGATTACCGCTCAAATGGGGCGTGAGAAACGCGGTATTTGGATGAGCCATGCGGATATTTCAGTTGGGGGTGAGTTGGCCTGCTCAGTTGATTTGATTGCTGCTATGAAGGAAGTGCAGTTGTGATTGATCCACGCGCAATCATTGATCCAGCAGCAAAAATTGCCGAAGGGGTGACTATCGGTCCATATTCGATTATTGGCCCGCATGTTGAAATCGATACCGGGACATGGATAGGGCCTCATGTGGTCGTTAATGGCCGTACCAAAATCGGTAAAAACAATAAAATTTTCCAGTTTGCTTCTGTGGGCGAAGTGCCGCAAGATAAGAAGTATGCCAATGAACCGACACGCTTGGAAATTGGTGATAACAATGTGATTCGTGAAGGGGTGACCATTCATTTGGGCACCACGCAAGATGTAGGGCTTACCAAAATTGGTAATAACAATTTACTGATGGCTTATGTTCATGTTGCCCATGATTGCGTGGTCGGGAATAACAGTATTTTCGCCAACAATGCGAGTTTGGCTGGGCACGTGCATACGGCAGATTTCGTCATTATTAGCGGTTTTTGTGGTGTTCATCAATTTTGTAAAATCGGTGCACATGCATTTTTAGCGCATGCGTGTATTGTGACCAAGGATGTGCCGCCCTACGTTATGGTGACAGGAGGTGCTGAAACCACCGTGCGAGGGATTAATGTTGAAGGGTTGAAGCGCCGAGGTTTTTCCGCCGATGCGATTCGCGGTATTCGTAATGCTTATAAAATTATTTATCGTCAAGGACTGACGGTTGCTGAAGCCTTGCAACAACTAGAACCCTTGGCAATTGATTGTAAAGAGATACAATCCTTTATTGATTTTCTCAAGCTAACTGAGCGTGGGATTGTACGTTGATGCGTATCGGAATTGTTGCCGGCGAAACCTCTGGCGATCTCCTCGGTGAAGGTTTGGTGCAACACCTCAAAAAACATTTTCCTGATTGTATCATTGAAGGCATTGCAGGCCCAAGAATGCAGGCTGCCGGTGCCAAAAGTCTTTATCCGATGGAAACGCTGTCGGTAATGGGTATTATGGGGGTGTTGAAGCGCTTGCCTGCCATTTTAAAAATTCGCCGTAGCATTGTGAATCATTTTATTCAGAATCCTCCTGATGTATTTATTGGCATTGATGCACCGGATTTTAATTTGACGGTCGAGCAACGGTTGCACGAAAAAGGTATCAAGACCGTTCATTATGTTAGCCCCTCGATTTGGGCCTGGAAGCCCTGGCGCATTCATAAAATTAAAAAAGCCACGGATCTGGTGTTGTGTATTTTACCGTTTGAAGTAGCGCTCTATGAAAAACATCAACATGCCGCGTGTTTTGTGGGGCATCCTTTGGCGGATCAAATTCCATTAGAGCCAAATGTATTGGAAGCTCGACAAAAATTGGGACTCATTGGTAATGGACCTTTCTTGGCGGTATTGCCAGGCAGTCGCCGCAGTGAATGGCACTATTTATTGCAACCGTTTTTACAAACCGCTTTGGCCTGCAAAAAAGTGCTGCCTGAATTACAAGTGATATTACCTATCGCGCATGCTAAATTGAAACCATTGTTGGTTGCGCATCAAGGATTACTCAATCAATTGTCGATTAAGATTTTGGATGGCCAGGCGCAAGCGGCAATGATGGCGTCAGATGTGGTGTTGTTGGCTTCAGGAACCGCAACACTAGAAGCGATGCTGCTGAAAAAACCGATGGTGATGGCGTATCGATTTGGCTGGTTTTCGTTTTTAATTGCGCGATTGATGGTGAATATTCGTCGCTTCTCCTTACCCAATATTATTGCCGGTGAACAATTGATTCCTGAGTGTATTCAAGATCAAGCGACTGCCGAACATTTGACGCCATTGGTATTGCAGCGTTTGCAACACCCTGAAACACAGCAGGCTACGATTGCACGCTTTTATAAGATGCATGAAATGCTGCGGCAGCAGGCAGATCAAAAGGCAGCGGAGGCGGTGATTCAACTATTAAATAGAAAAACTCCATGCTAATCGCCGGCGTCGACGAAGCGGGTCGCGGCCCATTAGCGGGTCCAGTATTCGCTGCCGCTGTTATTCTCGATCCCAATCGACCCATCGAAGGCCTGGCGGATTCCAAAAAAATATCCCCCAAGCGACGCGAACATCTATTTGATGTTATTCAAGAGAATGCATTAGCGTGGAGTATTGCAGAAGCCAGTGTAGTAGAAATAGACGAATTGAATATCCTACAGGCGAGTTTATTAGCAATGAAAAGGGCGGTGATGTCGCTGTCAATTATGCCCAATCATGTGTTGGTTGATGGCAATTTCTGTCCTGATCTACCCATGTCATCGGAAGCCATGGTGCAAGGAGACAGTAAAATTGCAGCGATCAGTGCAGCCTCAATTTTAGCAAAAGTTGCGCGCGACCGTCTCATGCACTCATTTGCAAAAAAATACCCAAACTATGGCTTTGAAAAGCACAGTGGATATCCTACCGTTGCGCATATAACAGCGCTCAACACGGTAGGTATTTGTGAAATTCACCGCAAAACATTTGCGCCAGTGAAGGCAGCAATGTTATTGGCAACTACTCGCCGATCGCTGTAACGTCGTCAGCTTGCAGGCCTTTGTCACCTTTGACCAGGTTGAATTCAACCGCTTGACCTTCTTTCAAAGAACGGTAGCCTTCGCCGCGGATATTCTTGTAATGTACGAAAATATCGGCGCCATCACCTTGTTGAATAAATCCAAATCCTTTGCCTGAATCAAACCATTTAACGGTTCCAGTATTACGTTCACTCATGATTTTAAAACCTTATATTATTAAACGACAGTTGCCCCCTAAAAAGGTTGCAACATTTTTACTATACACTGCGAAAATGGTTCTGTAAAGCTCAGGATGCTGTTAACATACAGCGATATTTTGCTTTAAATATAATAGGAAGTTTGTGGATCTCGCTTATGTTATTCATCAATATGCCTATGGTGATACCAGTGCTATTGTGAAGCTTTGGAGCAAAGAATTAGGTTATGTCACTGCAATGGCGAAAGGGGTGAAAACTCGACGCCAGCAAAAAAACATGCTGCAACCCTTTCTATTTTTAGAGGTTGATCTGGTAGGAAAAGGAAATATTTTTAATTTAAAATCGATTCAAATAATGGGTGATTTAACTGCACTACAAGGAAAGTCGTTATATGCAGGACTCTATCTCAATGAACTTTTAATGCGGCTATTGCCAGAAAAAGAACCATTACCATCCCTTTTTAATGAATATCAGCACACACTAGGGGTCTTGTCTACAGGCATTCTTGAGCCTGCGCTGAGAACCTTTGAATGGAATTTACTGACAACATTAGGATATATGCCAACGCTGTCTATTAATACTAATCTCGACCCCATCAATCCCTCTGCCTATTATGAATTATTACCAGGAACATTACCGATTCAAGTCAGCTCACCTACAGCCAGAAACTATTTAGGCGCACATTTGCTTGCGATTGAACAACAAGAATGGCATGATCCTGAAGTGTTGAAAACGGCAAAATACTTGATGCGCAGCTGGATCGATCATTACACCGGCCACAAGCCCTTAAAAAGCCGTTCTTTGTTTCAATAAGTAGGAGCCTACTATGTTAAAAACCATCGTGCGCCGTTTAAAATTATTGACTGCAGTAGAAGCTGCTGTAGCTGCCTTGGTCAGTTTTTTACTGGGTGGAATGTTATCTGGTTATTTAGATGCCGGTAGTCCTTTGATTGGTGGGTTGTGGGCGATGATTTCCGCCGTGGTTATTGAGCACGTCAAATATAAAGAAATGCTTAAAAATGCACAAATTCGTATTCTGGGAACCTTGGTCGGGGTGCTGATCAGTTGGATTGGCTTCTCGTTATTTGGTTATCACTACTGGTCATTTTTTATCTGCATGATTTTTTCTGTGATGATCTGTGCGCTCTTGCGCCTCTCGGTTTATCGCTTATGTTGCATTACTGTCGCCATTATTTTCGCGGTAAGCCAAGTCAGTGGCTACGTGAGCCCCTGGGTGAATAGCTTTTCCCGGTTTTTTGAATCCCTTATTGGTATTGTGGTGACTTTAGCGCTCGCTGCATTGGTATACATGATTCGCGAACACTATGATTTAAAAGAACCCTCTTAAGCGATGACGTAATAAACGCTTGTCATAGGCAGCTTATATCAGGTAGAATGCCACGCACTTTAGGCACGTAGCTCAGTTGGTTAGAGCACCACCTTGACATGGTGGGGGTCGTTAGTTCGAATCTAATCGTGCCTACCAGGTAGACCCCTTCAAAACCCAACACTTTCAGCATTTACCAAAAGTTTTTTCTTGTCAATTAAACAGCGCCTCTTTTCATATGCTGACCAAGAAAGTATTTTTTTTCTATGGCAACACGTGTACTGTACATATCTCCGAGACACTTTTGAATTTCAGGGTAATAAGCTGACCACTCTGGTGGCGCCTCTGAAATTCGTCGTGGTATTTCTCTAAAAAATATTAATCTCTGATCAATTGCTCTATCACCTAGGTTAACTTCAGGCGTTAAGTTAAGAAGTGTTTGAAGCTTGGTGTATTGTTGTTGAGTTTCATCTATTATACCTTGCCAATATTTTTGCTCTCTCGGTAAATCTCCAGTTTTTTCATCATCTATACCTAGCGGCGACAGTTTGGAAAAAGAAAGCTTTGCAACATCAAGAAATTTTTCAATTTCAGAAAGCAGTTGAGTAAATAAAATGTCCATACTAACTCCAATTTGTTGGTATTCTTGGTAGATTTTTAGGTATCAATTTAGCTGCTTGCGGTACAAAAACTTGATTACCACCGCCAGCTTGTAGCCAGCCATTATCATAAGATTGGCTAGCAGCTTTTCCTTCCCATACTGGCAGACCTTTTGAGTCAACCGTATATTCAACATAGCTACCATCGGCATTCCAGCTCTTAACAGCAAACATTGAACGCCATTCAGGTTTAGAGTTTGGTAAATCATATGCCCAATAGCGACCATTTGCATTAAGATTATCATCAACAACTCGATAAAGTTTAGTTCCTGGCGGTAAAGTTTTAGCAACTGGCTAGAAAAGTTTTCAGCTTCTTGTTTTGAAAGAGTATTGTCATCTACTTGTGAGTGACGAGTTCTCCGTGTAATTATTTCTCAGCCACTAACTTTGACTTTAATTTTCCCAAATCCGCAGCAAGCGCCTTCCACTCCGTAGTGAGTTCAGTAAATTTCTGATAATTGGCAACCTGCTTTTTTATCTCCGGCAA
>CANJVU010000015.1 GCA_947478525.1 Thiotrichales bacterium
ACGCTGCGCCAGCATCTTCTGCCACAATGGCAACGTCACCCACGCCAGCGGTTAAAATGGCTGCGGCAACCGCAGGAACAACATATCCTGTACATTCACCGGCGATTCTTGCAATTTGGAGAGGCGAAGCTGCTGCAGCGTATTGCTTGGCGAAATTTTCTAACATATCTTGTGTTGGTTTGTCGCTGGCTAATAGCATCATAGTTTGTTTCACATTATTCAGGGCATTGCGTACGGCTTGAAGCTGTTGTGGTGTGATGCCATTAACGGCAATTTCATAGGCAGTTTTTGCGGTTTGCGCCACCGATTTGGCTTGGCTCCATAAGCTGTCAAACATGCCGCCAGAGAAAGATTTGCCTTCTTGCCAGCGTTGCCAGAGGTCGTTGTGTTGTTGCAATTCCTGATTGTCTTTTTTGGCCTGAGCTTTAACTTGATTGATAATACCATCCAAAGCCATTTGCAGCTTTTGTCGCTGTGTTTGCAATTTGCTTTGTGCCGCCGGGTCGCCATAGGCAATTTTGGTGGCTTGTTTGGCTTTAAGGTCGCTTAGCGTAACTTTACCGCTGGCCGGTAATTTGCCTTGCTGGGTGCTGCCATCATCAAAGGTGACACTGTACGGTAAGTCTTTCACCGGTTGACTGTATTGGTCAAAATACCCCAGGGTAATCCAATGCGGCATATCTTGTTCTTGTGCCCCCTGAACCTTATTACCTCCAAACTTTTCAGTCAAATTGCCAGTAATCTGATGCTCATGATTGGCAGTGGTTGCCTGCACAAAGTCTAAATGTTTATCACCTTCTCTGGTTTGCGATGGGTAGTTGTTCAACATCATAAACGTATGATGATCGCCTTCCTGGTGCTTGGTGCCAAATTTCATCGCAGTGGTATTGCCCAGGGTGTTGGTATACGTCATCTCCTGACCTTGTGGCAACACGTGTGCGGTGCGTTGTTGCAACTCCGGTGAGTGAATGTGTTGCGATTGATTGGTTGCGGCGGTGCCCATGATCAATGGTCGGTCGATGCAGCCATCGGCAAATGATACTTGGAATTCGGTGTCGGCGTAGTAGGGGAAGGACACGCCTGCATCACCGGAATTTAATTTTGCCGACAATCGGGTATAGCGTGCTTTGGCGCCATTGCAAAAATAGCTTTGGTCAAAGGGGAAAATCACCGGAATGCGGCCTTGTTCGTCGGGGGTGACGGTGTCTTTTCCGCCGGTTTCGGCAAACACGCCAGACATCGCGCCGGTGTAAATGGGTAAGTTGGCGTTGTGATCCAGCAGTTTTTCGCGATAGGGCGCGCTGAGTTCATACGCTACAAAGCTATGGTCTTGTTCGTAAATCAGCGCATCGCTATTTTCATCGGGATAAAATTGATAGCAAACTTCGGTAACAATACAATCCCCATTAATGCCATAGCGACCAATATCCAGGTCAATGATATTGCCTGCTTGAATCAAATGCCCCTGAAAAAACCCATCCAGTTTTCTTTTGCGAACCCGCTCGGCATCCGCAGCATTTGAAGCATAGCGGGTTACCTGATCCTGATTGAGATTATTAAACGGTACTTTCAGGTTCCAATTACGCAACACTGTTTTGTTATAAACAACCTGAGTTTCATCAACAAGGGTTTTGCCACTGGATTCATCATAATAAGACGCACAAATCTTTCTAATACCCATGCTGTCGCTGTAGTATCCGGCTTTTAGATATACGCCATCACCTTGCATATCGGTGTCTTCCAAAAGCTTAATCGGATTTGCATAGCGTATAAACCCGGCATTGCTGTCACCCACCACAAAGGCGACTTTGCTGGATTTGTCGTGTAATGAAGCCGATAAATCCTGGTAATAATTGAACCACGCACCGTGGCGCATAATGGTGCGCGAGATAAATTCGCCATCGGTTTCGCCGAACTGGCCCAACTGAAAATGTTGTGGATATTGGTTGGTGTCGGGCGCATTAATCCGCCATTGGAAATCGGTATAATTGGCTGCATTATTCTGCTGCGCTTGGTCTTTGATGCCTTTGTTTAACACATCTATCATTGTTGGGCTGTAGTAAATCACCGAGCGGTAACGCGAAAAGCCGCGTGATAACTCAGAGCTCAGGGTTATCCGTAAAATACGCTGGCGTTGGCTGAAGTAGGGCACGGCTTTCACCGAACGCACCAAACCCTGCAGGCACATCGATTTACCGGACTTGTGAAACGACACCATTACCTTTGCCCATTGGCTGGCAATGCTGTCTGGAGATATATCAAATGTCGATTGCGAACCATCACCATCCACCACATCAACCACAATCGCATAATCAGAATGAATTTTACAGGTGTAACGCAACGACATCACCGATAGATCAATCTCACGACCCGCTTGTTCAACGTAGAAGCGGATGGAAATGGATTCTTTTTTCATTTATTTGAGACCTAATGAATATTTTAAGGTCATTATAAAGCTTTAATATGTCCAAAATCAAGACTTTTTTATTGCTTTAAATAAAAAAAACCCGCCTTGCTTGTACGTGGCGGGTTTTGACTTTCTGGCTTTATCAGAAATTATAACATTCCGTAGAACGCTAATTTTTTGCGGAAGGTACCGCGGTTGATGCCAAGGATACGAGCCGCTTGGCTTTGGTTGTGACGGCAATAGTCCATGGTTTCTTTAATCAAAGGTAATTCTACTTCGTGCAGAACCAGTTCATACACGTTTTCTGGGGTTTGTTCGCCCAGGTTGTCGAAGTAGCTTTTTACGGCTCGAGCCACTTGTTCATTCAAGGGGTGGCCAATTTTGTTACCCGTATAAACGGCTTGTTTGTTGTAATGCATAGTAGCAGGCATGTTATATTCCTCTTATTAGTGTTAAGGAAAGAGTGTCTTTTCATGACACTCCTGGAGTCCGACCAGAGGTTGCTCTGATCTTGGGTGTGAATTGTACGATATGCTGATAAACAGTGCAAGCGTTTTTTGTACATATTTTTTTAAAAATATCTTAAGCCTGCAAATCATGTGTTTGTGGGCGTAATTGCTTGGCGGCTAAGTAGATAAAAGGCGTATTCATAGCGGAAATTATCACGCGCAATAAGTACGTTCCTAAAATATACCCAAGGATTAAAGTATGCCAAGGCACTGGGCTGCTGGAAAACAGGCGCCATGCCAGCAGGCTAAAGACAGTGTTATCGAGCAGCGCGGAGAGCCAGCAAGATAAGTTGTTGCGTAGCCATAACCATTTTTGGTGGGTTAGACGTTTGATTAAGGAGAAGATCCAAACATCAGTAAATTGGCTGATCAAAAACGATGAAAGGCTTGCCAGCAATAACGCTGGTGCTGGGGTAAAAATGGTGAGCAAGGCCTTTTGTGAGTCAGTGGCTTCGGGCATGCCAGCTTGGATCGATTGCAGCATCGTCAGTGGGGTAAAGCCAAGGGTCAGCACCATGGTAATTACCATCAGCACCATACCAGAAAATGCCAGCAAAATGCCACGGCGTGCCGCAGCGGCTCCATAATATTCGGTTAAAATATCCGTGGCCAAATAGGTTGCTGCAAACAGGGTGGTACCCAGTGGAACAGGGTTGTCATAAAACGGGAAATTGACCAACTTGGTTACTTGAATATTGCCGGCAATCACCATGACTGCCATAAAAACATAAATGCCATTTTGACCGAGCAGGCGCATCATAACGAGCACTGCGCTGTAACAAAAAAGCAGTTGAATAATCCAAGTCAACCAAAATGGCCATTGATTGAGGGTGTGAATGAGGCTTAACATGGGTTGCTTCTGGTCAGGTAATCGGTGAAAATGGTGGTCATCATAATAGATAGGCATATAAATGGCAAACCGATTTACCAATCAAGTGGTTGTGGTGACAGGCGGTGCGCGGGGAATTGGCCTTGCCATCGCTGAGTATTTTACCCAAGAAGGCGCGAAAGTATGGGTACTGGATTTGCAGTCTGCAGAGCCCTGTGATGTTTCTAATCCCGCACAAGTTCAACAAGGGATTGGCCGTATTATTCAACGCCACGGACGTATCGATATTCTAATTGCCAACGCCGGTGTGCAATTATTATCCTCGATTGAACATACACCGCCAGAAGCGTTGCAGCAAGTTTTTGCCACTAATGTATTTGGCGCTTATTACTGCGTGCAAGCGGTGTTGCCGATTATGCGTCAACAACACTACGGTCGTATTTTACTGATGGGTTCCGAGCAAGGATTGATTGGGCGCTCATTAGGCACCGCCTATGGCATGAGCAAAGCTGCGTTGATTCAATTGGCCAAAGCCGCCAGCACTGAAATCGTCGGTGATAATATTTTGATTAATGCGCTTTGTCCTTCAACCGTTGCCGATACTGGTTTGACGCACTATGCTGCAGCGTATTTTGCCAAGCAATGGAATCTGTCCGCTGCCGAGACGTTACAGCGCTTTGCTCAAGAGCAATTGACGGGTAAGCTCGTCTCTCTGCAAGAAGTGACGCGCTGGGTGGGGCAGTTGTGTTCTGCCGAGAATCAATCGATCACTGGATCAGCGATTATGCTCGATGGGGGAATGTCGGTCACAAGAGCGTAGCACATAATATTGTAATGATGCTACAGCTAGCCCAACACAGCTAGCCCATCCTTGCCTGCGTGGGTATTTCTACCCCTACGGGTGTATCGTGACGATCGTTTTCTTTACAGGAAAAAAACGCCCCTGTAAAGCTACAACAGTTTCGCTCTGGTGCTTGTTTGTCACAACATGCATAAGTATCATAACTGGCAAACCCTGTTCCTGAACAACAAAAACAGCATGCATTCGTTAAGCAATTATCTTGGGGGGTGTTAACAGGAGGTGCACCTCCTTGAAAGATACTTCCTACTATGCAGATTACACCAAGCGTTGCGGCGGCACAGGCGGTAGCGCCAAATATGGCGCCACATACGGCGCGACAACACAGGGTTAGTGTTACTTTTTCCCCTGGTGCTTGGGCATACACTGCTTCATGTAGTTTATCGTAAGAGCCTTTTAAAACATTTGTACTAAAATCAATTGCTGTAAAGCCCCCCAGAAAATCAGGTAGCTTAGGAAGCTGAATTACTTTTAGTTTTTTGCCAAGGCTGATTTCTTTTAACTCAGTTTCTATTTCTGCTAGGCCCGCGATCACTGAGCGGAAGTCATCCATATCTTTTTTTGAAATTGCTATTACATTTTCTTGTCTTGGGTCGGGTAAACTTTCTGCCGGATCTGTCGGACTGGGTAGTTTTCCTGGAAAAGACTCTAAATATTGTATGCCGTTTTTATGTGCCGTTATAGCTGCATATATATATTCCTTAAGATTAATATATCCCCGGGGATCGGAGCATCCACCTTTCCAACTTTTTGCTCTTTCGTATGATTGTCTATATTGATCAATAGGTTTAAGTAAAAGTAAGTCGGTTTCTGGTGAGCCGCTCATTTGCATCCTCCTCTTTATTGTGAGAGGAGGTATTATATATTTTATATGATATATTGTCAATTATTTATAGCAAATATTTATGTATTAATATGTTTTTTTATTACAAACAGCAACGCTACACCCGGTAGTGCAATGACAAACGTCCAGAAATAAAACCAGGTCCAGCCGATATGAACAATCATCATTGCAGCTGCCGGACCGACGTAAACACGACCAATGGCGGTAAGCGCAGACAATAACGCATATTGTGTCGCGGAATAGCGTTGATTACACAACCCCATCAGCAGCGCAGTAAACGCTACCGTACCCAAACCACTGCAGAACTGTTCGGTAAAAATGGCGAACATCATCAAGAGAAAATTGTGGCCAATGATGGATAGCCACATATAGGTTAAATTCGATAACCCTTGCAAGATGCCGAAGATCACCAGTGCGCGGAATAAATTGAGCCGCAGCATGATAATACCGCCCACAATGCCGCCCAAAATGGCAGCGATCATGCTCATGGATTTATTGGCCAGGCCGACTTCGGTGAGTGAAAACCCCAAGTGGCGCAGTAAAAACGTCGTATTGAGCGCCAGTGCAAAAGCATCGCCCAATTTGTATAAAATCAAAATCAACAGTAACAGTAGTGCCGTTTTTAATCCAAAGCGCTGGAAGAAATCGACAAATGGTTCAACTACAGCAGCTTTGAGTGTTGTGGGTGAAGGGTTGTCGGAGTGTTGCTCAGGTTCTGGTGCCCAAAAACAGGTGATGACACCGATCAACATTAATGCAGCCATGATTAAATAAGTGACGTGCCAACCGAAGTGCTGCGCCATCACCAAGGCCAGTGCGCCGGAGATAATCATCGCAATGCGGTAGCCTGTGTTTTGGCTGGCGGCGATCAGCCCACGTTCGGTGGGCGTGGCGATATCGATCATATAGGCGCCGATGCTGATGTCCTGTGATGCCGAGCAAAACGCCACCAATAACGCAACACCCGCAAGCAGTAATGGACTGGTGGCGGGGCGTAGCGTGGTCATGCCAATCAAGCTAATAATCAATAATAATTGTATGATTAAGATCCAGCCACGACGCCGACCTAGACAGGGCGGTACATAGCGATCCATCAGCGGTGACCAAATAAATTTATAGACGTAAGGTTGGCCGATCAAGCTGAGCATGCCAATGCCCATGAGGCTGATGCCGTCTTGGGTATACCAAGCGCTTAATGTGGAAACGCTCAGCGCCATCGGCAAGCCAGAAGCAAAGCCGAGGAAAAACAACGCCAGCAGTTTGCGGCTGGATAAGATGGCTTTGAGAGAGGATAAATAGGGCATGATATTCATGGTTGCAAGAACAGTGATTCATAGTACTGAAATGTTGCGGGTGATTCAATAAAATACTGGACATTGCAATGATTGTATTATAAACTGCTCTTAAAGAATGCAGGAGTGAATCATGCAAGCCACCGCCCTCAAAAAAACCTCAACCATCGTTCCCATATCGATTGGTTCTGAGCAATTATTAATGAAAGCCCGCGTGCACGAAAAAAATGAACTGGGTTACACGCTGAAACCGCAAAGCGGGGTGATGATGGTTGCTGCACGAGCTGCCAGTTGTTTGTTAGAACCAGAAGTCGACGATCAGGTGCTGATCTGCTGTCTCACGCCTGGGGAATATTTTATTTTAGCGGTGTTGGTGCAAGCCAATAGCAGTCAGAGCCAGATCAGTGTTCGCGGTGATTTACTGTTGCAATCGACGGAAGGGTCGGTTTCTTTGCAAGCCAAGCAGGTGCTGAACACCCAGTCGGCGCGTTGGAATGCGTTGCATCATGAGGTTCAACTGACCGCACATCAGGCGAATTTTGTGCTGCACCATGTGTCTGCGTGTTTAGAGCGAGTGCGTTATGTGGCAGAATCTGTGATTCGCAACATCAAAGAATTAATTCATAGTGGAGTTTCTGAAACACGAGCATTGGATGAGCGCTATTCACTGACCAGCAAAATCCACCATGAACAAGCGACTGAACTTAAGCTCAGTGAAGCGCCCATTAGTCTCAATCGCGCGCAACAGATGGGAATTTCGGCGGACAAAGTGATGATTAACTCTTAACTTATTCCACATCATCCGCATGTTCTTTGCTGCTGACGTGAACGGCGCTTTCACTTGCCTTGACTTTATAGAGTTTGATTACATGCAGATCGCGGCTGCGTTTGACAAAGTTAATCCACAGTGGGCTAAATAACAGGGTAAACGCAATAATGGATAGCGTAAGTTGATAGGTATAATCCGACACAAAGCCCATGCTTTTTCCGGTTAACGCCAACACAAATCCAAACTCTCCAATTTGTGACAAGAGCGCGCCCGCATAGAATGCTGAACGCCAGTCATGGCGAAATAGCCGAAATAATACCGCCATCACCGAGCTGTTGATGAGAAAAACCAGGATCACGATGCTGAGAATTTCAATCAAATTTTGCCAAACGAATTGCAAATCTACCAGCATGCCAATCGACACGAAAAATAACGCCACGAACACGACTTTAAAAGGTTCTAGACGATGCTGTACCCAGCTGGTTTCTTGTGAAAAGGAAATAACCACGCCGGCCACGAAAGCGCCCAGAGCTGAAGATAAACCAAACATCCCCGTAATAAAGGCCAAACCAAAGCATAACACCAGCGCCACAAAAATTTGTAGCTCATGGTCTTGACGAATTTTTTCAGCGTAAGGTAGGTTAAATTTTCCTTTGATCATCACCCAGGCTAACATGCAGATAATCAAAATACTGCCGACCGTTTGTAGCAACATGGTTTGAACGTCAATACCAGTGGTTGAGCTGAAGAAATTCAAAATTAAGATCATGGGAATCAAGGCAATATCTTGAAAGAGTAATATCCCCAAGACTTTCTGGCCAATAGGCGTGTTAATTTCTTTCCAGTCTTCCAGGATTTTAATCACCACCGCAGTGCTGCTTAAGCTGATGATAAAACCCAGTAAAATGCTTCTGCCAAAAGGCCATCCGGCAAAGCGCCCCACGAGTATCATCATGCCAACGCTAATTAAAATTTGAGCGATGGTCGAAGTGACCACGAGCCTCCAACGTGAAATCAGGCGGGGCAGAGAGACTTCCAGTCCAATAAAGAACAGCAGCAGCATCACGCCAAAATCGCCCATGCGTGATAGCGTTTCATGGTTGGTCACCAGCCCCAATACTTCAGGGCCTAAAATAACACCCGCAATCAAATACCCAATGACATGCGGTTGATTAAAGCGACGCAACACCAAGCCGATCAGTAAAATGACCAGCAAAGCACCGACGATACCAGCCATGATGTCATGATTATACATGGTGAGTCACTATAGAAAATTCTGTTAGTTGTATTGTATACCACGTTATCCAGAATGCCAGGAGATTGTAAAAAACTTTTTAGGTCTTGAGGCATAATCAACGGCTCACAAACGGTGATTGTGTTACCACATAATCCGGTTGTTGTTCTGGACTGGCGTTTTTAAAAAACGGCAGCCCGGTACAGTGGGTATAAATGGATATCAACGTTGGGTAGTGATCCATAACAAATCCAAAGCGATGCGCATTGAAAATCTGCGGAATCAAGCAAACATCCGCCAGGGTTAATTGGTTGTGCAGGCAATATTGACCATTGCTTTTTTGAGCAATCACTTTTTCCAATGCATCAAACCCAGCAGTGAGCCAATGAAAATACCACTGTAAAATTTCTGGTTTTGAATGATGCAATGCATTTTCTAAATATTGCAATACGCTGGAATTATTCAGGGGGTGCATATCGCTCACCACAATTTGCGTGACATAACGTACCCAGGCGCGATCACCGGCAGATTTTGGCAGGAGTGGGTGAGTAGGGTATTGCTCTTCCAGATATTCCAGAATCGCCATCGATTGACCAATATGTAGGTCGCCGTCTATTAATAACGGTACCCGACCTTGAGGGTTCTCTTTTTTATATCGCGCTTCAGTATGCTCCTGAGTGGCTAGATTGACGGGTAGGGTGGAAAACGGTATGCCTTTGTACTGAAGTGCGATTCTAACGCGGTATGCGGCGGTCGATCTAAAGTAGCTGTAAAGGGTGATCATGGGGTTCTCCGGTGACGTTTGTCGTCCTGACAATGCGCAGCATTCGTCAGGATCCAGTGTTTGCCATTAAATTTTAGCCTGGATCCTGTGGCTTGGCTATGCCAATCACAGGACGACGCACTCATCTGTTCTTGCAAGTCATTGTTAATAACTTATCCACAGAATCTTATCCACAATTTCCGTGAATATGTTTGTGGATAACTCTGGTTTTACGAGGCAAAATGGCGCCGGCCATAGCGCGGCAAGATTGATTACATAGAGATCAGCTGTTTATTGAGCGATGCAGTGTATTTTACCCTGAGCCAAGGTGATATCAATTGACTCTAGTGGCTTGACCTGACTGGCATTGATAACGATAGACCCATCTATTTTTTGCACGATGGCATAGCCGCGCGAAAGGGTGGCAAGTGGGCTTAGCGCATCCAGTATTTGCGCCAACCCGGCGAGCGTTTGTTGCTTTTCAACAAGCTGTGATTTAATGATAAGTATTAATCTCTTATCCACCGCATCAAGCTGCTGTTTCTGCTGACAAAAAAGTTGGGGCGATAGGCGATTAAAACGCAGCATTACCATATCCAATCGCTGCGCTTGATCTTGCAAAATCTGTCGCGGATGCCGCAGTCGCTTACTGAGATGTTCCAGCTGATTTTGATAATGACGCAGCCGCTGCTGCACCATCTGCTGCAGACGCACTTGAAAACCGCGCAGCGTTTGCTGCAAAGCACTTTGATCTGGGCTTACCAACTCTGCCGCAGCAGAAGGGGTGGGCGCGCGCTTATCTGCTACAAAATCGGCGATGGTAAAGTCAACCTCATGGCCAACGGCACTGACAATGGGGATCTGACTGTTATAAATAGCCTGCGCCAGCGCTTCATCATTAAATGCCCACAAATCTTCCAGCGATCCGCCCCCACGAGCCAGAATGAGCGCACCGCATACATCGTGTCGATTGGCATATGCAATAGCCTGCATCAGTTGTTTGGAGGCTTGCTCACCTTGCACCTGACTGGCGTAAACTATCACAGCAATGGCAGGAAAGCGGCGCTTTAATACCGTTAAAATATCTTGCAAGGCGGCGCCCGTATCGGAAGTGATTACACCAACGCTGCTGATCCAGGCGGGCAGTGATTGCTTGTGCGCTTCGGAGAATAATCCCTGCTGGGCAAGCTTGTTTTTTAGCGCTTCAAATTGCTGCATTAATAAGCCATGACCGGCGTCGATGACTTGCTCGACGATCAATTGATAATCGCCACGATCTGGGTATAAGCCAACCGTGGCGCGTACAATTACTTGCATGCCATCTCTCAGTGGGGCGCTTTGTAATTGCTTGCCACGAAACCAGGCGCAGCGGACTTGTGCGCGATTATCTTTCAGGGAAAAATACTGGTGGCCAGAAGCGGGTTGCGACAGATTAGATATCTCGCCGCCGACATAAATCTGACCGAAGTGTGATTCTAAAATTTGTCTACTGGTATTGTTAAGCTCACTGACGCTAAAAATTAACTCACCTTCGGGCGTATGCGTTGGCAGGGTGGTCATAGTGAGTCTCGGCGACGCAATAACCAATAGATTCCCTTGGCCAGTAGATAGCCAAAACCACCAGCGATAACACCTCCCAATAAACAACCTACCAGCAAGGGTAGCCAGATGCCATTGAGTTGATGCATAAAGGTATCAATATTCCATTGTATTTCTGGCTGCACCGGTGTGCGTAGAATCCAAGTACCAAAACAATAGAGACCGTAATAAATAGGTATCCAGGTCAACGGGTTGCTAACCCACACCAAACCAATGGCAAACAGCAGGTTGGCACGCAACAGAATCGCAACCAACGCTGCGGGAACCATTTGAAAGGGCATGGGGATGCAAGCCATAAACAACCCGATGGCGACACCACGCGGAATAGAGCGATGATTAAAATGCCATAAACCTGGGTAATTGAAGTAGCGGCCCAGAAAGCGCAAAGCACGATGTTGTCGCAACACCGCTTCGCTGGGTAAAAATTGTTTACATTTTAGCTTGGCATGATGCCATATTTTGTCCATAATATACTCAATGAAAATCTTATTTCGTTTCGGCATTATAGTGGGCATTGTACTGATCGGCTGGCATTTCGGCAAAGCATTCTTGTTGCCGCAAAAAAAATGGCCGGAAACCCAACTGTTTACGCCAATTACCGTGACAGGGTGGATCGAAGGATTGCCGCAATTAACGCCGGAAACAACGCGATTTTTATTGCAAACCGATCGAGGGTTGTTGCAATTGACCTGGTATGGCCATACGCCGGTTGATCTGGCGCCTGGGCAATATTGGCAGTTACAGGTTAAGCTTAAACCACCCCGTGGCCTGATCAATCCAGGCTTGCCCAATAGCGCCATCCGGCAGCAACGTGAAGGCATTCTGGCCGTGGGATACCTCTATCACGATCAACAACAATTACTGCGCTCAAGTCCTTGGAGATCACCGCTAGATTATCTGCGTTCACGCTTGCGTCAACAATTATTGCAATCAACCCAGGGCTTTGCCAATCAAGGCATCTTATTGGCATTAACATTGGGCGATCAGTCGCGTATTACGCAAGATCAGTGGCAGGTGTTTCGCAATACCGGCACCAACCATCTGGTGGCGATCGCCGGGTTGCATATGGGCATTATCTGTGGCGTACTCTGGTTTTTAATGCGTTGGCTATGGGGAGGGGTTCCCTGGTTGACGAAGCGTTATCCCGCACAATCTGCAGCGTGGGTTGCTTCATTAAGTACTGGTATTTTATACAGTGCACTGGCGGGGTTTTCAATCCCGACACAACGCGCAGTGATTATGCTGTGTTGCCTGACTGTCGGCCAATTATTGAAAAAACCGTTATCGGCATATGGAAGTTTATGCTTATCATTTATTGTCGTTATTACCTGGAACCCCTGGAATATCTTTGCAGCAGGAACCTGGCTATCCTTTGGTGCGGTAGGGTTATTAATTTATTGCTTTGCTGGCCGTGTTGGGCAAACCAGCAAATGGAAACATTGGATCGCGCCGCAATGGGTGATGGCTATTGGCCTGATTCCGCTCACCGCATTTTGGTTTGGCCAAGTGTCACTGATTGGCTGGATTGCCAATATCATTGCCATCCCCTGGTTAACTTTTTTATTGTTGCCATGGCTGCTGTTGGCGACCATCACGGTTTCTTTTTGGCCAGCATTGGCGCACTGTATTTTATTCTTATGTCAATATTCACTGCAAGGCTTGATTGGCTTTTTAAGCCTGTTGGGCCATTGGCAATTTGCCAGCATCAATTTACCGCCCACCAGTATTTTAATCGCGGCTTTAGCCAGCATCGGTTGTTTGATTTTGCTGGCACCGAAAAGCATTCCGGGGCGTTATTTGGGAATCCTTTTGTTGTTGCCTTTATGGTTACGCATACCACCAACACCAGCAGTCGGTGAAGTGTGGTTTACCGTATTAGACGTTGGCCAAGGCTTGGCAACAGTCATTCAAACTCATTCGCATACTTTAGTTTATGATACCGGCCCATCAGACCCCGAAGGCTTTAACGCTGGCGAGGCGGTGGTATTGCCTTACTTACATTATCGTGGCATTTTTCACCTCGATAAACTGGTGGTGAGCCATGGTGACAATGACCACAGCGGCGGGGCCGAATACCTGCTGCAGAATATTCCCGTGGATTCATTCGATACGTCAGCATTACAACTGTTTTCCAAAAACCACGCCACCGCCTGTTTACCTAATCATCCCTGGCAATGGGATCAAGTGACCTTTGAATATCTTGATACGGGTGATCAACTCACCGGCAACAACCGCTCCTGTGTGTTAAAAATTACCGCGGGTAAACAGGCGATTTTATTGCCGGGGGATATTGAAAAACCAGCAGAACAAAATATGGTGATGTTTCACGCCAGCCAATTGCCAGCGACCATTTTAGTGGCGCCGCATCATGGCAGCAAGACATCGTCTTCTATTGAGTTTGTTAAAGCAGTAGACCCTAAAATCGTTATTTTCTCGACGGGGTTTTATAATAAATTTCATTTCCCCAATCCGCTGGTGGAGCAGCGTTATCAAGCCATTGGCGCAACTGAATTAAATACGGCAAATGGCGGGGCAGTGGTTGAGAAAATAGGGATTCCGTGATATCCTTAAAAAAGAAAGTAAGGAAAAAAGGAAATAAGATGCTTGCCAAAGTCACCAGTAAAAACCAAATCACGCTGCCTAAAAAAGTTATGATGCATTTTATCAATGCTCAATACTTCGATGTGCAGGAAAATCGCGGCAAGATCGTGCTGACACCAGTCTCCATGAATGCACAGAAGATAACGGCTGATGGTGTCCGCGTCAAGTTAGCTCAGCTAGGCATTACTCCGACTGACGTTACCGACGCTATTAAATGGGCAAGAGGTCACTCATGAGGATGGTCTTTGATACTAATGTGATCATTTCAACACTAGTATTTACTTCTTCCCATACTCGATTATTACGCCAAAACTGGGCAGCGGCGCGTTTAATCCCTGTGGTTTCAAAATCAACGGTTGAAGAATTACTTGCGGTACTGTCTTACGCTAAATTCAAATTATCCATAGAGAGTCGCGATCTGTTATTGGCAGAATATTTAACCCATGCAGAAGTCTGTGGACATGTTAAAAGTTTCAAATCTAAATATCCCTGCAGTGATCTTAACGATCAAATGTTTATTGATTTGGCATTATCCAGTGATGTGGTAGCTTTGGTATCTGGAGATGCTGATATACAGTCAATGCAGGCTACTTTTCCAATGCCCATTTACACGCTTAGCGAATTATCGTCACATATGGTATAAACTTGAGAGTGAGGCCTTCGCCAATTAAATTTGCCTACAAATAACATAAAACAGAGATATTTGAAGAAACCCAAAAGATCTGCGCCATAAAGAATGTCAGCTTAATTTTTTTATGATATATTATCTTTCACCCAGCAGATACAATGAAAAAAATAGCCAATGAATACAGTTAGCGAATGGTGGATGTGGCCTCTTTTCATAATGTTTGTTGTGGGAATGCTCGCAATAGATATGTTTTTATGTGGCGGCAGAAAGGCTCACCGCATATCCACCACAGAAGCTCTAGCGTGGACTTGTACATGGATTATTCTGGCTTTTGTTTTTAATTTGTTTTTATGGTTGTATTTGTCTCACACCACCACTAGCGCTATTGCAAACGAGCATGCGCTTGAATTTTTTTCAGGCTATTTAATAGAAAAATTTTTATCCATCGACAATATATTTGTGTTTTTGATGATTTTTACCTACTTTTCTATACCTGCAGAATATCAACATCGGGTCTTATTATATGGAGTAATAGGCGCAATAATCATGCGATTCATTATGATTTTATGTGGTGTTTGGCTCATCAATGAATTTCACTGGATACTTTACATATTTGGGTTTTTTCTGCTGATCCTGGGCGTAAAGATGCTTGTCTTTGCTAATAATAAAGCCGACCTTGATAAAAATATTTTGATTCAATGGATGAGAAAATATTTAAGGGTAACCAGTGGTCTGCATGGCGAGCGTTTTTTTGTGACTCAGAATGCACTACTTTACGTCACGCCCTTATTTCTGGTGCTGGTTTTGGTAGAGGTCACGGACCTTATATTTGCGGTTGACAGCATTCCTGCTATTTTTGCTGTTACTGATGACCCATTTATTATCTTTACCTCCAATATTTTTGCAATGTTGGGATTGCGGGCGTTATATTTTCTGCTTGTAAACCTCTCTGATCGATTTCATTATTTGCGATATGGCTTGGCCATTTTACTTGGATTTGTCGGGCTAAAATTGATTATATCCCACTGGGTAAAGATTCCTATCACTATTACGCTGGTGGTTATTTTTGTAACCTTGGCAACCTGTACGATATTAAGTATTCGTAGATCCAGGGCATTAAAAAAATCAAATAATCCTCCGTTGAGTAAGGTACTGTAATGTTTATCAAGAAATATCTTAAAAAGGTACTTCCCAATACTGAACGAATCGCCAATGATTCAAGCTTCTCTCGAATCAATCATTATCTTCTCAACCCTGTCTTATGGCATATTAATAGGAGATCTATTGCAAAAGGCGCAGCTATTGGACTGTTCATGGCTTTTGTGCCATTGCCAATGCAGATGTTGCTGGCTGCGATTTTAGCGATACTCTTTAGGGCAAACCTCCCTATTTCAGTAGCCTTAACCTGGATCACCAACCCTTTTACGTTTATACCCATCAATTATTTTATTTATAAAGTGGGGGAGCTATTCGTCTCTAATGGAAATAACCACCCAGTTATGGATCTTGAATTTAAAGGCAAATCCTGGCAGGATATAGTAAATCAGCTTGTACAACAGCTGCATAACGTGGGAAAGCCTTTCCTTGTTGGTCTTCCCATTGTGGCAATAGGCAGTTCAATCTTAGGCTATTTTGGAGTGCGGCTTGTTTGGCGATTAAGTATTTATTGGCGTACTAAAAAGAAATCCCCATACTCAGCACACTAAATCAAAGTTGGCGGTTGAGAAATAACTACGCGGAGAACTCGTCACTTACAAGGTATAAATATCATCAATATAAAATTCACAATCCGGGGGTTCTCATGCAACACACTTCAACTACGCCCATTTCCTTCGATGATTTCTTAAAAGTTGACACTCGCGCAGGTACCATTTTAACCGTAACGCCAAACGTCAAAGCCAAAAAACCCGCGTATGTGTTAACCATCGATTTCGGTGATTTAGGCATTAAAACCAGCTCGGCGCAGATTACCGATCATTACACGCCCGAGCAACTCATTGGCACGCAAATCATCGCTGTGGTAAATTTTGAACCCAAGCGGATCGCTGGTGTGGTATCAGAAGTGCTGGTGCTGGGTTGTGCCTGCCCTGACGCTACCGTCGTATTGCTGCGACCCACGCAACCCGTGGCGAATGGCAGTCGGGTTTTTTAACACTGCCTTACATTCCCTTACAATTCTCTCACCGTTTTGCAACATATCCCTCAGCCGTTCATTTTATCCTAATGGTCAGCCTGCAATCAGGTTTTGATTAACAAAGGAGCAATGGGATGTTAAGTGGGGAAATCAATCGCGACTTTATTGAAGCCGTCAGTGACGGTGTTTTAGATCGTGTTCAATCATTATTAACCGCTGGCGTAAATCCAGACACCACCGATGAAGGCGGAAATCCTGCATTATTGTTAGCAGTGGCTTATGGTCATACAGAGGTGGTTCAAGTGTTGCTAAGCGTAGGTGCAAATCCTAATAAAACCGATAAAGTGTGTGGCCGTACGCCACTATTATTTGCGATTCATGGCAAAAGTGCCGCAATGGTTGATCTATTGCTCACCGCAGGTGCAAACCCTAATCAAGCGGAGCACAGCCAAAACGGTACGCCGTTATTATTGGCGCTGTGGGTTAAACACCGTGTAATGATGGCAGAACCTGATACTATGAGTGATATCGATACCATCATCGAACGGTTGTGTGCGGCGGATGGCATTGATACCAAATCTTACCTGGCATGGGAAGCTGAACTGGCCTTTATTGAAACGCTAAAAACCAGCGGTTTTGCAATGGCATTCGCAGCGCTGCAAGCAGCGGCGGGCGAGGCAAGGTTTGACTTGTTTTCATCTCCTGCGCTCACGATGTTAAAACACCATGCTGACATAGATCAAGTGTTAGCAACATTAGCGCTATTAATCCAAAGCGACTCATATATCGGTATTATGTTCAGAGAACTTTCAGCAGAAATATCGCGTGAGTTTTTAAAAGCACATCCTGATAAAATCAATGCCCTTGCCATTAAGTGGATGTTTGATTCAAGCTGTACTCACCTGGGCATTCCTTATTTGGATCGTTTGCAGCGAGAAGTAGCGCCAGAGCTTCAGCGGCAGATCATTGCGCTGAGCTTTGAGTACGCGCTGGCTCATTTGAACATTCACTTGTTACACTGGTGTGTTGTGCAACCGGTGTGTGCTGAATCCATTGCGGCACTTTCCGCGTTAGATCATAAAAAAATGACGGATTTACTGGCCATTGTACCCGCGGCAGAAAACGCAGCACTGGTTGACCTGATGCCGCAGTTTGTGCACTTTGGTGATATGACATTGCAAGGCGCGCAACTGACCTGTGCGCAAATTCAAGCAAGAAAAACCTATCCTTTTGATCCGTTGATTATTGAGCAAAGTGAGCGAGCACAAGCGATTCAGTATATTGCTCATAAGGGCGCAGAATTAGTGGATCATCAACAGACAGTGATTGTTACCGGCAGTCATTGGCTTACTTTGCAATTTATCTTTGCTAAAGAACAAACTCCTCAAGTATTTATTCTTGATGCCATGGGGCGCCAAGGATTAAAAGAAAATAGGGAGTTAGCTGAATTGATCAAAAGTATTATGCCAGCGGTGAGTGTTTTGCAAAATGAAACCAAGTTGCAACGCTCTAATAATGCTTGCCATGTCTTTGCAATCAAGTTGGCGCAACAGCTGGCGCATTTCAAGGGAGTTATTATAACACCACTATCAGTGCCAGAAGTGGGCGGAATACAGCTGGGTCGATTGGCGATAGAACTGACTTCCACGCAAGAGTTTTTAACCCGATGGTATGAAACCTATGGTGATGAAGAGAGGGCGATCGGTCGGGACATTGTGACAAAGCATACAGTATGGAATGAGGCCATACACAAAAATATCAATGCTAAAATCACTGAAACTCTTAGTAAGACGGCAGAACATAATCGCCACTATCTGCTGACAACACCTCCAGAAACCATTCAAAAAGCGATGTATAGTTTGGCTTTTCATTCGGCTGATGCGGTAGCAGCTGCGACATCAGGAAAAGAGCATACGTTATAAATCTTACATTTTCTTACAATTCTCTCACCTTTTCGCAACACATGATTTTATTGCGCGGTTTATTCTATACATGCTCGAACAAGGGAGCAAAACAACAAGGAGATGGTATGAATAAGTTAATCGTAAGTGCAGTAGCATTAGTAATGGCGGCAAGTGTGGTTCCAGCAATGGCGATCACTGCTCAAAGTGGCGTATATGTTGGTGGTGTTGCTGGATATGGATCAGCGGCTTTACCCAACAACTCATTAAATGGTGTGCCCAGCACCAGCAGCAAAGAAGGTAGTCTGGCATGGGGTGGTATGGTTGGTTATAACTATGCATTGACCGATCATGTATTGGTGGGTGTTGAAGCCGGTTATAACCAAGATGCCAAAGCTTCTTATACCTTTGCCGGTCTGGGTAACGAAACCATTAAATCACGTGATTTGGATGCGATGTTGACGAGCACCTATCAATTTAGCAGTGGCTTTAACGTTTTTGGTAAAGCCGGTGCCGCTGAGTTACGCCAAACCGTTGACGCGTATGATGGCAATTCACGTGTCACCCGTATTCGCCCGACTATGAAAGTGGGTAGCGGTTATATGTTTGACCTGGGTAACGCTGGCGCCATGGATGTGTTTGTGCAATACACTCATATCTTCGCCAAAAACGCGAGCAATAGTAACGTGAATTTGGCCACGACTCCCGTTAGCGTAAGTTCGGTTCAAGTCGGTGTAACTTACAATCTTCCGGTGTAATCGGATCATTAACAACAATCCAAGCCCGCAACGACGGGCTTGCTTAAAGAGGAATTTTATTATGTTTGCAATTAACGAACAACTTATGGCTCCAGCAGGTGTAGCACGTTTGGCAGCAGATGCAGAATTTAGCAATCTCTGTGGGGTTATTTTGCAAGAAGCTCGACGCCTGTCTATAGAAGGTTTTTTAGCGCGCAAAAACGCTAGGAATCCACAGCAATTTGATCCTGCTAGGGCGGCAGCATTTTCTGGCGCACCTTCTCTTCCTCCAGGGGTGGGTTTTGCGATGGCGTTATCCCGCTCAACAAAAGCAGATGAAAAAGCTTCGGCTATTTTAAAAGCCTTCAATAGAATATTACCACGAGTTCTAGTAGGGCATACCACTTTGCCAGTGGCATTAACAGACAAAGAAAATCCACTGTGTATCGCACTCAATATCTCCAGAGGAGGCTGGGGGACAGCGCGTGCATTGCAAACGTGTCAGGACACGATAGGTATTACAGATAGGGCATTAAATCCAATGGCAATTCTTGCGTTGTCATGGAACGAAGAATCCGCCCGCGATGAATCTTTGGTAAGAACCATCTCTTTTGCTTCAACGGCTGCTGGAGAGTCCGCAGCTTCCACAGGTCCTGGCTAATTGACATTTATTTGCTGTTATTTTCATGGCATTCATGGAAGTAAATACCCGCAAATTCACTTGAAGAAACTAAAACAATTCAGAATGAGATCCGGTTCTTACCAACTGAAGTAACTCTAGGGTTTTTTCTACTTTGTATATCAATAGCCAATCAGGCATGATATGGCACTCTCGATATCCTTTCCAACTTCCTGTTAAGGCATGATCTCTATTTTTAACAGGAAGGGGGAGTTCTTGTTGCAACAATAATACTATTTCATCAAGCGCGATTCTTATTTTATTTTGATGAGCGATCTTTTTAAGGTCTTTTTTGAATTGAGAAGATAGTTGTAACGCTAACACAAATTAGTCCTCTAATGATTTCCATACCGATTTCATGTCTTTATACAAGTGACCGTTTCCAGCTTCTAACTCATCCATTGCGGCGCGCGTTACTACGTTGGGAATTTTAACCTCAAATGGCAAGCCATGATGCATACAGATTTGGCTGTAAAAAATACGAATGGCCTGTGCAGAAGAAAGACCATTTTGACGTAAAATATCTTCAGCTTGTTGCTTTAAGGCAGGTTCAATGCGCATATTAAGGGTGGCGGCTTTGTGCATAACAAGTTATCCATTTCATTTTGATATTGTAATTGTAACGCAAATGCAATACATATTCAAATAAAGTTCGCGTTCTTTCACCATATTGTCACCCATAAACACCCAAAAGATTTAATAATAATCAAAACATAACCACCAACCCAGCCCCTTTGAGCGACTTACTTTGGGTAGCAAACACTTCACCCTGGTGCATTTCAACGATGCGCTTAACAATGGCCAAACCAAGGCCATGACCTGACAGGGCTTTGTTACGGCTGGCATCCAACGATACAAAGGGTTCGAAAATCTTTTGTCGATCGGTGACAGGGATGCCGGGGCCATCGTCGGCGACTTCAATCATCATGCGTTGATTATGGCTGAAGAGGGTGACTTCAATCCGGTTTTTGGCATAGCGATAGGCATTGGACAGTAGGTTTTCCATCAGTTTTTGAAAATAAGTTTGCTTCATGCCAATCATCGTTGTGCCAGAAATTAGGTTGTTAAAGTGCAACGTAGTATTGGAGTGTTGTTTCGATTCAATGTCTTTTAAAATGGCCGGTAATACCGTTGCTAGATCGATTTTTTCGGCATCTGGTTTAAAGGATTGGCGGTCAAATTGGGCGTAGAGCAATAACTCTCCCACCAATGATTCCAGGTCGGCAACCTCCAGATCAGCGCTGTCCAAATATTCAAGCGTAGCGGTGGGGTTTTTGCTGTCACGAATCATGGTTAAGGCAAACTTCAAACCAGACAGTGGCGTTTTTAACTCATGTGATACCGCTTGGGTTAACTCTTTATGCGATCTCAGCAACGTTTGGATGCGGACGCTCATGCTTTTCAGGTTTTTATAGAGTTTTGAAAGGGTGCCTAAGCGGCGTATTTTTACATCAAAGGTAAAGTCGCCCTCACCATAGGCTGCAGCCAACTTACCGAGTTTATTGAGGTCGCGGGAAAAGGGGTAAACCGACACAAACATCAGCAGGGAAATAATGGCCAGAACCAGAAGGGTGGTGAGCAAATCAAATTGCGTCAAGGTCCAAGGATAGTGATAGGGGCCCATTATCAATACCTGATCAGGTGTGTACAACACATACAGGGTGATTAACGCATCGGTATCGTTTGATGAGTCATAGAGATATTGGTGGGAGCGCAGATAATTTTGTATCTCTGGTGTTTGTGTGGTTAAAGGTTGTAGTGCCAGTGGTACACCATACTGTTGGCTAAACGTTTGCAATACGGTTGCTATTGATTGATGCGGAGAAGTTTTTATAGACAAATCAATAAAATGAATCAGCCAGCGTTGTTGTTCAAGATAGTTCATGCTCACATCAGATTGCGCACTATATTGGAGGGCTTTATCGCTGTTGCCAATTCGTTGATACACGATATTTTGATACATTTCACTTTTATTTTGAATGGGCGTGTGGAACAGCGCAATGGTGCCGATGATATGGCCTTGTTGTAAGCGATGTAACTGTCGAGTATTAAGTGCTAATGATGTGATCGGTGCAATGGTAATGGGGTAGTGCTCAGTCGTAGGTGTAATGCTGACAAGAATCACTGGCCACGTTTTTTCTGGTTTGTCTTGTAGCTGCTGTTGAATGTATTGAAATGTTGGTGCCGTAGTGCCGGTAGCAATGGCATTCCCCAGGTCTTCCATCATAAAGGGATTGAATACAAATAATTGGTTAAAATACATAAAGATCAAGATAATGGCCAACAGCATCAGGAAATAAAATCGCAGCCATAATTTAAACATACTTTATTCCCACGCGTCTTTGACAAACAGGTAGCCTTTACCACGCGCGGTTTTGATCCGGGTTGGAGCGTGGGTATCGGTTTCAAATTTTTTGCGTAAACTAACGATCATCACATCAATGGCGCGATTCACGCCATCATAATCAAAGCCTTTTAATGCCTGGCTGATCTGCTCTCGTGTCACCGGGCGGCCAGCTTGATTGGCGAGAAAATACAGTAGCTCAAATTCTTTACGCGGCAGATTGACGTACTCACCACGCCAATACACACTTTGACTGCCCGGGTCTATTTTAAGCTGGCCAATCACCAGCTCAATAGGCTGCACCCGACCTTCACGGCGGCGCAGCAGTGCTTCAATCCGTGCCAACAATACGCGAGGGTCAATCGGTTTGCGAACATAATCATCCGCGCCTTGTGCCAGGCCGGTAATTTGAGTTTCGTCTTCTTCTTTGGCAGTAAGGATCAGAATCAATCCTTCGTAATATTGCCGTGCTTCGCGACAGACGGTTAACCCATCCATGCCCGGCAACATCAAATCCAAAATCACCAGATCGGGTTGCCATTTGAGAATGCGATGCAGCCCGCGGTCGCCCTGATGTTCCACGGCAACCTCAAAACCATGCTCCGTCAGAAAGTCCTGCATTAATTTAGCCTATCTGGGCGCGTCTTCGATAATTAGAATTTTTTTCAGTGTCATGCAACCTTTATATCACCTCTTTACGCGGGGTTCAATGGTGTGTATTGTAAAACAATGACACAATCATTTAAGGGGTGCGTTAATGGATAAAATAATCTGTGCGGGTAAAAACTATCTGGCTCATGCTAACGAAATGAAAGACGGTGTTCCGGAAAAACCGGTGTTGTTTCTTAAGCCACCGAGCGTATTGCAAATTTGCCCAGCGTGGCAGCAAACGCTGACGCTTAAACTACCGGCGAATGCAGCAGCAGGGGATATTCATTACGAATGCGAATTGGTGTTTTTGATAGACCATCAAGGTAAATTTTCGCATGTTACCGTCGGACTGGATATGACCAACCGGGTGTTGCAACGCAAAGCCAAAGACGCAGGCGAACCATGGGAAATCGGCAAAGTATTTGCCAACTCAGCGGTGATTGGACCATGGATTCCGTTACAAGGCTTGGATCTTAATGCGCTATCGTTTCAATTGTCGCTAAATGGAGAACTCAAACAGCAGGCGCGAGCGAGTGATATGCGCATGAGCCCCAATGAGTTACTGGAATATGCTAAGGAATATTTTCCCATCTGCGCAGGAGATTTTTTTTATACCGGCACACCCGCCGGTGTTGGGGCAGTAAAAAAAGGCGATGTATGTCGATTGAGTTTGCATGATCAGTTTTACCAAGTGAAGTGGGAGGATTAAGTGGTTATTGACTGAAGGGATCAAACCATTTTTTTCAATTGATATAAGCATTCCAACGCTTGTTTTGGTGATAATTCATCAGGATACAAGTTTTGCAGAGCTTCCACCACTGGATGGCTTTGCATAAACAAATCGGGTTGCGCAGGTGCTTTGCCTGGTTGCAGTTTCGCTTGTTTGGCTACGGTTTGATTTTCTAATTGCACCAATAAAATTTTGGCGCGTTGAACAACTGGCTTGGGTACGCCAGCGAGTTGCGCCACTTGCAAGCCGTAGCTTTGACTGGCAGGGCCTTTTTTAACTTCATGCAAAAACACAATCGACTCCTGATGTTCCACTGCGCTGAGATGAACATTGGCAATTTTTTGAAGCTGCTCCGAGAGTTGTGTCAATTCAAAATAATGGGTCGCAAATAAGCTAAACGCTTTATTATGTTTCACCAGATATTCAGCGCAAGCCCAGGCGAGCGATAACCCGTCAAAGGTGCTGGTGCCACGACCGATTTCATCCATCAATACCAGACTGTTAGGCGTGGCATAATGCAAAATATTGGCGGTTTCGGTCATTTCCACCATAAACGTTGAACGACCACCCGCTAAGTCATCCGCCGCACCGATGCGGGTAAAAATACGATCAATTGGACCAATGGTGGCAGATTGTGCTGGCACAAAACAGCCGGTATGGGCAAGTAATACAATCAATGCCGTTTGGCGCATATAGGTAGATTTACCGCCCATGTTTGGGCCAGTGATCACCAACATGCGTTGTTGATCTGACAGCTCCGTATCATTGGGAATAAAAGGCCCGTCGAGGACCTGTTCGACCACCGGGTGACGACCCGCTTTGATCAAAATGCCCGGAATGTCGGTGAGCGTCGGTTGTGTCCAGTTAAGGGTTTGTGCGCGTTCCGCGAAATTCACCAGTACATCCAAGTCAGATAAGCCTTGCGCCGTGGTTTGCAGCGAATGCAGGTCGGTTAATAACTGTTGCAACAGCGCATCATATAACAATTTTTCCCGCGCTAAGGCGCGTTCGCGGCTACTCAACACTTTGTCCTCAAATTGTTTGAGTTCAGGTGTGATATAACGTTCAGCATTTTTGAGGGTTTGGCGACGAATATAATTGTCGGGTGCTTTTTCCGACTGTGTTTTAGAGATTTCAATATAATAACCGTGCACGCCATTATAGCCCACTTTCAAGGTATTGATGTTGGTGCGTTGGCGCTCCTGGACTTCCAGATCAATCAAAAATTGATTGGCGTTTTGGCTTAAATTACGCAGATCATCTAATTCAGCATCATAACCCGGGGCAATTACACCGCCATCACGCATCAACATCGGTGGACTTTCAATAATTGCTTTTACCAATAATTGATAAATCGTTGGATGTGATTGAATGTGTTGAGATAAGTTCTGTAAATGTGCGCAAGAGTAGGGCGCCAATAAGGCAAGCACTTGAGGAATCAAGGCCAGTGTTTGGCGCAGCTGCACTAAATCTCGTGGTCGTGCTGAATTCAGCGCCACGCGTGACATAATACGCTCGATATCGCCGATGCCTTGCAATATTTCTTGAAATTCGTTGGCCTGATGGGTTTCCAAAATCGCTGCAACTGCCTGCTGACGATTGCCAATCAATACATGATCGCGTAACGGTCGATTCAACCAGCGCTTTAATAAGCGGCTGCCCATCGGCGTTTTCGTGCCATCAACGACAGAGGCCAGCGTATGGTCAGTGCCACCACGTAGGTTACCGTCAATCTCTAAATTACGTCGGGTTGCAGCATCTAATAATACCGTATCTTCGCGTCGCTCGACTTTAAGTGTGTGAATATGCGGCAGCGCAGATTTTTGGGTTTCACGCGTGTATTGCAACAAGCCACCGGCAGCACGAATCGCGCCTGGAACCTCGTCGCAATCAAAGGCAGAGAGATCATGGGTCTGTAATTGTTGTATGATTCGGCGCTGCGCGCTCTCGAATTCAAAATCCCAATCGGGACGGCGACGGCTGCCATTGCGCTCCAATAAGGTTTGACTCAACGGGTCGGTATCAGGAATCAATAATTCACGTGGATGCAGGCGCTCCAATTCACTCAGCAATGCTTCTTTGGAATCTACCTGCATCAACACAAAGCGGCCGCTGCTGATGTCCAATGTCGCAATGCCAAAGGCGGTGTGGTGGCTGCAAATGGCGACCAATAAATTGTCCTGGCGTTCTTGCAATAAATTTTCTTCAGTAAGCGTGCCAGGGGTGACTACGCGCACCACTTCGCGTTTCACCGGACCTTTGCTGGTTGCAGGGTCACCGATTTGTTCACAGATGGCGATGGATTCGCCTTGTTGAATTAATCGTGCCAGGTAATTATCGGCAGCATGATAGGGTATGCCTGCCATGGCGATCGGCTGGCCATTGGATTGACCACGATGGGTCAGCGTTAAATCCAATAGCTTGGCAGCTTTTTTGGCGTCGTCAAAAAACAATTCATAAAAATCACCCATGCGGTAAAACAGCAGGGTGGTGGGGTATTCGGCCTTGATGCGCAGATATTGCTGCATCATCGGTGTGTGGACGGAAAGGTCTTGAGTGTCGGTGGTCATCATTATTATGCCCAATCTGAGTTGCGACGATTCTACCGATTTCTGGCGAGTTTGTCGAAAGCGATCATAGGACGAAGGATATAAAGATTGCAATTTGACGAATTGATGGTATAATGTCCACAACTTAATGAGAAAGACGATTTTCATGTCAGGTACGCAAAACAAACGCAACTCAGGGCAATACACCGGTCCGCATATGATTTTGCTGGGGCCCGCGCCTTCTTTGGCCTGCGCGATTGGGGTTCAGCAGTTGCAAGTGGGTGGTGGTGCCAGTTATTTTGAGAATTCGCACATCGATCATTTGGGTACGCCTTATGCCGTGACCGCTTCGATCCCCTTGGGTCCGGCGGTGATGGGGCTAACCTGCGGGCCAGGCAATGGCGTGCTCAATTACAGCAAAATCATGACCGTTGATGGTCACGCTGCCGAACAAAGCAACACCAAAAATTATTTGTATGGGTTAAACTGCCCATTGTCGATTATGGCCAATACTTCTAGTGCCAATAGTCAGTTTTATGTGGCAAAATAGAGTGGTAACTTTTCATCAAAGGAATCTCTATGCATCCCTATCAAAAAGAATTTATCGAATTTGCGGTAAAAAATGATGTGCTCTCTTTTGGCGATTTCATCATGAAATCCGGGCGACGCTGCCCTTATTTTTTCAACGCAGGTAAGTTTAATACCGGTCGTGCGCTGCATGTTCTTGGGCAGTTCTATGCCGACGCCATTCAGCAAAGCGGTGTGGAATATGACGTGCTGTTTGGTCCAGCGTATAAAGGCATTCCGTTGGTGGTAGCTGCGGCCATTGGATTAGCGAATAATCAAGACCTGGATAAACCTTATTGTTTTAACCGAAAAGAAATTAAAGATCATGGTGAAGGTGGCAATATTGTCGGGGCGCCATTAAAAGGCCGCGTGTTGCTGGTGGATGATGTGATTACCGCAGGCACCGCCATTCGTGATTCGATGCAATTGGTGCAGCAGGCGGGCGCAACTCTGGCTGGTGTGGTCATTGCCGTCGATCGTCAAGAACGGGGTCAAAGCACAAAGTCCGCGGTGCAGGAAGTTAAAGAGTTATACGGCGCACCGGTATTTGCCATTGTGACGCTGGATAATATTTTGGAATACATCGCCGAACATACTAAGTGGAAACAGTATGTGCCCTCGATTGAGGCATATCGGAAAGAATGGGGGGTGGTTTGATGAAACTTGAATTCATTACGCAACTCGTTCAACATGCGCTTAGTGAAGACGTTGGCATTGGTGACATCACCGCGCAATTAATTCCGGCAACACAAACGCTCCACGCTCGAGTGATTACGCGGGAAGCGGCAGTTATCTGCGGTGTTGAATTTGTCAATGAAACCTTCCGTCAAGTGGATGCCAATACACGCATTATCTGGGATGTCAAAGAAGGTGAATCAGTCGTGGCAGATCAAGCGTTATTTCACGTTTTTGGCAACGCCCGTTCTTTATTAACGGCAGAACGTACCGCGTTGAATTGGTTGCAAACCTTGTCAGGCACCGCTACGGTAACGCGACACTATGTCGATAAAATTAAACATACGCACTGTCGCTTGTTGGATACTCGCAAAACCATTCCCGGGTTACGCTTGGCACAAAAGTATGCGGTAACCATTGGTGGCGGGGTGAATCATCGTATTGGATTATTCGATGCGTTTTTGATTAAAGAAAATCATATTGCGGCCTGTGGTTCGATTACTGCCGCCGTTAATGCCGCCAAACAAATCGGGCATGAACAATTGATTGAGGTGGAAGTGGAAAACTTTATTCAATTGCAAGAAGCCATTGTCACGGGTGTTGGGCGTATTATGCTGGATAATTTTACGCTGGAACAGATTCGTGAAGCGGTACGAATCAATAATAATCAAGTGCCGTTGGAAGTTTCAGGTAATGTCACGCTAGATTCTATTGCAGAAGTCGCTGAAACTGGGGTCGATTTTATTTCGGTTGGCGCCATTACCAAACATGTGCGAGCGATTGATTTGTCGATGCGGGTGGTGACTGATGCGTAGAAATTCACTGTTACAACTGCTGCATCATTATCAATCTGTCGACCCACAACAACAAGCCACTAAGCACCGCATGTTAGAATTTGTCGATACCCATGTTGAGTGTTTTCAACGTGAGTTGGAACGGGGGCATATGACGGCTTCGTCCTGGTTGACCAATGCGGCGGGTGATCAAGTGCTGCTGACGCATCATAAAAAACTCAACAAATGGCTGCAGTTGGGTGGGCATGCCGATGGCGATCCAGATTTGCTGAATGTGGCGATCCGCGAGGCTCAAGAAGAGTCTGGTATTCAAGCAATTGAACCAGTTTCAACCGAAATCTTTGATCTTGATATTCACCCCATTCCGGCGCGACTCAATGAGCCGGCACACGATCATTTTGATGTGCGTTTCTGGTTGCGCGTGACCGATCCAAATGCCGAGTATATTGTTGGTGAAGAATCTCACGATTTACGCTGGTTTTCTGTTACAATGCTACAAACCATGGACTTGGACGCCTCAATTCGGCGCATGATACACAAATGGCAAACGATTACTCCATTAACACTGAAGTTTTAATTTTAGGCAGTGGCGCCGCTGGGCTTTGTGCGGCGCTACATCTGGCCGATCACTGCAAAGTCAGTGTGATCTGCAAAGGTGGCATGATGGAAGGCTCCAGCCGTTATGCGCAAGGTGGAATTGCCGCAGTGCAATCGGCCGATGATAGTTTAGAATCTCATGTTCAAGATACCTTAATTGCCGGCGCGGGCTTGTGTGATCGCGTTGCCGTCGATTTTGTGGTGAATAATGCTAAAGCTGCCATTCAATGGCTGGTCGATCAAGGCGTCGATTTTACCAAAGACCCCACCGCGCCGAAAAGCTGGCCATTTCATCTGGTACGCGAAGGCGGGCATTCGCACCGACGTATTATTCACACCAACGATGCGACGGGGTATTCGGTGCAATCCACGTTAACCCGCCTGGTGCGCGAACATCCTAATATTCAGGTTTATGAGCATCACACCGCAGTAGATTTGGTGGTACGCAATCAACACTGTGTCGGCGCCTATATTTACAGCGAACAAGACAAGTGTGTGAAAGCTTTTTCGGCAAAAGCGACGATTTTGGCCACCGGTGGCGCCAGCCGCGTCTATTTGTATAGCACCAACCCGGTGGTGTCGAGCGGTGATGGGGTTGCCATTGCCTATCGCGCCGGTTGTCGCATTGCCAATATGGAGTTCAATCAATTTCATCCGACCTGTTTGTACCATCCGCAAGCCGGTTCATTTTTGATTACCGAAGCGATGCGCGGTGAAGGTGCTCATTTGATTTTGCCGGATGGTTCACGCTTTATGCCGCGCTTTGACGAGCGTGCGGAACTGGCGCCACGTGATATTGTGGCGCGGGCGATTGACCATGAGATGAAACGCTTAGGCTTGGACTGTGTGTATCTGGATATTTCGCATCGCGAGCCAGAGTTTGTGAAAAGTCATTTCCCAACGATTTATGAAAAATGCCTGCAGTTTGGCATCGACATTACCAAAGACCGTATTCCGGTAGTGCCAGCGGCACATTATACCTGTGGCGGCGTGATGATCGATCATCAGGGTCAAACTGATCTGCCAGGACTTTATGCCGCGGGTGAAGTCGCCTATACCGGGTTGCATGGTGCTAATCGCATGGCCAGCAATTCATTGTTGGAATGTTTGGTGTATGCCACCGCTGCCAGCGCCCATATTATTGAACATCATCAATCGTTACCTTCAGCACAGATTTTACCAGCTTGGGATGAAAGCCAAGTGACGGATTCAGAAGACGAAGTGGTGATCACCCAAAACTGGGATGAACTGCGTCGCACCATGTGGAATTATGTGGGCATCGTACGTAGCGACAAACGCCTACAACGCGCTGCGGATCGTATCGCGTTATTAAAACGTGAAGTCGAAGAATATTATGGCGCCTTCAAAGTGACTCGCGATCTACTCGAGCTGCGTAATTTGATTATGGTGGCGGATTTAATCGTGCGTTCGGCGCAATCCCGCAAAGAAAGCCGCGGCTTGCATTACACCATTGATTATATCAACACCGATGATGCTTTTTTACACCCAACCATTATTCGTTAATAACAAGGAATTTTATGCCGATTATTCAATGCCGTGAAGTAACATTACATTACGGCGATACGCCATTATTAGACCACGTTACCTTTGCCATCGACAGCAATGAGCGCATCTGCTTGCTTGGGCGCAATGGCACTGGTAAATCGACGTTGCTCAAAGTGCTAACGGGTGAAGTCACGCCGGAAGAGGGCGAAGTGGTGCGTCAATCGGGATTACGCATTTCGACGCTGGTGCAGGCGGTGCCAGAGAATCAAGATAAAACCATTTTTGAGGTGATTGCCGAAGGGGTAGATTTGGATCAATTTGACCCAGATCTCGATTCCAAAGCCTATTGGCAGGCGCGCAATCAAATCGACACCATCATTACGCGCATGGACTTTGATCCAGAGCTCATGTTTAATGGGTTGTCAGGCGGAATGAAGCGTCGCGTGTTGCTGGCCAAAGCCATTGTGCAATCGCCGGATTTATTGATTCTTGATGAGCCCACCAACCATTTGGATATTGAAGCGATTGAATGGCTTGAAGCGTTTTTGCTAAGCTATAAAAAAGCCATTTTATTTGTCAGCCATGATCGCTCTTTTGTGAAAAAAATTGCCACACGTATTTTTGATTTGGATCGGGGTATTTTGTCGTCGTTCAATGGCTCTTATGATCAATATCTGATACACAAAGCCGAAGCGTTACATTCCGAAGAAAAAGCCTGGGCGCGGTTTGATAAAAAATTGGCACAGGAAGAAGTGTGGATTCGCCAAGGCGTGAAAGCCCGCCGTACCCGTAACGAGGGTCGGGTGTTGGCGCTGGAGAAAATGCGGCGTGAACGCTCAGATCGACGCGATCGTGTCGGCGCTGCTACTTTGAAGCTTGATGATGGCCTGCGTTCAGGCAAAGTGGTAATTGAAGCCGAACATTTAAATTATGGCTACCCAGGCAAAATCATTGCCAATGATGTTTCGATGGCGTTGTTCAAAGGCGATAAAATCGGGATTGTTGGACCGAACGGTTGCGGTAAGTCGACCTTGATTCAATTGTTGTTGGCCGAATTGGCGCCGCATAGTGGCGTCGTAAAACGCGGTACCTCCGTTGCCGTAGCCTATTTGAATCAATTACGTGCCGGATTAAACCCAGAGGCCATGTTGATTGATGCTATTTCTGACGGTGCCGATCAAGTTACCATCAATGGTGCGACTCAGCATATTTACAGCTACTTGCAGGATTTTCTGTTTACCCCGGCGCGAGCACGCGCCAAAGTAAAAACCTTATCCGGTGGTGAGTTAAATCGATTATTGTTGGCAAAATTATTCACCAAGCCTGCCAACTTATTGGTACTGGATGAGCCGACTAACGATTTGGATATTGAAACCCTGGAATTACTCGAAGAATTATTGGTCAACTATCAAGGTACCTTATTGCTGGTGAGCCATGACCGGGCATTTTTGAATAATATTGTCACCAGTACCTTAGCGTTTGAAGGCAATGGCCAATGGCGTGAATATGTCGGTGGTTATGATGATTATTTGAAGCAACGCGTGATCAAGCCAGCTGCAGTGTTAGCAGATACCAAGCCCAGCGCTAGGCCAGTGGAGTCCGTTAAAAAAGTGAAACTGTCTTTTAACGAAGCCAAGGAGCTAAAAGAACTGCCCGAGCAATTAGCGCATACCGAAGCCGAGATCGCCAAGTTACACCAGTTGATGGCCGACCCCGCGTTTTATCAAAAATCCAGCCAAGATATCACGACTACTAAGCAACAGTTGGTGGCTTTAGAAGGGAAATTTGAAACCTTATTTGGTCGATGGGAATCGTTGGAGTCCAAACAATAATTATGCCGCACTTGCCAGCGCAACAAACTGATCTACCTCCTCTACAGTAGTATCAAAACTGGTGACCAATCGCGCCAGATTGCGGTTTTTATCAAACAAGTAAAACGGGTATTTTTCCTGGGTGGCTTGAATCATCTTCTCGGGCAAGTAGGCAAACAGCTGGTTCGTTTGTTGCGGGTGCGCAGCCGTTACGTCTTTCATCGCCAATAAGCCTTTGGTTAGTCGTTCACACATCTTATTGGCATGCGAGGCGTAGCGATGCCAGAGACTGTCTTTTAAATAGGGAATAAACTGCGCGCTCATAAAACGCATTTTGGAGTTGAGTTGTAAATTTTGTTTGTGCATATAAGCAAATTCCGCGGCCAATTCAGGTTGAAAAAACACAATGGCTTCACCAAACATCATGCCATTTTTAGTGCCGCCAAAAGACAGTACATCCACGCCGACATCACGACTGATTGCCGCCAGGGAAACATTGAGATATGCCGCTGCGTTAGACAGGCGACAACCATCCATATGAAATAATAAATTATTTTTGCGACAGATGGCGCTGATCGCTTGCAGTTCTGGAACGGTATACACTGTGCCAAATTCCGTCGATTGCGCAATGCTCACCACTTTAGGCAAATTGCTGTGGTGTTTCCAGTAACAGGTTTTATCATAGACTTGTTGAATTTCAGCAGCCGTGATTTTGCCATTGGTGTGAGGAATGAGTAGCGTGGGGCAGCCAGTCAAATAAGTAGCAGCGCCAACTTCATGGGTGGCGATATGGGCGGTGTCTGCACAAATAAGGGCGTGATGGCTGCGCAATATTGCCTTTACCCCAGCAGCATTCGCCGCAGTGCCGTTATAAGCAAAATACGAAATGCTCTCAGCGCCAAAAATTTGTCGCAAGAGTTCCTGTGCTTCTTTGGTATAATTATCATTACCATAAGAGGGCGCATGTTCATGGTTGGCGGCAATAATCGCCCGTAAGATTTCTGGTGCAACACCAGAATAATTGTCGCTGGCAAATGATTTCAAAGGGATGCTCCATTCTGTTTTCTGCATTTTACGCCCGCAATCTAAAAAGTATAATAATTTTTTGAATAACAGGCGTGAAAATTGAAAAAAATGTGCGTACAATTTCAGGGGTTGATCATTCAATCGAAGCGTTCATGTCGAAACCTGCGTTTTGTTCAGAAAAATCATTAGAGGGAGTTTAACGTGCTTAGAATATTATTTTATTTTTTATTAGTGGTGGCCAATGTTGCGTTTGCAGACAATAATAACGGGGGGTTTTTGTATCAACATCAACCAATCAAGCCGGCGTGTGTAGCCTTGTTTAATGATTTTGTAAATGATTTGCCCTATCTAACATCTGTCAATCTCGATGCGTGTGAGCATAGTCAAAATACCATTACTCAAAATACCCACCAGGGTGTCGATGGATCCTATTATTTTTTTAACAATAACCTGAACAATTCGGCGGGCAGATACGCTTACACTGTGATGGGCAAAACCAGCAATGGTATTTTTGTATTAAAAACGGATTTTACCACTGGCGGTTCAATGGATGCGAATGAGTTATTGTTGGTAAAATTGGATCAACGTGATCAATGGGTTATTAGTGCGCCAGGAGCGAAACCTCAAATTAATAAAATCAATGAACTGACTCTGGTTGGATATTGGATCGGTGGTGATCGGTGCGTGGGTAATTTTGATGCAGTGACAGTTATGGGTAATACGTTACGGGTCAATGAGAAGTTGGGCTCTCCTACATCGTGTAGTAATGGGAAAGCCTATTCCCTGGACCTTAGCGCTCTTAACGCTTAATGATTTATACGAATCTTCTAATTTGGTGGGCCCACTAGGACTTGAACCTAGGACCAAAGGATTATGAGTCCTCTGCTCTAACCAACTGAGCTATGGGCCCGCGATTGTCAACGACAGCGCGTTAGGCGTTATATTAAAGGGTTATTCGCTTAGATTCAACTCATAAATAAAAAAAGCACATGGGTTAGATTAATACGATTTTGCAAAAATGATTTTATGCGTGGTTGGCTTTCCGGTAAAAATACAGATCCCTTCACTTTTTAGTTGATCCAATGGAATGCACCGCGCAGTGACTTTTAGCGGTTTAATAAAATCCTCAATCTCTGGCGCATCTATCGCAAAGCAGCGCGCAAAACCACCGTGAATCTCTGGATTCTCTGCATTTTTTGGCGCAAAGAACGCTTCAAATTCTTTAAAATTATCGATGTCACGGGTATTGGCATCAGCGTAAGCTTTGGCGCGAGTCAATAGGGCGGTTTGAATCTGTTCGAGAATTGCTGGTGCCAGCGCAACGAATTCAGTTAGGGCTAAACTTTTTTTGTCTTTTGCCGCCAGATCACGGCGCCCCATAAATACGCTGTTGTTGGCCATGTCACGCGGACCGATTTCCAGGCGAATGGGTACGCCTTTTTTGATCCAGCTCCAGGTTTTTTCACCCCCATTCATATCGCGGTCATCTAATTTAACGCGTAAGGGCTGACCATGATATTGCTGTTGCAGCAAAGTTTTTTGCAATTGCTTACAATAGTCCAACACCTTGGTACGATCTTCTGGCGTTCGATAGATCGGCAGAATCACGATTTGTTCTGGCGCGATACGGGGTGGTAAAATCAACCCATCATCATCGCTATGGGTCATAATCACTCCACCAATCAAGCGAGTTGAGACACCCCAAGACGTGGTCCAGGCGTGTTCAAGTTGCTGCGCTTCACTGGTGAATTGAATATTCGATGCTTTAGAAAAGTTTTGCCCCAAGAAATGTGACGTGCCCGCTTGTAAGGCTTTACGATCCTGCATCATGGCTTCGATACAATACGTTTGCACCGCGCCAGGGAAGCGTTCAAATACGGGTTTCTGACCTTTGATCACCGGCATTGCCAACATAGTTTCGGCAAAATCAGCGTAGATCTCCAGCATTTGATTCGTTTCATCGATAGCCTCTTGTGCAGTGGCATGCGCGGTATGACCTTCCTGCCATAAAAACTCTGAGGTGCGCAAAAACAAACGGGTGCGCATTTCCCAGCGTACCACGTTGGCCCATTGGTTAATCAACAGCGGCAGGTCGCGATACGATTGTACCCACTTGGAAAACATTTCGCCGATGATGGTTTCACTGGTGGGGCGAATTACTAATGGTTCTTCGAGCAACCCATCCGGCACCAACTTACCATTGCCATCGGCTTTTAAGCGATGATGCGTCACCACAGCGCATTCTTTGGCAAAGCCATCAACGTGGGCAGCTTCTTTTTCCAAAAAACTCAGTGGAATCAATAACGGAAAATAGGCATTCACATGTCCCGTGGCTTTAAAACGTTGATCTAAATCTTTTTGAATATTTTCCCAAATGGCATAACCCCAGGGCTTAATCACCATGCAACCGCGTACCGGTGAATTCTCTGCAAGATCAGCGGCAGCAATGACTTGCTGATACCATTCTGGGTAATCTTGTGCGCGAGTAGGGGTGATGGCGGTCTTTTCCATGGTGTGATACCTGATATTGAAAGAATCATTCTACAATACTCGAACAGTGCTGCCAATGACCTAAGTGCTATAATGCACACAATTCTTATATAAAGTTGCCAGTGCTGCAACCAATTGATCAGCTTGCTCAAACGTATGCAAAGCCGTAGGAGAAATTCTTAAGCGTTCTTCACCTTTACGTACCGTCGGATAATTGATGGTTTGGATATAAATGCCATACTCATTCATCAGCGTATTGGCGATATTTTTGCAATGCGTGGGGTTGCCCACCCATACTGGAATAATTTGACTTGCGGAGGGCATCAGCGGCAGTTTGGCTTCACGCAGTCGTTGTTTGAGATGATTCACCAGCGTATGTAAGTATTGTTGATGCTCGGGATGCAGCTTCAGATAATCCAGCACGTTAATCACCGTGGCACAGAGCGCTGGTGGCAATGAGGTGGTAAAAATAAACCCATTGCCCATCAAGCGAATGGCATCAATGCTGGCCGCGCTACCACAGAGATAACCACCCATCAAGCCAAAAGATTTACCCAGTGTACCTTGAATAAAATCAATTTGCGAGGCAACACCTTCGGCTTCGGTTAAGCCGCCGCCGTTTAGACCATAAACTCCGGTCGCGTGAACTTCATCGGCATAGGAAAGCGCATGGTATTTTTTAGCCAATGCAATAATCTGAGTGAGCGGCGCAAAATCACCACTCATTGAATATACCGCTTCAAACACGATTATTTTGGGTTGACTCAGCGGAAATTCGGCCAGTTTCTGTTCAAGGTCTGCCATGTCGTTGTGTTTAACAATCACCTTATGGCAACGGCTTTCGCGGATGCCTTCGATAATCGACATATGATTGTCGCCATCGGAGAAAACCACCAGGTCAGGTATCAATTTACCCAGCGTGGAAAGGGCCGTTTGATTGGTGACATAGCCTGAGGTAAATAACAACGTAGCTTGCTGCTGATGGAGTTGAGATAACCGTGTTTCCAGCTCCACATGTTTGACGTGGGTACCGCCAATATTACGCGTACCGCCTGCCCCCATGCCATATTGTTGCAGATTATCACAAAAAGCTTGTTTGAGCGTCGGATGCTGCGTCAAACCCAGATAATCCACACCACACCAGGAAATCACTTCACGGCCATTGGTGCAAGACCTGGGGAAACGGGCATCACGCTCCAACGCGTTGAACACCCGATACCGGTCTTCTTGTTTAATGGTTTCCAGAGCTTGGTTGAAACAGGTGTTATAATCCATGCGGCGCATATCCTGAAATTCTCATGCACACATTATCCTTGATAACCGACCGTAGTTCAAGTTACATCAAAAAAAACTTGCCTCACCTCAAAGCTCAGGATTGAATACGTTCATGTGTTGTAACATCAAACCCCTTTAATTCCGCCAAATATTCTGGCAACGATACCAGTCCCACGCAAGGCATGGCGCCACGCAACAGGAATTGATCGGCGAGTAATTTTTTGGTTAAGACAATCGCTGGGATGGTTGGCACTTGCGGGCCATCACCATTTTTGATGATGATAAACCAGTTCACGGTTTTGGGTTGATGATTGGCATCTTTGCCGCAGATGGTCATGTGCATGCCGCCATCGCTGGTGCCCAGGCCATCAAACCAATGGCTGATGCGCAATAAGGTTTTAGCATAGCGTAGTAGAGAGATTGGAAACCCGGAACGAATCACCCATGACAAGGCCCACATACCCAGATGTAACGCGGCGCTTTCCATGCCTGCAGAAAAACGAATTGAGGTAGTAATACCATAACGTTTGGGCAATAAATCCAGGTCAGGCACATCGCAATTGGCCATCCAGCGGTGGCCGAGTTCAGGATATTTTTGGCGGTACAGATCTTGCCAGCCGATGGCAGAGCGGTGTTCTGTGCCCACAAAAGGTGCCAACGGTTTGCCGAGATAACTTAAAATCGCTTGTGTGGTGGCCAACCCGCGTGGCGCTTTTTGCCCAGGGCTGATGCCATAACGCAGTGATTCAATGCTGCTAAACTCATGTTGATAATGTTCCAATACCGCCGAAGACAATCCAGGAACCGTGCTGGCGCCACTGATTACGGCACAATTATGCTGTTTGGCAGCTTGATCTAAGGTGTCGATTTGGCAGACGAACTGCCGTCCATCCGCTAGATCAATATAATGAATGCCTAAAGCAATACAGGCTTCTGCCACAGAATAATCACTGAGTTGAAATGGCCCGCAGGTGTTGATCACGATAAACGGTGCGCAACGTTGCAAATGGTTGGAGAGGCCTTGCTGGATATCAAAAGCATAGATTTCAATCGCCGCATTGGGATAGCTTGCCCGAATCGATTGTTGCAAGGCTTCTAACGATGCGCGTTGCCGTCCTGCAATCACAACCGGAATATTGGCCTTGACTAGGGCTTGGCAAATCCTGCTGCCAAATACACCGGCAGCGCCTAGGATTAATACTTTTCTGGACATCCGATTTCACTCGCAGAGATTTAAAAATAAATAGTAGCTTACGTATGCTGAAATAGCCAGACAAGATAATGGGCGTGCTTTTGTTAAAAAATTTGAGTAGAATCGTAAAAAAAGTATTCTACGCTCCCGTGCTGTTGTTTTTTATGTTGATCTTGTTTGGTTTTACCTCGACGTTTCAAGTGCCCAATAAAGACCAGGCGCTGGGTGCTGCCTGCGCACTGGTGATTGTATTCACGCTGCTGCCCTATATTATTTTGGCGTGGTTGAATGGGATCAAAAACGAGAAATGAAAAATCAAAAAAAATTGTTTAAAAACAATGTGTTATAAATACATCACCAGGGAAAAATGTTTGCATTGAGCAATAAACTTGGATTTATAACTCATAAAGTGCTACAATTGTGAGTTATAAACACAAGGGTTATAACTCATGATCTGGAATTGGCAGCAAACAGAATGGCCGAATTTCACCTATCAAAAGGATGCGTTGGCGCCTATTGAAGGACGGTTTTTGCATCAATCTGGCGTCTTGATCGGTTGCTACCAACATTTGCATAAAGGCGATCAAAGCAGCTTAACCATTGAATTGATCAGTGAAGAAGCGTTTAAAACCTCCGAAATAGAAGGGGAGTTGCTCAATCGCGATAGTTTGCAATCCTCCATTCGTCGCCAGTTTGGCTTGCAGTCGGATCATCGTAAAATAGCCGCTGCGGAAAAAGGTATTGCCGAAATGATGGTGGATTTGTATCGCAGCTTTGCTGAACCATTGACCCATGAAAAATTATTTGATTGGCATTTGATGCTGGTTAATGGCCGCTGGGATTTAAACGATGTTGGGCGTTATCGAACGCATACCGAACCGATGCAAATTGTATCGGGTTCCGTAAGCCATCCTAAGATTCACTTTGAAGCGCCACCTTCCGGGCAACTGGAACAGGAAATGGAACGCTTTATTCACTGGTTTAATCAAACCGCACCCAATGGCGCACAGCCATTACCGATCTTAATTCGAGCGGGGATTGCCCATCTTTATTTTGAATGTATCCATCCGTTTGAAGATGGTAATGGTCGTATCGGTAGGGCGATTGCGGAAAAAGCATTGTCGCAAGGGTTGAATCAACCGACTTTGATCGCCTTGTCGCGCAGCATTCAGCGCCATAAAAAAACTTATTATGCGACGTTGGAACGTAATAATCGCACGCTGGAAATTGATTCCTGGCTGGAGTATTTCGCGCAAACGGTGTTGGCGGCGCAAACGGAAACGCAAGCGATGGTTGAATTTTTGATTGGCAAAACTCGCTTTTATGATCAATATGCCAGGATGATGAATGAACGTCAGGCTAAAGTGATTGGTAAACTATTTGAAGCTGGGCTCGATGGGTTTGAAGGCGGCTTAAGTGCGGAGAATTATCTCTCAATCACCAAAACCTCGCGCGCTACGGCAACGCGTGATTTACAAGAACTGGTGGCTCACGGTATGCTGATGCAAACCGGTAAACTTAAAAGTACGCGTTATCGGTTGCATACTCATTAATAAAAGAAAAACCTATGCACACCAAAGAATACACACCATTTCAAAACCCTGCAGTTGAAGCTACTTTTCGCCGTTATCCAGAAGCGTTAAGAAACCCCTTGCTGGTACTGCGAGAATTGATTTTTGCAGTGGCGGAAAAAACACTGGGTGTTGGCGTCATCGAAGAAACATTAAAGTGGGGTGAGCCGAGTTATCTGACCACGCAATCAAAAAAAGGCAGCACCATTCGCTTGGCCTGCAAGCCAGCGTTACAACAATATGGCATTTATTTTAATTGCAAAACCTTGTTGGTGAGCCATTTTAAATATTGCCATGGCGATGTTTTTAGCTATGAAGGAAACCGTGCTATTGTGTTTGATCAGCACGATCAGATGCCGATGGAGCCGTTGCAAGATTGTATTGCCAAAGCGCTGACTTATCATGTGCGCAATAACAATAAATAAATTTTTGACATCTTCCCCTTTGATCTCTAGACTGAGGTAGTCCCCTAACTTTTTCATAAGGATAATGGAATGGTTGTGCCTTCAACTTCAACACTCACCCCCGCACAACAAAAGATGAACGACCTGTGGGACGAACATGTCCGGTGTGAGTTTGCCGACCACGATGTCGAAGCGACGTTGAAAACCATGTGCAAAGGCGCTTATGTGCATAATGTTGCGACCATGACCGGCGGTAGGGAACTGCCCGGAGTTCAGGATTTTTATGCCTATATATTTCTGCCACAATTACCACCAGATACCGAAACGACCTTGATTTCACGTACCATTGGCGATACCCAAATCGTTGATGAATTAATATTTAAGTTTACTCACACTGTACCGATGGCGTGGATGTTGCCTGGTGTTAATCCTACTGGAAAACGCGTGGAAGTGCCGCTGGTGGCGATTATCGGATTTCGCGAGGGTAAAATATCGCATGAACATATTTATTGGGATCAAGCCTCGGTGTTGGTGCAAGTTGGCCTGATCGACCCCGAGAATTTGCCGGTCAACGGCATTGCCAGCGCTCAAACGCTAAACGCTATTACAGTTAACCTCAAGATAAGGAAAATCTCATGAACATGATTTCACGTACGATGATGGCCGTATTATTGCCCACGACTCTGGCATTAACATTGAGCGGCTGTGGTACTTCAATGCCCAATCCTACTGAAAAAGTGCCTGGATTTTTGCCAGATTATTCATTATTGAAACCCGTTGCTAATGCACCCAAAGGGAGCAAAATTTACAACTACAAAGCCCCTGGTGTATCACGCAGCAGTTATCACGCAGTGATTTTGGAGCCGGTAATTTTATATCAAACGGCTACCGCCAATGGCGTTACCGATGATCAAATCAACAGCGCACGTGATAACATCCAAGCCGGCATTCAAAACATAGTGGCTCAACAGATGCCCCTTACTAACAACGCAGGACCTGGTGTATCGCGCTTAACCGTTGCGATTACCGGTGCTGTAGTCGATGGCCAATCATTCAAAGTGCGTAACCTGATTCCAATATCCGCCGCGATTTATCTGGCCTCTAAAACGACTAACCTCGATTCAAAAACCCCCTCGATGATGGTCGAGTTGAAATTTACCGACAGCGTTTCCGGACAATTATTGCGTGAAACGGTGACCATTATTAATGGTGATAGCTTCCGCATGCAATCCAGTACCAGCGGTGAGTTTACACAATTGGCTCAACAATGGGTGCAAGATGCGTTACAATACTCGTCCACACAATCAACCATAACAAGCGGATCATGAGTTTAGCGAAAAAATTAGTCCTCATCACCGGTGCCGACTTTGGCAAATGAACGTCATTAAGCGCTTTTTCCGCAAGCTTGGCCCCGGGTTAATCACCGGCGCTGCCGATGATGACCCATCAGGCATTGCCACCTATTCGCAAACCGGTGCGCAGTTTGGCTATGGTCAGCTTTGGACGGCCTTATATATGCTGCCATTTTTGATTGCAATTCAAGAAGCCTGCGCACGTATAGGCGAGGTCACCGACGAAGGGTTGTCCACCGTCATTAAAGAACATTACGGTAATAAAATATTATACTTTATGGTGTTGCTGGTGGTCATTGCCAACACCATTAATATTGGGGCAGATATTGGTGCGATGGCAGCGGCGGCACAGTTAATTATTTCCATTAATTTTTTTATTTTAACGTTATTGTTTACGATTACTATCTTGTTGGTAGAGATTTTCTTTACTTACAAAAGCTATGCCAAAGTGCTCAAATGGTTATGTTTATCACTGATCATTTATCCATTAACGGTTTTGATCGTGAAGGAGCCGTGGGGAACAATTTTTAAAGCCAGTATCGTGCCGCATTTTGAATTTAGCTTTCAATTTCTGTTTATTATGACCGGAGTGTTTGGCACCACTATTTCGCCATATATGTTTTTCTGGCAAACTTCGCAAGTGGTGGAAGAGCAGCGTGAAGCTGGCGTGAAGCACAAAACAAATGGCAATCCATTGGTCACGGTGCGTATGATCCGCAATATCCGCATCGATAACTTTATCGGTATGTTTTTTTCGGAAATTGCCACCTGGTCAATCATTGTGGTGGGCGCCACCGTACTCAATACTCATGGTATCACCGACATTAAAACTTCTGCCGATGCCGCGCAAGCCTTGCGCCCCCTGGTACAAAGCTTTCCTCATGCGGGCGTGCTGGCGGAAATTTTATTTGCGATTGGGATTATTGGGCTTGGATTATTGGCCGTGCCGGTATTGGCTGCGTCTGGCGCTTATGCGGTGAGTGAAGCATTGAACTGGAACTCCGGTTTAAATTTAAAATTAAACAAAGCCCATGGTTTTTATGGGTTGATCACCATTGCCATGCTGTTTGGATTGAGCATTAATTATATTGGCATCGATCCCATCAAAGCGTTAGTTTATGCTGCGGTGATTAATGCCATCTTGTCGATTCCACTGATTTTACTGATCGCCTTGATTACGGGCAGCAAGGCCATTATGGGCAAATATAAAAGCAGGGCGCTTTCCAAAACTTTTGTGTGGCTGACTTTTTTGGGCATGTTGACAACAGTGGTGGCAATGCTGGCTTTCCTGTAAAATCCAACCATAATATTCATTAAGGGATCAAGGTTAACGATGCTTACTACTTTTATAAAAACACAGATCATAACACTCACATTATGTAGCGTGTTTTTATCACAGTCCAGTTCTGCAACAGACGCCCCATCAACCCAGTTACAACAGCTACAGCAACAACTATCACAACTGCAAAAACAGATCGATCAGCAGGATAAGAAAAACTGGGCTGCCCTCGACGCCAACAATCCTTTGGGGGCGCTGGCATCACCAGATCTGGCTTATTCATTATTGCAACAGCAAGCGCAATATCCCGCAATGCTGACGCTGGGCGGATCTGTTAGCGCAGCGATGCAAGCATGGAAGGGCAGTGAATTAAACGGCACAATTGGCCGGCGCCTTTTTTATCCCAGCAACGGTACTGCGGTGGCAGCCACCACGGCAGATCTCTATGTATTGGCCAATCTCACCTCGTGGTCGCAGGCATTTATTAGCGTAGAAGGGGGGTTAAATGGTTACCCAACACAATTTTCACAGGCATTCGTCACAGTGGGGGATTTAACCAAAACACCTTTTTATGCCACAGCAGGGGAAACCTATCTGCCCTTTGGTGCGTTTCAGGGCAATGGCCTAGTGACCAACACATTGGCAACCAATGCCTTTGAATCAACGCAATTAAATCAATTGGATTTAGGGTTTGGCCAAGACGGGTTGAATACCACGTTGGCGGTATTTAATGGCGCCAGTAATTTCAACGATTTTGTTTATAGTGCGCAATACACCACAACCGTGAAACAGTGGACATTCGGTGGCGGAGCAGGGTACCTGTACGATTTACGTTATTCGGGTAGCAGCATCGCCGCTGCTTACAACACCAGCAATGGTCGCACCAATATTCGTAGCGGCACCTTACAAGGCGGGCGCAATGGTGCAGTCGATTTTAATGGTAATGCGCTCTATAACTTCAACAGCAGTCAATCGTTGGCAGGTGATGCTGAGTGGATAACCACAACTAATTCTCCCACCACCGTTAGAGGTATTAGCCCCGGCAGAATGCAAGCATGGACAGTGGCGGGCACCTATACCAGCCCCGTTTTGCATAAAAACACTACGTTTACCCTTGATTATAGTGCTAACATCAATATGGCTGCGGTACCATTACAGCTACCCGGTCCCGTTGATCAACAAGCGGTGAGTATCGTCGGCATTAAAAATCAGTGGCTGACAGATTTTCAAACGGAGATTATGAATAATGTTTATGTGGGTCCTGAGTTTGCCTGGATTAACTTAGCGAATGATCAACATACCTGGGAAACATCAGCATCGGTATCGGTCTATATCTAATTTTGAAAAATACGCTAAACTTAGCAAGTCATTAATCATAGGAGCATTGTTATGAAAGTCAGGGGCATGTTATTAACGTTTGGCCTGGCAACGACCAGCATGGTTTTTGCAGATCACCTGCCAGATCATCCTCCAGTACAGCCGCAAGACAGCGTATCAATGACGCAAATAGAAGATGAAGTTGCCACGCTGAAAAACCAACAATCACAAACGCTGTCCAAGCAGCAACAAGCCAACATAAACAGCATTCAGCTACAAGCCCAAAATACTAAACAACAAGCCAGTCAAATGATGCAGGGGGCTAATGAACAAATGAAGATGGCAACGGTAGGTGTGGCCGTTTCAGGTGCATCGATGGCCGGTGCATCAGGACAAATGCAAGCGAAAACCGATCAGTTAGAAGCACAGAAATCGCAAGCAGTGGAACAAGCAACCGCCGCCCAAGTATCGCAAATGAATCAAGCGCTGGAGCAAACCGAGCAACTCTCAGAACAATTAAGACAATCGGCTTCCTCAGTGGCAAGCGATATGCAACAAACGGTGCAATCAACCCCTGAATAATCCTATTTTTACAAAAGGTGTAACGTAATGAATAATGCAGTAATCAATTGTGAACGGTGTCAAAAATCCCAAGAACTGTGCGTTTGTGCAGCGATTGTCCCACAAAATACCAAGTTGCAAATATTGATTTTGCAGCATCCACAAGAGCCCGATCATGAGATTGGTAGTGCGCGTTTAACGCAACTGGCATTGCCCAAAGCCACTTTAAAAGTTGGCTTGTCATGGCCCAATCTGGCGGCTGCTTTAGGTAAACCCGCAGCAAACTCGGCACAATGGGCCGTATTGTATTTGGGCAGTGGCGTCAAAGGTGCCAACCCACAAGACATTAAGTCACTGCAGTTTGTATCACAGAAGGGCACTCCGGCAGATAGGCCGCCGCAACTGGAAGGCATTGTGGTGCTGGATGGTTCGTGGAGCCAAGCCAAAACCTTATGGTGGCGCAATGCCTGGCTACTGAAACTACGTCGGGCAGTCTTAACGCCACAACATAAATCGCTCTATAAAGAATTACGCAAAGAACCCCGTCGGGAATGCCTTTCAACCATTGAAGCCGTTGCTGAAGTACTAGAACAGCTCGGCGAAAAGAAAGAAGTCAGTGCGCATTTGAAAGGGCTGTTTTCACAGTTATTAGATAAACGTCGTCAGTTGATCGCAGCTTCTAAGCATATTAAAGAGGAACCTGAACATGAAAAAACTCAATTTTGATGCACTGCAGTCTGCGATTATGCAATTAGAAAAAGGCTTGCAAGAATCATCGCAACATGCTGAAAATGAGTTGATGCGTGACGGCGCCATTCAGCGCTTTGAATATACCATGGATTTAGCTTGGAAAATGATGCAGCGTTATTTGAAATCGATTCAAATTGAGGAGTCAGTCATTCGCAGCAAAAACGATATTTTTCGTGAAGCTGCCAGGGTTAAAATCATTGACAATGCAGAATCCTGGATTAGCCATTATGCAGCACGCAATGAAACCTCACACGATTATAATACTGAAAAAGCAGACTTGGTCTATCAACAAGCCAAACGGTTTTTACCAGATGTGCAGCAATTATTGGAGACCTTAACTCGTGTCGCTTGACGTTCGTCCAGATCATTTACAGATTATCCAAGGCATTTTGAAGCAACAAGTGCCAGATCGATTGATTTGGGCATTTGGATCACGAGTCAAAGGAGCCGCCAAAAACACCTCGGATTTGGATTTATGTGTGGTAGGGTCAGAAAGTCTGTCTTTTGAAAAATTGGCGCATTTACGAGATGCGTTCAGTTTGTCGATCATTCCTTACAAAGTAGATGTGGTAGATTGGAATGGTTTGAATTTAGAATTTCAAAAAATCATTGCTGGTCAACACGTCGTGGTTCAAGCAGCATAATTGCCAAAACACCAGGCAAAGAACCAGCCGAGTACCGTAAACCTTCGGCAACTGTGCGTGACTCAGTAAATCCAGCCCTCTAAACTGCCTGCGGATTAACAACGCAGGAGCAATCGGTATGGCAGCTTTAACCCTCGACGATGTCGAGAATGCATTTTATGTGTGGCGTATGGGTAAGCGCAGTGGCGCTACTATTCCCTCATCACTATGGGATAAGGTAGCGGCAGTGGCAAATCAATACACCATCTCCAAGATTTGTCAGCGATTACGCATCAGTTATCCTCAATACAATGAGAATGTCTTACCACGCCTCAATCAGGCGGCTAATGCGACGGTGCATTCGGTCACTGGATCTCAACCCATGGAGTTTGTAAACGTAGCACCATTGATTTCTGCTGGCGCGGATTCCCCCGGTGAGGATGAGTTGCCTGGAGTTTTCGAGACCTTTGTGGTGGAGTTCACCCGTCGTGATGGCCTGTCCGCCAAGTGCCACTGTTCAAATCTTTCTGGCAGTCGCGATTTGTTGGCCTGGTTTCTGCGAGGTGAGTGATGTTGCAGTTAACTCCACATCATCGCATTTTGTTGGCGGTATCTCCCGTTGATTTTAGGGTTGGTATCGATGGTCTGCAGGCACTCTGTCGTCGATTGCTGGCAGAGGATCCTTTGAAGGAAGGATCATACTTTTCAGAAACAGATTCAGGTAATGCTGCGCTGACCAATAAGCCACAGGCAGAGCAGCGGAATTTTTCAATCTTGTATTCGGTGACTTTAGCGATGGGTTGGCCGATGACTTGAACAAAGCTGCCGGGCCTAAAGGTATACAGCTTCCCCGGACATGGCACCTCTGGACAGTGCTCACCGGCATTCAGATTAGGGTGCTTCAGCATCACTTGTTCGCGGGTGGTGTACGCACTGGCAGCAAAACGTCCATGGCCTTTGGCTTTAACTGAGGCAGTTGAATTGGAGTTGGGAGCAGTATTTCCATCACCCGCGACATCATCATTGGAAGCTGAGTCCGTAGCGAGAGGGTCCACGGCATCCTTGCAAAACGCGAGGCATTTTCCATATTTTACAACGCATTGCAAGTTTTTTTGATGCGTTTGGCGAAAAAAGTTGAATTTTAACACGGGATTCAATATAATTGTAACATTAATTTGATTGCATGCCCTGTTGCATGCTGCAACAGTTGAGGAGATTTTAATGGCTAGTAGTGGTGGACTGATGAGTCTTGATTATCTTTTTGGATCTGATCCTGAAGGTGGTGCAGGCACCCTGAAAGGTGGTGAATCATTTTACGATTTTTTTGATCCAGGTTTTTTAGAAATGGAGCTTGATTCAGCAACGATTGAAAGATACATGGATATTACACCACCTCCATTGCCACCAAAAGAAACAAAAAAGCATTCTCGATCATCAGATGACGATTTGACTCGGAGTGAGGCTCCATCAAAACGAAGAAAAGCTCCTGAAACTGACTCTATAATTAGAGCTGATTACCGTAGTAATGCTAGAGCATACGCTATTGTTAAGCGTAAGGAAGTAGAGTTTTCAGCTCTTTTTGACAGTATTTCAGCATTAGAATCAGATCTGGAACGTATTGCGGCTTTACGCACGCGTTGTCATTCTCTATTAATAATTACTAGAGATTGGAACGACTGGGCTCGTGGAAACGACGAGCGGATTCGACAAGTATTGGCATCCAAGTGCTCTGACGCGATTAAACAACTGGTGGGTTTAGGGAAATGGGCTAGTGGAAACGACGAGCGGATTCGACAAGTATTGACATCCCAGTGCTCCGACGCGATTAAACAACTGGTGGGTTTAGGGAAATGGGCTAGTGGAAACGACGAGCGGATTCGACAAGTATTGGCATCCCAGTGCTCCGACGCGATTA
>CANJVU010000016.1 GCA_947478525.1 Thiotrichales bacterium
CCAGAAGGTGTTGAGATGGTAATGCCAGGCGATAACATCAAGATGGTGGTTGATTTGATCACCCCAATCGCGATGGACGAAGGTTTACGTTTCGCTATTCGCGAAGGCGGTCGTACCGTTGGCGCGGGTGTTGTTGCAAAAGTAATTAAATAAGTGATGGTGTAGAAAATGGCAGATCAAAAAATTCGCATACGCTTAAAATCATTCGATCATCGTTTGATCGAGTTATCGACGCGTGAAATCGTAGATACCGCAAAAAGAACCGGTGCCCAAGTGATTGGCCCGATTCCTTTGCCAACGCGTAAAGAGCGCTTCACCATTTTGATCTCGCCGCATGTTGATAAAGATGCGCGGGATCAGTATGAGATCAGAACGCATCAGCGTTTACTTGATGTGGTGGCTAACCCTTCAACCGTTGATGCATTAATGAAATTAGATTTGGCCGCGGGTGTAGACGTCAAGATAAGTTTGAGGTAGAATAGCCCGCCTTGAAGTTGGAAAATGGCTTTTATCATGGAAATAATAGAAGCCTGTTTATGTTGTGTGGTGCCGGTCAATCGTAACCGGTGCTAGAAATAGAGGATAATACAATGACGATTGGAGTTGTAGGTCGAAAATGCGGCATGACCCGTATTTTCCAGGAAGACGGAACATCTGTTCCGGTAACTGTCATTCATGTTGAGCCGAATATTGTCACCCAATTAAAAACGGTGGACACAGATGGTTATGATGCTATACAGGTGACCACTGGTGCGAAAAAGCGTTCTAAGGTTTGTAAGCCGATGTTGGGTCACTTTGCTAAAGCAAATGTAGAGCCAGGTCGTGGTTTGTGGGAATTTCCGGTGACTGCTCATCAAGAACAGTTGCAGGTGGGTTCGCAAATTTTGGTTACTCATTTTCAAGAAGGCCAGTGGGTTGATGTCACTGGCACCTCTAAAGGTAAAGGCTTTGCTGGTGTTATTAAGCGTCACCATTTTAGTATGCAAGATGCGACTCACGGTAACTCGCGTTCGCATCGGGCCCCTGGGTCAACTGGCCAAAGACAGTCGCCAGGTCGTGTTTTTAAAAATAAGAAAATGGCGGGTCATTTAGGTGATGTTCGTTGTACCTTGCAATCATTGCGGGTTATCAAGGTAGACGCAGAGCGTAATTTGCTGTTGGTAAAAGGCGGTGTCCCTGGTGCGCCGGGTGGCAGTTTGGTGGTTTTGCCTGCAGTTAAGAAGTTGGGAGGCGCCAAATAATGGAACTTAAAATGGTAACAAGCTCTGGTGCAGCTTCAAAAAAACATATGGAAGTCTCGGATGTAAGTTTTGCCCAGCCTTATAATGAAGGTTTGGTGCACCAAGTTGTCGTGAGTTACATGGCTGCTGCGCGTCAAGGTACGCGGGCTCAAAAAACTCGATCAGAAGTAAGTGGTGGTGGTGCAAAACCTTGGAAGCAAAAGGGCTCTGGTCGTGCTCGTGCGGGTACTAGTCGCGGGCCGTTGTGGAGAAAAGGTGGTGTAACTTTTGCTGCTAGGCCGCAGGATCATAGTAAAAAAGTGAATCGCAAAATGTATCGTGCTGCGATCCGTTCGATTTTGTCTGAATTGGCTCGTACTGATCGCTTATTGGTCGTAGATCATTTTGATCTGGACACGCCAAAAACGCAAAGTTTGATGGCAATGCTTAAGAAAATGGATTTGCAAGATGTATTGGTGGTGACGCATGATGTGTCAGAAAACCTCTATTTGGCGTCGCGCAACTTGTCTTGTATCGATGTCGTTGATTCTGTTCAAGTTGACCCTGTTAATTTGTTGGCTTACGAGAAGGTGTTGTTTACTGCTGATGCCATCAAGGAAATCGAGGAGAAATTGTCATGAGTCAAGCAGAGTTAATGAAGTTGATTGTGGCTCCCTGCTTTTCTGAAAAAGCAACACGAGCCTCCGAAAATGGCAAAAGCATTACTTTTGAGGTGTTGCGTTGTGCCGATAAGTTATCAATTAAAAAAGCCGTTGAGTTGATGTTTGAAGTGGAAGTGGATTCCGTGAGAACTATCAACGTTAGGGGTAAAGTGCGTCGTTTTGGTCGTATTGAAGGTGCGACGAAAGCTTGGAAAAAAGCATATGTAAAACTGAAGCCTGGTCATGATATCAGCTTCGGTGAAGCAGCAGAATAAAAGAGAGTAAGGGAAAGTTATGGCGATTGTAAAGACTAAACCAACATCACCTGGTCGCCGGTTTGTGGTGAAGGTTGTGAATCCCGATTTGCATAAAGGTGCTCCGTATGGACCTTTGGTGGAAAGGAAGTTAAGTAAGGCGGGTCGTAACAGCCAAGGTAGAATTACGGTTCGTCACCAAGGTGGCGGTCATAAGCAGAACTATCGTATTATTGACTTTAAACGTAACGACAAAGATGGTATTCCAGCAGTTGTTGAGCGTTTAGAGTATGATCCAAACCGTAGTGCCAATATTGCATTGGTGTTGTATGCGGACGGTGAGCGTCGCTATATCATTGCCCCGCAAGGTGTAAAAGCGGGTAGCGAAATTGCTGCAGGTAGCGAAGCACCTATTAAAGTGGGTAGCTGTTTGCCGTTGCGTAACGTTCCCATTGGAACTGTAGTGCATGGTGTTGAAATGAAGCCTGGAAAGGGCGCGCAGTTGGCGCGTAGTGCTGGCACCAGTGTGCAATTGTTGGCTCGCGAAGGTATTCATGCGATTTTGCGGTTACGATCCGGTGAGATGCGCAAAGTTCCTGTGGAGTGTCGTGCTACCATTGGTGAGGTGTCAAATTCTGAGCATAATCTAAGATCGTTAGGTAAGGCGGGTGCGGTGCGCTGGAGAGGTATTCGTCCTACCGTTCGCGGTGTGGCAATGAACCCGGTCGATCACCCACACGGTGGTGGTGAAGGTAAAACTGCCGGTGGTCGTCATCCTGTGTCGCCATGGGGTACGCCAACCAAGGGGTATAAAACTCGTAAGAATAAGCGTACGACGAGCTTGATTATGCAGCGTCGTAATAAAAAGTAATGGTAAAGGGGTAGAATTGTGCCACGTTCACTAAAGAAAGGACCATTTGTTGATTTACACTTGTTAAACAAGGTGATTGCTGCGGTCGAACAGAACAGCAAAAAACCTGTTAAAACCTGGTCGCGTCGTTCAATGGTTGTGCCAGAAATGGTAGGTTTGACAATTGCGGTGCATAATGGTCGTCAGCATGTTCCGGTATTTGTCTCTGAAAATATGGTGGGTCATAAGTTGGGAGAGTTTGCGTTAACTCGTACCTTCAAGGCGCACTCTGGCGACAAAAAAGCGAAGGAGTAACCAATGGAAGTAACAGCTCATTTGAAGTATGCGCATATTTCTGCGCAAAAATGTCGGTTGATTGCCGATTTGGTTCGCGGTCTGCCAGTGGGTAGAGCGGTAGAGATTTTATCATTTAGTCCTAAAAAAGCCGCTAAATTGGTTGAGTCGGTGTTGCGTTCTGCAATTGCTAACGCAGAGCATAATGCGGGTTTGGACATCGATGAATTAAAGGTATCAACGGTGTATGTGAATGAAGCGCCTCCAATGAAGCGTTTTCATGCGCGTGCAAAAGGCCGAGGTGTTCGAGTATTGAAACGTGGCTGTCACATTACTGTGAAAGTCGCTGAATCTTCAAGCGAGGGTTAAGTAATGGGTCAAAAAGTACATCCAACCGGGATTAGGCTCGGATACATTAAAGAATGGCGTTCTGTATGGTATGCCGATAAGCGTGATTATTCCGACAAATTGATTGTTGATATGCAGGTGCGTGAGTTTCTTCACAAGAAGTTGTTGCAGGCGTCCGTGAGTCGTATCGATATTCAACGTCCGGCACAGAATGCTCGTGTAACTATTCACACAGCCCGTCCGGGAATTGTGATCGGCAAGAAAGGCGAAGATGTTGAGAGGATTCGTGGTGAAGTCAGTAAGATGATGGGCGTTCCGGTTCACATTAGTATCGAGGAAATTCGCAAACCGGAGCTCGATGCGCAGTTGGTCGCCGATAGCATTGCGCAACAATTAGAAAAGCGTGTTATGTTCCGTCGCGCCATGAAACGTGCGGTGCAAAGTGCCATGCGTTTAGGTGCTCAGGGCGTCAAAATCTGTGTTGCCGGTCGTGTCGGCGGTGCTGAAATTGCGCGTACCGAATGGATTCGTGAGGGGCGCGTGCCTTTGCATACGTTTAGAGCAGATATTGATTATGGGACCTCTAGGGCATTAACCACTTATGGCATCATTGGTGTTAAAGTGTGGATTTGCAAAGGTGAGGTCAATGTATTAAAAGGTCGTGCTGCCGTAGAAAGCCACGCTGCCGTTGAAGGTAAGAGAGGAAGTTAGTTATGTTACAACCTAAACGCACCAAGTTTCGTAAACAACACAAGATGCGTAATCGTGGATTGGCGCTTCGTGGCAACCAGGTGAGCTTCGGTGAATTTGGCTTGAAGTCAACCACCTGGGGTCGAATTACTGCGCGTCAGATTGAAGCGGGTCGTCGTGCCATCAGCCGTCATATAAAGCGGGGTGGTAAAGTCTGGATTCGTATTTTCCCTGATAAGCCTATCAGCAAAAAACCATTAGAAGTTCGTATGGGTAGTGGTAAAGGTAGTGTGGAGTACTGGGTTGCTCAAATTCAACCAGGTCGTGTCCTGTATGAAATGGAAGGAGTAACGGAAGAAGTGGCGCGCGAAGCCTTAGGTTTAGCCGCTGCAAAACTGTCCGTCCTAACAACTTTTGTAACAAGAACGGTGGCATAATGAAAGCGTTAGAATTAAAAGAAAAATCGGTTAGTGACTTGCAGAACTTAAAGCTGGATCTGTTGAAGGAGCAGTTTAATTTGCGTATGCAAAGAGCAACCGGTCAATTGAATAAGAATCATTTGATGAGAGCAGTGCGTCGCAATATTGCGCGCATTGAAACCGTATTAACTCAAAAAATAGGTGCGTAATCATGAGTGATATTAAAAATACAACTGCTCAAAAGATTAAGCGCGAAGTGGTTGGTCGTGTGGTCAGTGCAAAAATGAATAAAAGCATTGTGGTGTTGGTTGAGCGTAAAGTAAAACACCCTATGTATGGTAAGTTTTTGAGTAAATCCAGCAAGTTGCATGCTCACGATGAAGTCAATTCTTGCAAAGAAGGTGATGTTGTTAGGGTGCAAGAGTGTCGTCCATTGTCCAAAACTAAGACGTGGACGTTGGTTGGTATAGTCGAGCGAGCTGAATAAATAAAAGTTACTATCATTTTTAAAATATAGTGATATAATGATGCCCCCGATAGGTCGGTGTATTTAGAGTTTTAGTGGAGAGAGTTTCATGATACAAGTGGAAAGCATATTGTCGGTTGCCGATAATAGTGGCGCACGTAAAGTAATGTGTATCAAAGTATTGGGTGGTTCCAAAAGAAGATATGCAGGGATTGGTGATGTCATCAAAGTCAGTATTAAAGATGCCATTCCACTGGGTCGGATAAAAAAAGGCGAAGTGTCCTTTGCTGTTGTGGTCAGAACGAAAAAAGGGGTTCGTCGTCAAGATGGCTCAGTGATTCGTTTTGATGATAATGCGGTGGTGTTGCTGAATGCTGCTAAGCAACCGATTGGTACTCGCATCTTTGGGCCCGTAACTCGTGAGTTACGTAACGAGTTGTTTATGAAAATTGTATCGCTTGCACCTGAAGTTATCTAATTATTAAGTGAGAGTAGGTCATGTTTAAGATTAAAAAAGGCGATGAAGTGGTTGTGATTGCTGGCAAGAGCAAAGGTAAGCGTGGCGCTGTATTGCGTGTATTGCCTACCGATGAAAGGGTCGTGGTTGCAGGGGTCAATGTTATTAAAAAACATGTGAAACCCAATCCTAATAAAGGAGTTGAGGGTGGTATCATTGAGCGTGAAGCTTCATTGCACGTTTCTAATGTTGCCATTTACAATCCGCTGACGAAGAAGGCCGATCGTGTTGGATTCAAAATATTGAGCGATGATAAGAAAGTGCGCATCTTTAGATCCAATGGTGAATTGATTGACGTTAAAGGTTAGGAAGTATTATGGCTAGGCTAAAAGAATTTTATAGAGAAAATGTGGTTGCTGAATTACAAAAGACGTTTCAATACAAAAATGTAATGCAAGTGCCGCGCTTGAAAAAAATCACGTTGAACATGGGTGTCGGTGAGGCTTCTCGTGATAAAAAAGTGATGGATCATGCCGTAAAAGATATGACGCTGATCTCAGGTCAGAAACCATTGGTTACCAAGTCACGTTTGTCTATTGCGGGCTTTAAAATTCGTGAAGACATGCCTATTGGCTGTAAAGTAACGTTGCGCGGTAACAAAATGTATGAATTCATGGATCGGCTCGTGAATATTGCATTACCTCGTGTTCGTGACTTCCGCGGTCTTAAAGCGAAAGCTTTTGATGGTCGTGGCAATTACAGTTTAGGCATTAAAGAGCAAATCGTATTTCCAGAGATTGAATATGATAAGATTGACAAAATTCGCGGGATGGATATTACCATCACTACTAATGCTAAAACCGATGATGAGGCAAGAGCATTGTTGAAAGCGTTTAATTTCCCACTTAAGGATTAAAGGTATATGGCAAAGACAAGTACCATTGAAAAAGAACTAAAGAAACAGTTAACTGTTGCTAAGTTCGCAGAAAAACGAGCCAAATTGAAAGAGATTATTCGTAGCCCGAAAAGCACAGAAGAAGAGCGTTGGGAGGCGCAAGTGCAATTTCAAAAATTGCCACGTAATGCCAGCCCTTGTCGCTTGATGCGTCGTTGTCGTATTACTGGTCGTTCGCGCGGTGTGTATCAAAAATTTGGCCTGAGTCGTCACAAATTGCGCGAAGCTGCAATGGTAGGTGATGTTCCAGGATTAAAAAAAGCAAGTTGGTAATTGAAGGTAGAATGAGATGAGTTTGCAAGATCCCGTATCAGACATGTTAACCCGTATTCGCAATGCGCAAATGGTTGCCAAAGAGCACGTTTGCATGCCTTCCTCAAAGCTGAAGGTATCGATTGCGCAATTGTTGCAAGACGAAGGTTATATCAATGGCTTTAGTGTGGAAGGAAATGTAAAAAAGACCCTCAAGGTAGAGTTGCGTTATCATCGTGACAAACCAGTAATTGAGATGATTAAGAAAATTAGTCGTCCTGGTTTGCGTGTATATATGGCTGTTTCAGATCTGCCAAAGGTTTTGGGTGGATTGGGAATTTCCATTGTCTCCACTTCAAAGGGCTTGATGTCCGACCGTAAGGCGAGAGCTGCGGGACTTGGCGGCGAAATTCTCTGTCAAGTTGCTTAATAAGGAGTTGAAGAATGTCTAGAGTTGCCAAACAACCCGTTGTAGTACCTGCTGGTACCACTGTTACGGTGGAGAAACATAAGGTGATGGTCAAAGGTCCAAAGGGCGAGTTGACGCATCCATTGCATACTGACGTAAACGTGGTTTGCGCTGATAACAATTTGTCTGTCTCGGTGGTAAAAGAAACCACTAATGCATGGGCACAAGCCGGTACTGCCAGGGCTATCCTGAATAACATGGTGCAGGGTGTAAGCAAGGGCTTTGAAAGAAAATTGACTTTGGTTGGCGTGGGTTTTCGTGCCAAAGCACAGGGGCAAAAATTAAATTTGGTGCTCGGCTACTCTCACCCTGTTGACTATGAGCTTCCAAAAGGTGTGATGGTTGAAACCCCTACCCAAACCGAGATTATTTTGAAGGGTGCTGATAAGCAAATGTTGGGTCAAGTCGCTTCAGAAATTCGCAGTTACCGTCCACCTGAGCCTTACAAAGGTAAAGGCGTTCGTTACGTGGATGAAGTGATTACCTTGAAAGAAACTAAAAAGAAATAGTGGTGGCAGGAATGATAGATAAATACGCAGCGCGTCTTCGTCGTGGCAAACGCACACGGAAACACATTCAAGAAATTGGTAAGATCCGTTTGGCTGTACATCGTACGCCTCAGCATATGTATGCACAAGTTATCAGCGAAGATGGTGCCAGTATTGTGGTTTCAGCTTCGACGGTTGAAAAAGAAGTGCGTGGCGCGCTGAAATCAACGGGTGGTGTTGCGGCAGCGCAACATGTTGGTAAGCTGATTGCTGAGCGTGCATTAAAAGCAGGTGTGACCGAAATCGCTTTTGATCGGTCGGGATACTTGTATCATGGTCGTATTAAAGCATTGGCCGACGCAGCTCGCGAAGCTGGATTGAAGTTTTAATTAAAGGATAAAGAGATTATGAGTAATGCTGCTGAATCACAACAACAAAAGGGCGATGGCCTAATTGAAAAGTTAGTGGCGGTGAATCGTAACGCCAAAACCGTAAAAGGTGGTCGTGTGTTTAGCTTTTCAGCGCTGGTGGTTGTAGGTGATGGTCAAAGTAAGATTGGCGTAGGTACGGGTAAAGCGAAAGAAGTGCCCGTAGCTATTCAAAAAGCGATGGAATCGGCGCGCCGAAATATGGCCTCGGTCAACCTGAATGGCGATACCTTGTGGCACTCGACTAAGAGTCGTTATGGTGCTTCGATGGTTTACATGCAACCCGCTTCTTTTGGTACGGGTATTATTGCCGGTGGTGCAATGCGCGCAGTGTTTGAAGTATTGGGTGTTCGCAACGTATTGGCAAAAACTTATGGTTCTTCACGTGCCATCAACGTGGTGCGTGCAACCATTAATGGCTTGCAGCAAATTACCTCGCCTAGGCATATTGCTGAAAAACGTGGTAAAACGGTGCAAGAGATTTTGGAGTAGTAATATGTCGAAGAAACAAAAAATTAAAGTGACATTGGTTCGTAGCATGTACAATCGTTTGCAGTCCCATATGGATTGCGTTAAAGGATTGGGTTTGCGCAGAATGCACCATACCGTGGAAGTAGAAGATACTCCTTGTGTTCGTGGGATGATCAATAAAGTCCAGTATATGGTTAAAGTAGAAGGTGAATAAGATGCATTTGAATACATTGAGTCCTGCTCCGGGTTCACAAACTGCGCCAAAACGTTTGGGTCGTGGTATTGGTTCTGGTCTTGGGAAAACATCTGGTAAGGGTCATAAAGGTCAGTATGCTCGTTCTGGTGGGTATCATAAAGTTGGGTTTGAAGGCGGACAAATGCCGATGCAGCGTCGTTTGCCTAAATTCGGCTTCACCAGTATGAAAGCACTGTATTCAGAAGAATTGCGCTTGGATCAATTGAACAACATTAAAGGTGACATGGTTGATTTGATCAGTTTAAGAGCATCTAACTTAATTCGTTATAATACGGAATTCGTTAAGATAATTGGAACTGGTACCTTAACCCGTAAACTCACCGTTCAAGGCATTGGCGTTACAAAAGGTGCGCGTCAAGCCATTGAAAAAGCTGGTGGCAAAATAGAGGGTTAATGTGAAAGCTGGAAAAGGTGCAGCAAGTGGTAGCTTAACCGAACTTAAGCACCGCTTGCTTTTTGTGTTACTTGGTATCGTCGTTTACAGGTTGGGGTCTTATATCCCTGTGCCTGGCATTGACCCTGTGAAGCTAGCGCAATTTTTTAATACCCAAAGCAACACCATTTTGGGGTTGTTTAATATGTTTTCTGGTGGTGCGTTGCAACGTTTGACTGTCTTTGCACTGGGAATTATGCCATACATCTCGGCGTCCATCATTGTACAGTTGTTGGCGGCAGTTTCTCCTAGTTTGGGTGCTCTGAAGAAGGAAGGAGAGGCCGGTCAGCGCAAATTAACCCAATATACTCGTTATGGCACCCTCGTTTTGGCGTTGTTTCAATCATTGGGTATGACAAAATATATGGTTGCGCAAGGATTGGTGTTCTACCCTTCCGTGTTGTTTTATTTTGTTTCAATTATTACGTTAACTACTGGTACTATGTTCCTCATGTGGCTTGGAGAGCAAATGACGGAACGTGGCGTGGGCAATGGTATTTCGTTATTAATTTTTTCCAGCATTGCCTCTGGTATTCCTGCTGCGTTGAGTCATACTTTTGAGCAATCACGTCAAGGTAACTTAAGCCTAATTGTATTGTTGATGGTTTTAATTGTCATTTTAGCAATTACCACTTTTGTGGTCTTTGTAGAGCGCGCTCAGCGTCGCATTACGGTGAATTACGCCAAGCGTCAGCAGGGCAGGCAAATGTACGCGGCGCAATCGAGTCATTTGCCCTTAAAGATTAATATGGCAGGGGTTATTCCGGCAATTTTTGCCACCAGTATTTTGTTGTTGCCTTCTACTTTGAGTCAATGGTTTGGTACCATGCCTGGGTTGCACTGGTTAACCGATGTTGGCTTAGCCTTGCAATTTGGACAGCCTTTGTATGTCTTGATGTTTGTGGTTGCCATCGTATTTTTCTGTTTCTTTTATACTGCGTTGGTGTTTAACCCCCGCGATACCGCGGATAATTTGAAACGTTCTGGTGCATTTATTCCTGGTATTCGCCCTGGTGAGCAAACCGCTAAATATATTGATGGTGTGATGTCACGTCTTACTCTGGTTGGTTCCATCTATGTAACCTTGGTGTGTTTGGTGCCGATGTTTTTAATGGTCTATTGGAATGTTCCTTTCTATTTTGGTGGCACCTCACTATTAATTGTGGTGGTGGTGATTATGGATTTTATGGCGCAGATTCAATCTCATTTGATGTCCAGTCGATATGATTCGTTGTTGAAAAAAGCCAATTTACGTGGCACCGGCATGGGGCCAATGGTTAGATAAAATTTTGATAGGAGAGTAGTAATGAAAGTGCGTGCATCCGTAAAAGCAATGTGTCGTAATTGTAAGGTCATCAAGCGCAAGGGCGTAGTTCGAGTGATTTGCAAAGAAGCAACACACAAACAACGTCAAGGGTAAAAAATCATTGCTTAAGTACTTGCGTTTTGAGGTATAAACCGCTATCCTTAGGCACTTTTTAAGAAGGAGATATAGAATGGCTCGTATTGCGGGGATTAACATACCAGTGCAAAAACATGCAGAAGTTGCGTTAACCGCGATCTTTGGTGTTGGCAGAAATCGTGCTCGCTTGATTTGTAAAGAAGCGGGTGTTGAAACAAGCAAGAAAATTAAAGATTTGACGGAGCAAGAGGTTGAGGCGTTGCGCGCCGAAGTGGCCAAGTTTCAGGTTGAAGGTGACTTGCGTCGTGAAGTTTCAATGAACATCAAGCGTCTGGTGGATCTCGGTACTTATCGTGGTATTCGTCATCGTCGTGGCTTGCCTGTTCGTGGCCAAAGAACTAGAACCAATGCGCGTACACGCAAAGGTCCTCGTAAATCGATTCGTGCATAATTTTAGTTAAGATAAGTAGGAAAGCGTTAATATGGCAAATGCAACAGCAGTAAAGACAGCTCCAGTTCGCAAGAAAATCAAGCGGATGATTTTGGATGGCATGGCGCACATTCATGCGTCGTTCAACAACACGATCATCTCAATTACTGATCGTCAAGGTAACCTGTTGTCGTGGGCTACTTCAGGTGGTAGTGGTTTTCGCGGTTCACGTAAGAGTACTCCGTTCGCAGCTCAGGTCGCTGCTGAAAAAGCGGGTGAAAAAGCGGTAGAGTTTGGTGTTAAGAACTTGGAAGTCTTTGTAAAAGGCCCAGGTCCTGGGCGTGAATCTGCCGTGCGTGCTTTGAACGCTAAGGGATTTAAAATTACCAATATTACGGACGTTACTCCATTGCCTCATAACGGCTGCCGTCCGTCCAAAAAACGTCGCGTTTAATTTTTAAAAAGGATAGTGAAAGCATATGGCAAGATACCTTGGACCAACTTGTAAATTAGCCCGCCGTGAAGGCACCGACTTGTTTTTGAAAAGTGGTGTAAAACCACTTGAAGCAAAATGCAATATCAATAGCACTCCTGGGATGCATGGCGCTAAACGCGGTCGTTTATCCGATTATGGTGTGCAATTGCGTGAAAAACAAAAAGTAAGACGTATGTATGGCGTGTTGGAAAACCAATTCCGTCGTTATTACCAGGAGGCGTCGCGTCGCAAGGGTTCAACCGGTGAAAACTTGTTAAAACTATTGGAAACCCGCTTGGACAACGTTGTTTATCGCTCCGGATTTGCCTCAACTCGTGCTGAAGCCAGACAAATGGTTTGTCATAAGGCGTTTTTGGTGAATGGTAAACCAGTGAATGTTCCTTCTTTCCAAGTGAAAGCCAATGAGATCATCAGTGTTCGTGGTAAGTCAAAAGATCAATTGCGTATCAAAAATGCGCTGGAACTTGCTAAGCAACGTGGTGTGATTGAGTGGGTTGAAGTAGATGAAGCCAAGTTGGAGTCAATTTTCAAGCGTGTACCAGAGCGTAGTGACTTATCTTCAGAGATCAATGATCAATTGATCGTGGAATTGTATTCGAAATAAGAATGATTAGGAGATCGATTTCATGATAACAACAGTAGATGAATTGTTAAAGCCTCGATTAGTAAGCGTTAAGGTAATTGCTAAAAATCGTTCTCGTGTTGTGTTGGAGCCCTTGGAGCGTGGTTTTGGCCATACTTTAGGTAATGCTTTGCGTCGCATTTTATTGTCCTCTATCCCCGGTTCTGCTGTGGTAGAAGTAAAAATGGAAGGTGTATTACACGAGTATTCCAGCATTGAAGGTGTCAAAGAAGATGTTGTTGAAATCTTGTTGAACCTTAAAAACCTGGCAGTACAATTGCCGCAGGGTGTAAATGAAGCAACCTTAACCCTAGATAAAAAGGGTGAAGGCGCAGTGATGGCAAAGGACATTAAGGCAGACTCAGGCATTGAATTAGCCGACCCAGAGTATGTAATTGCACATCTGACCAAAGGTGGCAAAATCAGCATGACGATCAAAGTGGCTCGTGGTCGTGGTTATGTTTCTGTTCCTCAAAGAACTTCTGCCGATACTCAGCATGCAATCGGTGTAATGGCTCTAGATGCATCATTTAGCCCGGTGCGTAAGGTGACTTATTCAGTGGAAAGTGCGCGTGTTGAACAACGCACTGACATGGATAAGTTGATTTTGGAAATTGAAACTAATGGTACGGTTGATCCAGAACAAGCGGTGCGCAAAGCAGCTACGTTTTTGCATGAACAAATCTCGGTATTCGTAGATTTGAAGGCGCCATCAGAAAGGCAAAATTCCAGAGATGAACCTGCATTTGATCCGTTGTTATTGCGTCCGGTTGATGATTTAGAGTTGACTGTACGTTCCGCAAACTGCATCAAAGCAGAGAATGTGGTCTATATTGGCGATTTGGTGCAGCGCAGCGAGGCGGAGTTGTTGAAAACGCCGAACCTTGGCAAGAAATCATTGTCAGAGATCAAAACGGTCTTGGCTGAAAAAGGTTTATCCTTGGGTATGCGCCTGGAAAATTGGCCGCCAAAAAATTTGTTACAATAGTCTTTAGAGAAAGGAAGTAGTTATGCGTCATTGCAAAAGTGGTCGTAAGTTTAATCGTGATGCCAGCTGTCGTAAGGCGATGTTTCGTAGCCTTTGCTGTGCCATTGTAGAGCATGAATTGATTAAAACGACGTTGCCTAAAGCAAAAGAAATTCGTCGTCATATCGAGCCGTTGATTACCTTTGCGAAGGTTGATTCCGTTGCGAATCGTCGCTTGGTGTTTGCCCGCGTAGGTGATAAAGAGGTGGTTCGTAAACTGTTTGAAACTTTAGGCCCCCGTTACAGCAAGCGCCCAGGTGGTTATTTGCGTGTCTTGAAGTGCGGTTTCCGCGTAGGCGACTGTGCACCCATGGCTTATGTTGAATTGGTTGATCGTGCCACTGAAACTGCTGCAGTTGAGGTAGAAGATGCTGATACGCCAAAGAAAGCGCCTAAAAAAGCTAAGAAAGCCGAAGCCGCTGTTTAATTGACAGTAGGTTATAAGATTAAAAAAGCCAGGCCTTGATTGCCTGGCTTTTTTGTTTATGTAATGGTTAGTCCATTGTGTCGTAATAACGCATCAATCATGGGTTCTCTGCCTCGAAATGCCACGAAGAGTTCCATTGGTTTTGCTGAGCCGCCTTTCTCTAAAATCGTCTGCAGGAATGATTTACCGGTTTCAGGGTTTAGAATACCTTCCTCTTCAAAACGGGAAAACGCATCGGCAGAAAGTACTTCTGCCCATTTATAGCTGTAATAACCTGCTGAATAGCCACCTGCAAAAATATGGCCAAAGCTATGTTGAAAGCAGGCAAAGGCGGGTGGTGTGAGCACTGCAACTTCTTTGCGCACCTGGTCTAAAATGGCTTGAATGTCTTGGCCAGTAAGTTTTTGTGGGCTTTGATATAAACGGAAATCAAACAATGCCAGTTCAATTTGGCGTATCATCATCATGCCGGCTTGAAAGCTACGGGCTTTTTGTAATTGTTTCAAGGTGTTGTCAGGAAGTGTTTCCCCCGTTTGATAATGTCGTGAAATCATATCGATTACTGGTTTTTGCCAGCAGAAATTTTCCATAAATTGGCTCGGTAATTCTATAGCATCCCATGCAACACCATGAATGCCTGAAACGCTGACACAATCGACTTGGGTCAAGACGTGGTGCAAACAATGTCCCATTTCATGAAACACGGTTTCAACGTCTTCATGCGTCAATAATGCAGGTATTTGTTCTGTTGGCGGCGCAAAGTTGCAGGTGAGAAACGCGATTGGTTGTTGCAAATCGCCATTACTGAAGCGCCAGCGGGTACGGCCATCATCCATCCAGGCGCCGCCACGTTTGTTAGCGCGGGCGTAGAGATCAACATATAAATGGCCGCGTGATTGACCATCAGCACCGGTTAATTGATATACGTGTACATCGGGGTGCCAGGTTTCGGCTTGGATTGGTTTGATGGATAAATCAAATATTTGTTTTAGTAGTTTAAATAACCCTTTAAATACCTGGTCTGCAGGAAAATACGCACGTAAGGTTTCTTGTGAAATATGATATTCTGATTGTTTCAATTGCTCACTATAAAACGATACATCCCAGCTCTCCAGTGGTCCTTCAAATCCTTTTTGTTCAGCAAATTGCTGAAGTTGTTTTAATTCTTTGTGTGCGAATGATTTGCTGCGCTTGGCCAAGTCTTCTAAAAAGCGAATGACATGATCCGTGGAAGGAGCCATTTTGGTAGCTAAAGACAGTTCAGTAAAATTAGCGAATCCTAACAACTCAGCTTCTTCATGGCGTAATGCTAGTAGTTCAGACATCAGTTCACTATTATCCCACTTACCAGCGTCAGGGCCATGATTAGATGCGCGGGTTTGATACGCTGTGTAGAAGGTTTGGCGTAAACTACGTGATTGTGCGTAAGTGACCACAGCGTAATAAGTGGGGAAATCGATCCCTAACACATAGCCAGGTTTGTTTAGTTGTTTCGCTTTTTCTTGCGCGGCTTGTAGCGTATTTTCTGGTATTCCTGCCAATGCCGTGAGATCGGTGGTGTGATATTGCCAATGATCGGTGGCGTCCATAATGTTGTTTTCAAACTGCGAGGTCAGTTTTGAAAGGTGTTGCTGAATTTCTTTAAAGCGTAGTTTTTTTGCTTCCGCTAAACCCACGCCAGACAAGCGAAAATCACGCAAGGTATTCTCAATCACTTTGTGTTGAACCGCATCCAATTGCGCATATTCAGGACTTTTCGATAAAGTACAATATGCTTGGTATAGCACCTCATTTTGGCCAACTTCGGTATGATAGTCGGAGAGTTTTGCCAAACAATTTTCATAAACTTGACGCAATTCAGGGGAATTACACACCGCATGCAAATGGCTGACCGGCGAGAAGAATTGGCTGAGTTGATCTTCCACCAGATCCAATGGTTCCACCAAGGTTTCCCAGGTGTGAACTTTTTGCTCGAGTGTTTTAATAATGGTGTCGCGACAACGTTGCAGATATTGGTCTAATTGTGCTTCCAATGTAGTGAAGTCTAGGCTAAAGTGCGGCAAGGCATTTGTTGTGGTTGGCATTGAAATCATTCCTATCTGTCCCCATATACGAACTAAGATTGTAAAGGAAGCGGTGAACAAATGCACTTTAACTTATTGCAAAAAATTATCATCTGGGCGATTCCGCTGATTTTTGCCATCACCGTGCATGAAACCGCACATGGCTGGGTGGCGTCGAAATGTGGTGATCCAACTGCGAAAATGCTGGGGCGCTTGACGTTGAATCCCATTAAGCATATTGACCCCGTGGGTACCATTATTTTGCCATTGATTTTATTACTGTTGCCAGGTCATTTTATGTTTGGCTGGGCCAAGCCGGTACCGGTGGATTATCGCAATTTACGCAAACCACGTCCACATATGGCGTTGGTGGCGGCAGCAGGGCCGGTGTCTAATTTTTTGATGGCATGTATTTGGGCGGTGGTGGCTAAAATCGGTGTTGCAGTGCTGGGCTTTGATCAATGGACCGGAACTATTCTCGCTGCGATGGGTACTGCCGGGATTTTTGTCAACATCATGTTGGGTGTGCTGAACTTAATTCCCTTGCCACCACTGGATGGTAGCCGTATCGTCAGCAGTATGCTAAGCCCTAATGCAGCATGGCGATACAGTCAAATTGAGCGTTATGGCTTTATCATCTTGATTGTTCTGATGGTCACGGGGTTGTTGGGTAGGATTTTATGGCCCATTCTGGCGATGGTGGTTAGCTTGATTGGATGGATGTTTGGATTGGATATCGGTTCGTTGCAATGGCTATTGATGAGCTAAATAGATGGGTTAAAAATAGTGGTGTTGCGGCAGTCTTTTTGAGATAATGCGGCAAGAAAATAGAGGTGAGCAATTATGACGACGCAGTGGGCAACCAAAGAAAAAGATTTAATTACCGCGCAAGGTGTGTTGCGCCAGCATTACGGCGATACCAATCAGAAGATGGTGGGTATTCAAGAAGTCACCATCAAACGTGAAGGTAGCATTCATATTGAACGTGCTGACTGGGTGTTGGAATTAGAAGAAATCTTTGAACAACAGTATGGTGAAGACAAAGGCGTGAAAGTCGCGCAGAATGTGATTACGACCTTGTTAACGCAGGGTGAGACGATTCACTAATTGCACATTTTCATTGCTTCTAGACCCCATGATATCACGGTCAAATCGGTTTCAATGCCAAGTAATCCGCCTTGGTGATGATCAACAAAGTAATGCACAATCGACATATCCCGCACAAAATATTCAAACGCCAGTCGGTTTTTGAGGTCGTTTTTATGCATCCACCCCATCACTTGCTCAGTCGTCGCCAGTTGGCGTTTTTGGCGGAAGTCGCTGGCAAAGGCCAGTATTTTATGGACATTGAGTTTGGCTTTGCGTTGGTTCAATATATAAATCAATGCATTCAGTAAGCTCAGTGAAACTTCCCAAGTTTTGTTAGAAGGTTTTTGGGGATTAGTAGGGTATAAATCGCTATAAATTAGTAAATGTTTCAATAAACGCTTTTTGGGTAATTGCTGTAGTTGTTGTTTGGCCCAGGCAATAATGGCGTCGCTGTGAGTTTTCGCAGCGGGTAGAGTAATGTAATCATGTTGAATCAGATCATGTAAAGTATGCAGTAATTTGCCTATGCGCTGGATATTGCTGAACATGGGGTCTTGTTGTAATTGTACATATTGTTTTTCTTGCTCCGGCAGCCAGTCATAGGCTTGCTCGAATGGGGTGACGATCATATCACGGAAGATTTTGTTGAAAAAGACGCTGGAGGTCATTGCAGGGTTTTTTATGGGTGGTAAATTTTTATTTTTTGCTAAATCACTTAATAAACTTTCAGCATCTATTCGCTTTTGATCCACATAATGCATTTTAAGCCAAGTGGTTAGCGTAGGTAATTTTTGTGCTGCTTGAAATAAGGAGCGATTGTAATATGGCTGGTTTTTTAACTCTGTCAGCAATGCATTGGCTTGGACATCTATGATAACTTTTTCTACTACTGCTTTGCTTAAACTAGCGCGAACATTGACCATCGGTGTGATGCTCGTTTCAAAGTTTTTTTCTGCGGTGTGTACCAGCGCAACTTCATCATCGTCGATAATAACGTTGTCACGGTACCATTCAAATATCTTACCATGGCCGATCATGCCTTGTGGCTGTAATTCAGCTGCGCGCAATGCGCCCATGCTGCTGGCGCCATATACCTTTACCCCAAAGCTTAATGCCAGTAAAATTTCTTTATGCCAAACGGAGGCGGTTTGTTCAAAAAAACCATCAATAATTACCAGGGTTTTGGGCTGCAAACGCAAAGCTTTAATGATATCACCACATCGTACTGGCGGGTGATAGCAGGCATTGGGCAAGATTTTTTGTGCAGCAGCCAAGGGCAAGCTGGGTCCTAAAAATACAATAATATGGTTGTTCATACAGATAATCCTGGTACTAAGGTATGCACCACACTGATGCTGTCGAGTGAGTTAGTATGCTCAAATATCAATGCTTCGTGTTTTAATGCCTGCAAACGTTCTAATAGGTTTTGATATTGTTGATCCAGGGACCAACTGGGATTGTCCAGCAAACGGTGATAATCTTTAGCTCCGGTAAATTTTAATGGTTGCCAGGTGGCTTTATAATCTTTTGGAAACATATCATCGCGTGAACCGGCAATATAGGTGAGTCGTGATTGAATCGCTTCCGTAATAGCTCGGCATAACGCGATGCCTTTATTGAAATGGCTGCCAGAGCCGCTGTAATGTCCGAGTTTGCGAAACGGGTTCTCATCGGCAATAATACAGTGATAAGAAGGTACTTTAAAGGGTGAGCCCAGTTCAAAAATCACCAGATCAATATGCTGTGCCTGTAATCTTTCCAGCAACGCCTGCGCGTAAGGATTATCAATGCTGGCAATGTTGATCATGCGCTTTAATTTATGCTGATGGCTGGCTTTTTCAAAGCGTTGCATGCAATGCCGTTCAATGATTTCGTAAAGAGAATGGCACAGCGCTTCGGTTTTGGTATTACCCGACGCTAAACCGGTAGTGCTTTTGCGAAACATGCCATCTTCGACGTGTGCTGAGCTTAAGTCAAAATTTAAATAGTGCGTGGGAGCGTAACCATGACAATCGGTCAGTAAGCTTTTACCACGACTCCATTCGCTGATTTTTTGAGTAGGTCTGGGATAGTTAAGCATGCCACGGGGTAAGCGTGTAGGCGTTACAAATTGTGGATCTTTAGTGTCGGTTAAGACTCTGATCAAGTCTGGTTTAATCTGCTCACTGTAATAATGTTCAATGCCTTCCATGTAGGCGCTGCATTTGGCCAGATTATCGGTAAGGCCTTTGCCTTGAGATGTTGATAAATTTTTGGAAGTAGGGCGAAAGCAGGTATAAACGGGGATGCCAATGCTGTCCAGGTAAGTCAAATTAGCAATGCGCGTGATACCGGCTTTTTGAATATAGGGCTGAATGATGGTTAATGTTTGCTCGGGCGTGCGAGCGCGGATGGTGCCGCCGAGGTCGTGGTGCGGGTCGGTCATGGGGTTCCTATTTTTTTTGACAGCATGGGCAAAAAATAGTGCTGCGTTGGTTTAAGCGTAACTCTTGTAACGGCGTCTGGCAAGTAAAGCAGGGTTGACCTTCACGACCATACACTTGCAGATGCTGTGTGAAATACCCCGGCTTGCCTTGGCTGTTTTTAAAATCCTTGATGGTGGTTCCGCCCAGTTCAATCGCCGCGGCTAAAATACTTTTTGATGCATCCACTAGGTTTTTGGCCTGGGCTTTAGTGATTCGCTGTGCAGGGAGGGTGGGGTGAATCTGTGCTTGAAATAAGGTTTCATTGCAGTAAATGTTACCAATGCCCGTTACTACGGCATTATTCATCAGAAATAACTTGACGGCGGTGGCGCGGTGGCGTGAGCTTTGATATAGATAATCAGTGTTAAAATCATCTGACAACGGTTCAGGTCCTAAGATATCCAATAGTGGATGGGTTTTGCCTGCTTCAATCCACAATATACAACCAAAGCGTCGTGGGTCATGAAAACGCAAAGTGATGGTGGATAACTCAATATCGACGTGATCGTGTTTGGTAACGAGTGTTGCTGGATCAAGTATGCGTAATACACCAGACATACCCAAATGGATCAACAAGGTGCCATGTGGGAATGGGATGAGCAGATATTTACCGCGCCTTAATACTTGGTTAATAGTATGGTGTTGTAATAGGCTCGGCAATTGTGCTGGAATTGGCCAGCGCAATTTAGGTTGTCGAATGATCACTTGATTGATTTTTTGACCCAAACAGTGTGATAATAATCCCCGTCTGACGGTTTCGACCTCGGGCAGCTCTGGCATGGGTTTCTCGCAATTCATTGATTTAGATTAAGATATCATATTTGTAGGAAAAATATAAGTTGCATTTTTAAGGGTTTACCTTTACTATGCTTGGTAGACACGGTAAATAACGTAGATTAAATACCACCTAATATAACGGTGGTCTGGAGAAACGGAATGAAAGATATCGCTTATGGTGTATTGCATGCTCCTTGGTGGGTGATGGTTATTTATACTTTGGTGATGACCCATATCACCATGGTGGGCGTTACGGTTTATTTACATCGTGCTCAAGCGCACCGTGCCATGGATTTACATCCGGTGATTGCGCATTTTTTCCGATTTTGGCTATGGTTTACTACCGGCATGAAGACTAAGGAATGGGTTGCGGTGCATCGTAAGCATCATGCTTTTAGCGACCGTGTGGGTGACCCGCATAGTCCCGTAGTGGAAGGCATTTCCAAAGTCATGTGGGAAGGGGCTGAGTTATATCGTGCTGCCAAAAAAGACCCAGAAACGCTGGAAAAATATGGCAAAGGTACGCCTGCTGATTGGTTGGAGCGAGATGTTTATAGCGCTAAATTTATGCGTGGTAAACAAGGTGTGACGTTATTGTTGCTGTTGAATTTGGTGTTATTTGGGCCAGCGGGTTTGATTATTTGGGGTGTGCAAATGGCCTGGACTCCCTTCTTTGCGGCGGGTGTGATTAATGGTCTTGGGCATTTCATTGGCTATCGTAATTTTGAATGTGCCGATGCCGCCGTTAATATGTTCCCGATCGGTATTTTGATTGCCGGTGAAGAGCTGCACAACAACCACCATGCCTATGGTACTTCAGCCAAATTGTCGGTGAAATGGTATGAGTTTGATATTGGCTGGATGTACATCCGCAGCTTTGAGTTACTTGGCTTGGCCAAAGTAAAGCGCCTGGCGCCAAAAGAAGTATTGGTTCCCTATAAAAACGAAGTGGATATTGAAACCGTTAAAGCATTATTTAGCAATCGTTTGCAAATTTTGGCACAATACAGCAAAGACGTGATCAAGCCAGTATTTCGCTCTGAGCGTGCGGTGGCAACCTGTGATCGCTTGACTCATCGTATGAAGAAAACCTTAATTCGCCATCATGGCTTATTGAAAGTAAAAGACCAGCAAAAACTGCAAGAAATGTTGCAGAATAACAACCAATTATCAGTCGTGTATCAAGCGCGTGAGCAATTGCAAAGCATGTGGACGCGTACCACAGCGACCAATACGGAATTATTGGAAGCACTGAAAGACTGGTGTCGTCAGGCCGAGCAGTCTGGTGTTGAAGCATTGCAAAGGTTTGTAGTGTACGTGAAATCGTACCAATTACAAAAAGTCTAATGCAGTTAAGTGATTTTAGCTACGAATTACCACCCGAACTCATCGCGCGGTATCCTTTGTCCGAACGCAGCGCCAGCAAAATGCTGGTGTTGCAACGGGATTCAGGTGCCATTGAACACCGTCATTTTACTGATCTCGTCGACTGCTTAACTCCAGGTGATTGCTTAGTATTTAACGACAGTCGTGTGATTCCCGCACGTTTATTTGGTCATAAAAATTCTGGTGGTAAAATTGAACTATTGGTCGAGCGAATTTTAGATGCGCAACAGTGTTTAGCGCATGTCAAAACCAGCAAAGGCTTAAGACCAGGCGCTGATTTTGCATTAGAAAATGGTGCGTTGGTGCGACCGATCGAGCGCCAAGGCAATCTATGGAAATTGGCATTGCTCGGTGATCACAATCTGTGGGATGTGTTGCAAGCCATTGGTCATATGCCGTTGCCGCCGTACTTGCATCGCGAAGATGAAATTTCTGATCAGCAACGTTATCAAACCGTTTATGCCAAAAAAGATGGCTCCGTTGCCGCACCAACCGCAGGTCTGCACTTTGATCAAGTAGTATTGGATCAATTGACGCAAAATGGTATTCACTTTGCCTATGTAACGCTGCATGTCGGCGCAGGCACATTTCAACCGGTGCGTACCGACAATATCCTTGAACACACCATGCACAGCGAGGTGATCGACGTGCCTGCAGCAACCGTAGCGAGGATTGCGCAAACCAAAGCAGAGGGTAAGCGGGTGATTGCGGTGGGTACCACGGCGGTGCGTAGTCTTGAAACCGCAGCGAGCTCAGGCACCTTACAGCCTTATCGCGGCGAAACCGATATTTTTATGTATCCGGGTTATGCTTTTAAAGTGGTGGATGGTATTTTTACTAATTTTCACCTGTCAGAATCAACCTTGTTGATGTTGGTCAGCGCCTTTGCGGGCAGAGAGCGAGTGCTCAATGCTTATCAACAGGCCATCAATCAACGTTATCGTTTTTTCAGCTATGGCGATGCGATGTTGATTATATAAAAATTATTCCCATTCAATCGTCGCGGGTGGTTTACCGCAGATGTCATAGACCACGCGCGAAATACCGCGGACTTCGTTGACGATGGTGCGGGCAACATGGTCGAGTAGGTCATAGGGTAATCTCGCCCATTGCGCAGTCATAAAATCAGTGGTTTCCACGGCGCGTAGGGCAATGACGTATTCGTATTGACGTTGGTCGCCAACCACGCCGACGGATTTGACGGGTAAAAATACCGCAAACGCCTGGCTAATTTTATCATACCAGCCAAAGTCACGCAGAGTTTTGATAAAAATCGCATCGGCTTGCTGTAAAGTGTTGACGTATTCTGGTTTGATTTCGCCGAGAATGCGCACCGCCAGGCCTGGGCCAGGGAAGGGGTGGCGGTATACCATCGATCTGGGTAATCCAAGTTCCATACCGACTTTTCTCACTTCGTCTTTAAACAATAAGCGCAGCGGTTCTAATAATTTTAAATTCATGTGTTCTGGTAAGCCACCGACATTATGATGTGATTTGATGGTGTGCGCTTGGTTGCCTTTGGTGCCTGCGGATTCAATGACGTCAGGGTAAATGGTGCCTTGCGCCAACCATTTTGCGCCTACAATTTTGGCAGCTTCACGCTCAAAAATCTCCACAAAAAGCCGGCCGATGATTTTGCGTTTTTGCTCAGGATTAGCAACGCCCGCCAGCGCGTCTAAGAAGGTGGGGGCAGCATTGATGCGAATCACGCGTACGTTAAAGTGATTGGCAAACAGCGCCATTAATTCATCGCCTTCATTTAAGCGCAGCAAGCCGGTATCGACAAACAGGCAGGTCAACTGTTGGTCGATCGCGCGATGCAGTAGCGCAGCAACCACGGCAGAATCGACACCGCCTGACAGCCCTAGCACCACATGGTCTTTCTGCACAGCGTCGCGAATGCTACGAACGCTCGATTCAATAATGCCCTCGGTTGCCCAGTCTGGCGTGCAGTGACAGATCTCCCTCACAAAGTTGTGCAATAACAGAATGCCTTGTTCGGTATGCGTTACTTCAGGATGAAACTGTACGCCATACCACTGTTTATCAGGGTGCGCCATGATGGCAATCGGCGTGCTTGGCGAGGAGGCCAGTGTCACAAATCCCGGCGGTAATTGATCAACATGGTCGCCGTGGCTCATCCAGACTTTCAGGGAGGGTTGTGAAAAATTTGCGAACAAGGGGTTTTGAGTGGAGGTTCGAGTGACTTCAGCAAAGCCAAACTCACGCGCTGACCCTGCAATGACATTGCCGCCCAATTGCATCGCCATCGTTTGCATGCCATAGCAAATGGCGAGTACCGGGCAGCCGATGGTGAAGACCGTCTCAGGTGCGCGAACCTCTGGTGCCAGATAAACCGATTCTGGTCCGCCGGATAAAATAATACCGGTAGGATTGAAGTCGCGCAGGGCTTGCTCACTGAGTGTGAATGGATGGATTTCGCAATAGACTTGCATTTCACGAATCCGCCGTGCAATCAATTGCGTGTATTGGGAACCAAAATCCAGAATGAGTATTTTGTTCATAGTGCTCTTTAATGATTAGCTGCGTTGATAATTAGGGGCGTCTTTGATCATGGTGACATCATGGACGTGGCTTTCGTTGCTGCCAGCACTGGAGATGCGCACAAATTCAGCCTGATGCAATGCTGCAATGGTGGCGCTGCCGGTGTAGCCCATGCCAGAGCGCAATCCACCCAATAATTGGTGAATGACGTTAATCACCGTGCCTTTGTAAGGGACACGTCCCTCAATGCCTTCAGGGACTCGTTTTTCAGCGGTAGCACCTTCTTGGAAATAACGATCACTGGAGCCGCGTTCCATCGCTGCGAGAGAGCCCATGCCGCGATAGGATTTGTAGGAACGGCCTTGGAACAATTCGATTTCACCAGGTGATTCTTCGGTTCCAGCAAACAACCCGCCAATCATCACGCAGGACGCCCCAGCAGCCAATGCTTTGGTGATGTCACCGGAATAACGGATGCCACCATCGGCGATAATCGGAATCTGAGTGCCCTGTAGGGCTTTGGCAACGTTCATAATCGCGGTTAATTGAGGCATGCCAACGCCACTGACAATACGGGTGGTACAAATCGAGCCTGGGCCAATGCCGACTTTAACGCCTTCAACACCCAGATCTGCCAATGCCAACGCTGCGGATGCGGTAGCGATATTACCGGCGATCAGTGAGACTTTTTCAAAATGACGACGGATCCATTTGACTTGATCCAGCACCCGTTGCGAATGGCCATGTGCTGTATCGACGATCAATACATCTACACCAGCAGCAACCAGTGCCTCAACACGTTGTTCAGTATCACCACCGACACCGACGGCGGCACCGACGCGTAAACGACCATCAGAATCTTTGCTGGCGAACGGTTTTGCCTGCGCTTTTTGAATGTCTTTGGTGGTAATCAACCCGCGCAACTCAAAGGCATCATTGACCACCAGAATTTTTTCGATACGATGTTGATGTAATAAATGTTTGACCTCATCGCGACTGGCACTTTCACGCACTGTGATCAAACGTTCACGCGGTGTCATCACAGAGGAGATGGGTTGAGTCAAATCTTTAACAAAACGCACATCGCGGCTGGTGACAATACCTACCAACAAATTATTTTTAACCACGGGTACGCCAGAAAAATGATGTGCAGCAGTCAGCTTTAGTAATTCACCGATGCTCATCTCAGGCGCTGCCGTAATCGGGTCTTTAACCACGCCACTTTCAAATTTTTTGACTTGTTTGACTTGCTCGGCTTGCGCTGCAATGGAAAGGTTTTTATGGATAATGCCAATGCCGCCTTCTTGCGCCATGGCAACCGCCAAGCGCGCCTCGGTAACGGTATCCATCGCGGCCGACACCAAGGGGACTTGTAATGCAATCGTACGGGTTAACTGGGTTGCCAGGTTGGCTTCACCGGGTAATACGATGGAGTGAGCGGGAACCAGCAAAACATCGTCAAACGTTAGTGCTTCAGAAATTGTCATGCATCACTCCGCAAGCTTAGAAAATATAATGATTGATGGTAGTGTAGGCGCATCATGCTGTCAATCCCTGGCAGAATATCATTATTTTCTATGTTGCTTGTCTAAGTTGATTGTTTAACCCAGGGCTGCTACCATGCGCCATCGATTTTGAGTGTGATGTTTACATGCAATTTGAATTATTAAACACAGTGGGTCAGGCACGCAGAGGGCGGTTAACCTTCGCGCGTGGCGTGGTGCAAACGCCAGCGTTTATGCCGGTGGGCACTTATGGTAGTGTCAAAGGTTTGACGCCAGAGCAAGTGAAAGAAATTGGTGCTGAGATTATTTTGGGGAATACCTTTCATTTGATGTTGCGGCCAGGGACTGAGATTGTTAAAGCCCATGGCGATTTGCATGATTTTATTCATTGGAACAAGCCGATTCTTACCGATTCCGGCGGGTTCCAAGTGTTTAGCTTGGGTAAGTTGCGTAAAATTACCGAAGAGGGTGTGGCCTTTCGTTCGCCGATTAATGGTGAAAAAGTATTTTTGACGCCAGAATTATCAATGCAGGTGCAGCGCGACCTGGGTTCAGATATTGTGATGATCTTTGATGAATGTACGCCTTATCCTGCGACGGAAACACAAGCGCGGTTATCAATGGAATTATCGTTGCGCTGGGCGAAGCGCAGCAAACACGCGCATGAGGGTAATAGCTCCGCGTTATTTGGCATTGTGCAGGGCGGTATGTATCCGCACTTGCGTCAAACCTCGATTGAAGGCTTGACCAGTATTGGCTTTGATGGCTATGCCATTGGAGGGTTGTCGGTGGGAGAGCCCAAAGACGAAATGATGGCAACGTTGGCGCATACCGCACCGTTGTTGCCACAAGACAAACCACGTTATTTGATGGGAGTGGGTACACCTGAAGACTTGGTCGAAGGCGTGCGCCGTGGTATTGATATGTTTGATTGCGTGATGCCAACGCGCAATGCACGAAATGGTCATTTGTTTATTTCCACAGGCGTGATAAAATTGCGCAACAGTTGTCACCGTAGCGACACGCGCCCGTTGGATGAGCGTTGCGATTGTTATACCTGCCAGCATTACTCCCGCGCGTATCTGCATCATTTGGATAAATGCAGTGAAATGCTGGGAGCAACGCTGAACACGATTCACAATTTGCGGTATTACCAGAAATTGATGTTGCAGATCCGCGAGGCACTGGAGCAAGGAAAGTGGAATGAGTTTGTAAAAGAATTTTATGAATTGCGTGGTATGTTAGTACCTGTAATTACGTAAAAGTAGGGTGGAGTAGCGAAGCGTAATCCACCAGAAAATTGTTTAATAAAAAAGGAAAATAATTATGCGTCAATTAGTGGTGTTAGGTTCTTTGTTGGCTACTGCTCCTGCAGTATTTGCTGACGGTGTGGTGCCAGCGGTAGCGCCTGCGGCGGGTGGGTTTAACTACACCTCGATTGCCTTCTTGGTGGTGTTTGTCGCGATTTTTTACTTCTTGATGATTCGTCCGCAGTCCAAGCGCGCCAAAGAGCATCGCAATTTATTGAGCCAATTGTCACCCGGTGATGAGGTGGTCACTACTGGCGGTATGTTGGGTAAAGTCGCCAATGTGGATGGCAATTTTATTGAATTGACCATTGCGCCTAATGTGAATATTCGCGTGCAAAAACAAGCGATTGGCAGTGTAATGCCCAAAGGAACGATTAAAGCCGCTTAAGAAACAGTTGCAAGGAGAGCTCTAGATGTTTGCTGCAAAAAATAATGCGGTGCCTTTAAATTCGTACCCATTATGGCGATACCTGATGATTCTGGTGATTGTCATTTTGGGTGTGATCTATGCCTTGCCGAATATTTACGGTGAGAGCAATGCGGTGCAAGTGTCGCCCAAAAATGGCGCGTCGATTACCCCGCAATTGGTAGAGCAGGTGCAAACCGTTTTGCAGCAAAATCAAGTAGCATTTAATAACTTGACCGCTAATGCGGCTGACATTGAAATGCGCTTTTCCGATACTACTGAGCAAATGAAGGCGCAAGAAGCATTGCAGCAAGCGTTGGGCAGCAATTATAGCGTCGCCATTAACCTCGCCCCCAATACGCCAAAATGGTTGCAGGCCATTGGTGCCAATCCGATGAAATTGGGTCTGGACTTGCGTGGCGGTATGTACTTTTTGCTCGACATCGATATGCAAAGTGTGATCAATAGCAGTTTGCAAAACACCGTTTCTGATTTGCGCACCAATTTGCGTGAACAGAATATTCGTTATTCGGAATTGGCTTTAAAACCCCAAGGTATTGTGATTGGCTTGCGTACCCCAGATGCAGTGACTGCGACGGAAAGTTATATTGCTAAACAATATCCCACCATGATGTCGACGGTGGACCCCAAAGATCCTTTAAAGTTGTTGGTAACGTTGAATCCGCAGCAAGCGCAACAATTGCAGCAATATGCTGCAGATCAAACCGTGCAGGTGATGCGTAACCGTGTCAACGAGTTGGGTGTGGCCGAAGCGTCTGTGGCCAAAGAAGGTCAAGACCGTGTGGTGATTGAGTTGCCTGGCGTGCAAGATGCGGCTCGTGCTAAAAATATTATTGGTGGTACGGCAACCTTAAGAGTTATGTTGGTCGACGAACAAGCCGATCCAAACGCCGCCGTATCCGGCAATGTGCCGCTCGGTTCAGCGTTATATTATCAAGCTAACGGTCAACCCGTGGTATTGAAAAATCAAGTGGTGTTAACGGGTAAATCTTTTGTTGGCGCCAATGTGGGTTATGATCCACAAACCAGCTTGCCGGTAGTGAATGTTACGTTAAGTGGTCCTGAAGTGAGTAATTTCAGTCGTGTAACGGGTGAAAACGTACATCATTTGATGGCGATTGTGTTGATCCAGCAAACCTTTACCAAATCCGATGTGAATGGTAAGTCAGTGACCAAAACTAAAACCGATCAGCAGGTGATTAGTGTTGCCACCATTCAGAGCCAGCTGGGCAGCAATTTCCAAATTTCTGGCTTGGGCAGTGTGCAGAATGCGCAAAATCTGGCGCTGATGATTCGCGCTGGTGCATTACCCGCACCGGTACAAATTGTCGAAGAAAAACAAATTGGCCCAACTTTAGGGGCGCAGAACATCTTAGTCGGTGAGATCTCGATTGCCGTATCGATGTTGCTGGTGATTGTGTTTATTGCGTTTTATTATGGCGTTTTTGGTTTGATTGCCAATGTCGCATTGATTTTAAACGTGGTGTTCTTGTTTGCGATTATGTCGATTATTCCGGGTGCAACGTTGACCCTACCTGGCATTGCGGCAGTGGTGCTGCATGTGGGGATGGCGATTGACTGTAACGTGTTGATCTTTGAACGGATCCGCGAGGAATTACGCAATGGCACGCCGATTCAGTCGGCCATTCACAATGGTTTTGCGCGAGCCTTTGCGACCGTTGTCGATTCCAATGTCACCACCTTAATTGTCGCAGTGATCTTGTTTGCGATCGGTACTGGCTCGATCAAAGGGTTTGCGGTGGTGTTGATCATCGGTATTTTAACCTCGATGTTTACGGCAGTGACGGTAACCCGTGGCTTGGTGAACTTAACGTATGGCGGACGGGTAATAAAACGTTTGTCGATTGGCATGTAGGAGCAGAGGTCATGGAATTTTTTAGAAAACAAACGAACATCGATTTCCTTGGCATCCGCAAATGGGCCGCGGTTTTTTCACTGATTCTGATTATTGCTTCCGTGGCTTCATTGGCCACCCGTGGTATTAATTGGGGTCTGGAATTTACCGGTGGTTACGACATCGAAGTCAGTTATCCTACTGCACCCAATGTGAATGACGTGCGCGATCAAATTGAAAAATTGGGTATTCAACACGTTGATGTGATTACCTTTGGTTCAACCCGTGATTTACGCATTACCTTGAAACCTCAGCAAGATATGCAAAAACAAGTGGTGAGTGCAGAAACGCAGAGTGAACAGGATGCTCTAAAGGCACAAGTTCAAAAAGCGTTGGGCAGTAACGCCACCATTACTTCATTGAGTTATACGGGTTCAGAAGTCGGCGCAGAAATGGCGCAACGCGGTATGTTAGCGATGTTGGTCGCGATCCTGGCGACGATGATTTACATTGCCTTACGTTTTGAAATGAAGTTTGCCATCAGTGCCGCTATTGGCTTGGCGCATGATCCTATCATTATCATGGGGATTTTCTCCCTGTTCCAATTAAGCTTTGACCTAACGGCACTGGCAGCGGTGTTGGCAGTAATCGGTTACTCACTCAACGATACCGTGGTTATTTATGACCGGATTCGTGAAAACTTCCGTAAAATGCGCAAAGCTTCGGTGACCGAAGTGGTTAACCGCGCGGTGAATGACACCTTGTCTAGAACCGTGATGACCTCTGGTTTGACGCTGTTGGTGGTGGTGGTGCTTTATTTCTTTGGTGGCCCCAGTATTCACTACTTCTCCTTGGCGTTGATTATCGGCGTGATTGTCGGTACTTATTCTTCGATTTATGTTGCAGGTGCCTTCGCCGTTATGTTGGGGTTAGATCGTGAAGCGTTAATTCCACAGATCAAACCGACCGACGAAACACCCTAGTGTTAATATGCGTTTGATTCGTGGGTTGTATAATCTCGCGTCGTTTGAACAGCTTTGTGTGGCTACCATTGGCGTATTCGATGGTCTGCATCGTGGTCATCACGCGGTAATTGAACAGGTCAAACGCAAAGCCCGAGCATTAGCTTTGCCATCTCTGGTTATTTTATTTGAACCGCAACCCTTTGAATTTTTTCACTCTGAAACCGCAGCGCCCAGACTCACTCGACTGCGCGATAAATTAATTATCCTAAAAACATGGCAAGTTGATTACGTCTTATGTTTGCGCTTTGATAAAAAACTGGCGCAACTATCTGCTGATGATTTTATCCAAAATATTCTGATCAATGGTTTACACACTAAGCATCTCGTGGTGGGGGATGATTTTCGTTTTGGCCAAGGTCGTAAAGGTGATTTTACATTATTGTGTCAGCAAAAATCTTTTACCGTAGAAGACACCAAAACCTTATTGCAAGATGAACAACGCATCAGCAGCACACAAGTACGTACCGCTATTGCCGCCGGCGACTTTGTCAAAGCCGAGCAACTCTTGGGGCGCCCATACGTGCTACATGGCAAAGTCCAGCATGGCGATAAACGCGGCCGGCAATTAGGCTTTCCTACACTGAATATTGGTTCACTTAAACCGATGGTGGTGCACGGCGTTTATGCGGTTAAAGTCTATGGCATTACCGATCGGCCATTAAATGGAGTAGCCAATGTTGGCCGCCGCCCGACGGTTGATGGCATCAAGCGTTTGTTAGAAGTCTATCTGCTCGACTTTAAGGGCGATTGCTATGGCCGTTCCATCAGTGTGGAGTTTATTGCTAACATTCGCGCTGAACAAAAATTTAGTTCGCTTGAGTTGCTGAAGCAGCAAATTGAGCGGGATGTTGTAGATGCCAAAGCTATTTTTGTACGTAATACAAAATAAGAGAATTTTTTTAACCATGCATTATCGTACCAAAAACTGCCCAATTTTGTGCGGTTTTCGCCGCTCGCGCATAGTATGTTTTTGGTGGTTATGATACGATGGCTCAAGGTCGCTTAGATGGGCAATGTTATGAAAGTCAGTGGATTTACGTTTGTACGCAATGGTCATTCGTTGGGCTTTCCTTTTATTGAGTCCATTCGTTCTATTTTACCGATTTGTGATGAGTTTATCGTCAATGTGGGGGCTTCGGATGATGACACCTTGGCCAGGGTAAAAGCCATCAATGATCCGAAGATTAAAATCATTGAAACCACCTGGAATATGCATATGCAATCCAAAGGGTATCTGTACGGTGAGCAAAAGATGATTGCACAGTTTGCTTGTACCGGCGATTGGGCGTTTTATCTGGAAGCGGATGAAGTGGTTCATGAACAGGATTTGCCGAAAATTGTCGCCGCCATGCATCAGCATCTGGATGATAAAAACGTAGAAGCACTGGCGTTTCGTTATGTGCATCTTTATGGCAACATCAATACGTATGCCTGGTCGCCATTATGGTACCGTGTGGCGCCGCGCATTATTAAAACGTCTGTGCGCAGTTTTGCACCGGATGGTCTGTACTGGGTGGTGTTGGATCAGCATAATAAAAAAGGGCGTTACCCCAAGGCAGCTCTGGTCAAAGAAGCAACCATGTATCATTATGGTTGGGTGCGCCCAGAAAGTAAAATGACGGAAAAATATGCGCAGGTGGCACCCTTGTGGGCGGGTAATGCCAGAAAGATTGTCTATGCTGCAATTGATCCGCAGACGTTGCTTCCTTTTAAAGGAAATCATCCCAAGGTAGTGGAGGGGGTTTTTTCCTCAGAAACGGGCGTATTTCACTCTGATCCTGATCATGTGCTGACGCGTCGTGAGCGTAAACACCGATGGATGATGAAGGTAGAGCGGTGGTTTGGTATAGAGTTTGGCAATAAACATTGTCGATTGATTAAGTAAATGGTTTTATCGATCAATGGTATAAATCAAGTCCGCCCCAGAGCCAACGTTTGAACTGTCGGTTTGCACCTGCCAGCGACGAGATAACTGATATTGGGTGCGCACTTCTTGCTGTGAATTAAATAAACCCACGCCATAGCTCACGGAAAATCTTGATCCGATGGATTTGCCAACAAAAATTGCCGTATTGTCTTGCGCAGTGCCGCTACTGCTGCCATTGGTGGTCGTGTTTGAAGCCATGCTGTTGCTGATTCCATAGCGATCATCCAGTGTGCCGACCGAGAGTTGGCTCAATCCCAGTGAATGCTGAATATTGTTGAAGACGGTATTGCTGCCCCCGCTCAAGGCAAAAGACAGTGCGGCAGTGGATAAAGAGCCGGTATCCCCTGGTTGCGCCTGATTCAGCGGTACGCCCAGCACGATATAAGACAAAATATCTTCCTGGCTCATGCTGGGGTTGGAAAACAGGCGCAATTGTGGATGGGTAACGGTACCATAAACCGTAACGCCTACCTGTAAATGACTGAGCTCAGTGCTTTGGGTTTGATTGTTCAGTTGATAAAGCGCCGTGACGTTAAGGCTTGGATTGTCTAGTGCGCTATTATTAAACACTAAGCTGCCGTTGGTGATGTTAAATATCTTGCCATAGGCGCTATAATCGCCGCTGTTCGCGGTGAGGGTGCCATTAGCCATCCAGGTCTGCTGAGGATTAAGTGATAGGTTTACTTTGCCGGTAATTTGGGTGTTAATGCCAAAGCCTTTGAAGGTCACTGCTTTGATGGCTTGAATGGTTAATTCACTGCTAAAAGGAATGGTTGGGGTGTCGCGTACCGCTTGATCATTGCCGTTAACCAGCACCACGTCTTCACTGGCTTGGCTTTGGCGTTGAATCAGGTCGGCATTGATGGTGGCCTGGTCAATGTTAATATTCCCTGTGAGGCTTTCCAATTCAGGTGTTTGTGTGAATATCAACGTCGGTGACGCAACCATCATCAGTTGGGGTAAATCGACCAAAGTAACCTGTGAGCCATTAATCTTGATCGACAGCGTGTTTTGATGTTGCCCGGTTTGCCATTGTCCGTCAAATGAGAGGTCGCCTGCGCCAGATTGTACCTGTCCTGTCAGGGTAAATTTCCCCTGTTTCACACTATTAAGGTTAATGTTGCCTTGTTTTAATTGAAGGCCAAGTACCGGAATATCAGCGCTGGCATGGGTTAATTTGAGTTCGCCAAGGTAGAGTGGATTGTTGAATGCGCTGTTCATGCTCAACGAGCCGGTCAGCTGCCCTTGTAGATTGGCCAATTGTGGCATCAAGTCATTGAGAATGCCCACATTTTGTAGGGTAATATTGAGGTCAGTGGTAACCCAAGAATTGGTTTCGTTCGGCCAGAGGCCATTCATGTGGGTGATAACGGTGCTGCCTTGAAGTTGATTTTTTGGTGAAAAATTCAATGTCAGCTGACTCGTTAGGGTTCCTTGATCAATACTCGCAGTTAAGTGGCCCGTTTGAATTTCCAGTTGATTGCTGTTGCGATTGTACAGCGATAATTGCAAGGTGGGTTTTAAGGTGAGCTGCGCAATATCAAGGGTGGCTTTCGCAGATAACGGTTTATTGGGGAGTTGTGTTGCCTGCATCTCCACTTGTGTTTGTCCGTAGATGCGCAGGCCATTGAAGGGGCTGGGAAAGTTGCGCAAACTTAGAGGGGTGCTGTGCAATTGGATATTCCATTGCGTCGGTTGCCACGCTGCCTCCAGGCAAATGGATTCATTGCTGTGTTGCAAGCAGGTGCTGGGTAAGCGAAAATCCTTCGGCGCGATGGTCAATACGGAGGCATGAGGAATACTCCACAGGTTTTTTAGAGAACCAAGTGAAAGGGTGTCTAACGAATAACGCCATTGTTGGTTAACCAAAGCGCCGGTTTGTCCCAGTTGCAAGCGCCAGGTACCACTGGTGGCATCGAGTGAAATCAATTCATTTTGTTCGGTTTTTTCAGTTTTTAAGCTAAAGCCCAGTGTGGGCAGCGTGGGGTCTTGCCATTGGGCTTTGATATTTTGTCCGTTGAGGGTCAGTTGCCATAATAACGTTTTCTGCCAGTCCAACGAACCGGCCCCCGTTAGGGCGCCATCGTTGAGCGTGCCGTTGATGCTGTTGAGGGTGAGGTGATTTGGCGTACCTTCTCCTTTTACCTTAAGATCAACATAGCGATATTGGTTTTTTTGCCAATAGAGACTTCCGTTGACTTGATATTGATTGAGGGTTCCTGAAACCGTTGCCGTTGCGGATAATTGATGATAACCAATGGCCGCTTTTGCATCAGCAGAGAGTTGAAACTGGTAGGGTGAGTTGTTGTTAATTTTGCCATTCAGTATCACATGATCATACTTATTGCGTTGCAGGGTGGTTTGAAAGTACAGCTGTGTTTTGCTGGAATATAAACGGCCTGAGAGTTGTCCAAGATTTTTTTCAACCTTGCCCTCTGCGTCGGTGATTTGTACCTGTTGTGCGGTCAGTTGCTCAATATCCACCTTGCCTTCCAGTAGCGCATGAAGGTGCCAACGGGCGCTGACGGTAGTAAAAGTCAGTGTCATGGGTGGCAAGGCAATGTTCATTTTATCGATCGTAAACTGATGCAAGGTGCCGTGTATTTGTTTTGGTTGTAATGTGATGTGTCGCTCTTGTAGCGCCCGCTGCGAAAGCATCACCAGGAAACGCAGTCCAGGTTGGGTAAATAACACAAAACACGCCAGAAGAATCAGGAATGTGAGTGTACTTAAGACAGTGATGGTAAGTTTTTTCATGATAACCTCTGGTGAGATTATACAGAATTTTTACTCCGCTGTGTTTTCTGTAAATGTCGAGCGATTGGCTGATTCCCCATCAAACGCGGTGATTTGCTGTTACTCGAAGCCTTCGGCGCCGGATTTGTCTGGGGCGCGGTGTTGGTAAAGTATTGATCTTTTTTATTTACTCAACAGGCATAAGTGCCATCTTGTGCCGCATTATCATTAACAAACGAGATTCTATTATTATGGTTGTCTAAGGTTGCACCGCCATGGTTTCCAGTAGGAAAAAAATAAAAGTTTACGTTCAACGCATAGCATTTCGTTCCCGCGGTAAAGGGGTCACCTTCTCTGTAAAACCCGAGATAGCTTGTATTAGTGTCGTCGGTTGTAGTAAGTGTTATGCTACATTCTACGCCCGGGGGAATAAGAATGTATGGAGGATTTTCAGCAGAAAAAGTCGTCGTAGTATTACTAGGGCAATCTATATAGAAATTTCCTTTTTCGGAGTTTACATGTAAGTACCAGTTGGTATTAGAGAGGTTTACTATCGAGCCAGAGCCATTTGCATATCCACCGATTGAATAAACACTGCTCAATGCTAGCACGGAGCATAGTAAGGCAATTTTGGTTTTCATGTTATCTCCTCAGATATTGTTGTGATATAAAGAATAGTTGGATACGTCGCGTATTTTAATATAAAAACCGCGATAAATATATTCTATTTTATTTTTAAATGTTACATTTGTTTAAATAAATATTGGCAACCAATTGTTTTTAAATTAAAAAATACGATAAAAAACAAAATAACCTATGTGTTAAAGGGGGTTTTTGCGTCAATATGGCGTGCGGTTATTGGTTTTTTGTAACAAGAAAATTTTACTTTAATATATTGATTTTAAATATATAATTAGCAAGTTTTAAAAATAAATAATACAAATTAATGTATAAAAATAATTATATGTTACATTATTTTTGATATAATGGCGCTCTGAACTTTTAAAAAACCGGGGAGCACCGATGAAATACTTTCAAAAGAAACTGAATACCATCAGACGTATGACGGGTTATTCAGATTTAAAAAGTAATGCAGGCTTTATTAAGCAATGTGCGCAAGAGCTGTGGGCAGAAAAGGGCGATAAATCTGCGGGTGAGACGGTTTCTGTCGAATCTCTCAAATTATCTGAAAAACAATTATACGAAACCAAAAAAAGCTGGCATCTTTTGCTGGTATTGTTTTTAACGTGTGCAGGGCTGGCCTTGTTATATGGTATCTTCAGCTTGATTCACGGTAACTTTAGCGGTGCACTGGTTGCGGTTGCCTTGATCTTATTGTTTCTGGCGCAAAGTTTTAAATACCACTTTTGGTTGTTTCAATTGAAACAAGGCAAGTTGGGGTGTACTTGGCAAGACTACATGCACAATGCGTTTAAAACGAAACACTAAAAATTAATTAATCTTCCTAAGCGATAACGGTTAACCCTGAAAGGAAATGATATGAGACATCAACTACACAAAAGCTTATTTGCAGTTTTGCTGACAATATCAGCCATATTCAGTATTAGCACTGCCTATGCGGGATATGATTGTACTAGGTTAGTATCAGCTTGTGCGGCTAATAATGCTAATGCGGGTTGTGACGAGCCTACTGTCAGAACGTGTAAAAATTTTTGGATAAAATCCAATCAATCTTCGGCGTGTCAAATCAGCGATAGTATTGCAGCTAATCACGCTAATAGCCGTGCGGATAGTGAGTGGCATAGTTTGATACGTAGTTATACCTACATATGTAGCAATCCAATGATAAAGGAATATGGTGTTTGTGATACCGCGAAAACACTCTGTAGTAGTACTTTAGCAAGTTATGAAATCGGTTGTGGTGCTTATACCAATGAATGTGAAGCAACTGGTGGAATGACGCAGACGCTTGCATGTACTTTTGCTTCTAATCTTAAAACAAACTATTCTAGTTATACGACTGAAATTGCACATTTCGATATGATTTGTAAGGGTCCAGATCCTGATCCGATACCGCCTGCACCACCTGCACCACCTGCACCACCTGCACCACCAAGTGCCTGTCAACTGGCCCAAGCTGCTTGTGGTACTACGGGGTTTGTTGGCAGTGAGATGACCGACAGCTGTAAGGCGGCAGTAGTAAACTGCTTGCATGATCCCAACGCCAGCGATGCCGATCGTTGTGAGCTTGCTCAAACCATGTCCGGATTTGATTTTGGTCTGGACAGTAAAGGCAATAAGATTGTTCCGGATGATATTAACCATTATGTGAATGATTTTAATAATAGTTGTCCGGCTGGTGGTCAGGCGGTGCTTCCTAAGCGGCCTGTTGGTCCTGATAATCCTGACCCTATTGCCGGCGTTTGTGCAGAAGATATTATTAGTGGTGGCGTTGATCCTGCTGCCGGTCCTAACCCGCATCGATTCAGCAGTTTGAATATTTTTAATTTACCGTGTTTATCGGACCAATCGGTTGCGGTATTAAAACAAGTATTTGGAAACGCGATCAATACGTTTGAATCGGGTGTGACGGTTCCGGATGGCTATTTGATCCCAGAATTTTTGCGCCATTTTAATACCATCTTATTAACCCTCGTCATTTTGATATACTCCTTTATTTTGTTGATCGGTACTTTAAATTCGGCGCATGAAGGTACCTTTTTAGGAAAAGACTGGTCGTCGATCTGGACACCCGTACGTGCGATTGCCGGGCCATTGTTGATTGTTCCCTCGAAAGCAACGGGGCTATGTGGTGCGCAAATGATCGTGCTCTATTTAATCCTGCTTGGGGTGAATATGGGTACTGCGGTATGGTCTAATAGTGTGAAGGATGTGAATGCGGGTATTTCACCGACGGTTCCTACGGCGATGTTTGGCCAGGTGAAAGATGCGGCTGGTCAAAGCTTCTTGTCTTATGCTGTGGCTTACATTATGTATGGTGACCCTGCCAATCTCACCACCGCCAGTGAGTCTTCAAGAACGGTTACGTTTACACCCGCTACGGTCCAAATCGGTAAGTTAACCGATGGGGTACTGTTTGATGACATCAAAGGCAGTATGAAAAATTTATGTCTGGCTGCTTATGATGTATTCCCCAATCCAATCGCGGCAGATCAGAACCCGTTGCCATCAGGTGCAAGCGTCAAAACGGGTACAGTGTCTTCTATTGGTGAGTTGCCTAACGCGGAACGTCTGGCAGCGTCGACCTGTCTGAATAACGTAGAGTCGATGTTTAACCAAGGCCCTTCAATCTATAACATGCCAGCAAAACCAACAGCAGAAGTAACGTATATGCCTAATTACTCGCAAATCAGCGGTCCGCAAGCCACTGCAAACGCCGGTGGAAACTATTGGGTTGCCATGGTGGGGGATAATCTATGGACTGCTGCTGGGTTGACCTGTACCGATGGCAATTGTTTTCCCCCTGCTCGATTTGTTGATGATGGCGCTAACGGTATCAAAAGACAACCTTGGGGAACAGTCTGTCATGGCTGGGCCCAAGAAGGTGGTAATCCTGTAGGTGGACATATATGTATGTGGGGCGTGAACATGGAAGATGCTGGCTCAACGCATGTGCGGAACCTCGACTACGGTTACGCTTTTGATCTGTCCAGTCCAGAAGCATTTTCTATCGATGCTAATAATAAAGTATCTAGGGTAGTGCTCCATGCAGCACCTATTACCTATGGCGCGGCAGCAAGCGCTGAGGGACCTGGTTTTGAGCAAAACGCCAGTGGTAATGTGGCATTAACGGGTGATGTGGTGTATCAGCCTCCACAAGACAGTACCGCACCATTAACCATTCAATTAAACAAAAGCTTAAGTGAGTTTGTCAACGCCAATGTGATGGGGGATAAATGTAACCTGAATAATGGCCTGACCGTTGACACGGTTTGTGAGAACATTGGCCCCATCACCTCTGCGGTGGTAAAAGCAGCAGAAGAAGCAATGGCGCAGGCACAAAAGGATGCACCTGAGACAGAGTCGTCCAGTGTTGCGCATGATGCTACCGTAGCGCCGGAATGTTATCCAGAAGATTCGTGGATTACCAAAGATGACAAAGGCCGTGATGTTGAGCATTATGCCAAAGGCAAGGAAGAAATTTGCAAATTAGTGAATGCCTCGGCAGATCGCAAAACTATTGATCAAGTGGATAAAAGACTCGACAGCAGCTGGTGGTATGCCGGTCAAGTGTATTTGCAATTGGATCAAAAAATGGCGAATAATTTGGGGTTATTAAACTCTAAATTACAGCAGTTAAGTGCTTCCAAATCTGCGCCGCATTTTGTTGCGCGTATTAAGGCCACCACCAAAATTTTGGTAATTCATGCACCCGGTTTCTATGGTGATAATGATGGTGGTGGAGACTGGGGGGGGGATAAATCGCTAGAAAATTATATTAAGACTGAATCTACGCTTATTTTTCAATATAGCACCCCTAATGGTGTTAAGAGTTATGGCCCCTACTATGATCATCTGGCCTTTGAGGATGCAGAATATCATTACCAAAGCGGTCAAGGATTGACGGGCTGGAACGATGATCTATTGATCATCACAAGCTCGGCTGGATATGAGGCGTTAGATTCTCAAGTCAAAACAGGGTTGATGACCTACTTATCTGATCTCCCCGCGACGGAACAATTGCCCATACAGGCGTTCGCAAGATCAAGTAACTTTAGGACTGCCAGTGAAAGTGAGCAGAAAACACAATTACAACAACTGTATCGAGCCTTGTCGGTGTTAGATTTTAATGGCTTTTTGCAAAGCCCATCGCAGGTTGCCAGTGATTTACCGGCAAAAAAACTGATGGACAAGATTTTAGGGAACTTATTGGGCGGCGATTCTAGAGGTGTCAGTGACAGCCTCAGCGGCATTATGAATGAGGTATATAGTTTTGGTAATGTCAGCATGAGTGGTGGCACCAATCTGGTGGGCAAAAACTTGAGTGTTATTGTCAATGCTCAGCGGGTTGGCGTGGACTGCATTCTGGCGGTGATAGACTCGATGAATCGTATTTATAAGCATTTTGAAGATAAAACTGATGATATGGTGAAAACCATACAGGGTGTGCAAATAGCCAGTACTACCATATCAGTTGCTGCTAACATTACTGCTGCAATTTTTGCGGGTACGGATATGGCTGGTGGGCCGTTTTTCCACTCCGGTGGTGCTGCTACTGCTGCGGTAGGAATCGGTGAGACCGCCTCTTCTGTCGCACAATTTGTGTTATCCTTTGAGGTATTAAAAGCCACCAACCAAATGTCGCAACAAATGATGTATCTGCCGTTGGTGCTGGTGATCATGGTGATGATGTTTACGGTAGGGGTAACGCTGGCCTTGATGTTGCCATTAACGCCGTTCATTTTGTTCTGGGGTGGTCAAATGGCATGGATTTTAGGCTGCATTGAAGCCATGGTTGCTGCACCGTTATTGGCCTTAGCCTTGACGTATCCCGGTGGACATCAAGTCTTTGGACATACCATGCAGGGCTTGCGTTTGTTGATGGGGGTAATCTTCCGTCCCGTGCTGATGATTATGGGGGTATTGATCGCGATGGTGTTGACCTATATTATCATCACCCTTTCGGCACAAGGCTTCCATTTGGTGGCATCTGCCATTATTGGCGGCGCTGGTTTGGATGGTACGCCGTTGGTGGGCATGATTCCGCATAGAACCGATGATCCTGATGATACGGCTAAAGGCATTATTGCGCTGTTCTTGTTGTTTATTTACAGCCAATTCATTATGAAAGCCTTTAATAAGTGTTTCTCGGCGATTTATGTATTACCTGAGAAAGTGATGCAGTATGTCGGTGGTCAAGCCGATCGTGCCGGTGCTGATGATCTGCAAGAGCTTTCCAGTGGTCTCACCCAGGCGACCCAACAAGTCGGTGGTGCAGGTCAACAGGGTATGCAGTCCGGTGTCCAAGGTAGACAAAGTTACATGGAAGGTTCCAAAAATACCGGTTTGGATAACTTGGGTGTTAGAGGATCTGCTTCTATGGCTCAGAGCAAGGTTCAGCATAGGAAAGAAAAGCATGACTCCAATAAAGGGAAAGAGTCAAAACTAGATGGTGGAAACTAAAAAATGAGCATAAAGATCAATAAAATCAGTACCGGGATAATATTAAGCATGGCGTTATGTAGCGGCGTTGCCTATGCCGGTGATTACTTTGATCCTACGCCGCGGAGTGGTGTGCAGAGTGTTGTGAATAATCCTGCACCTGCACCACTCAATCAAAGCAATGGTCGGTTGTCGTCAGTGGCCGCGCAGTCGCCAACATTAAAAGATCATAAACCTGATTTTGTACAACGATATCAAGTAAGCAGTGCCTCATGAGGAGCATCATCAATATGAAAAAACAAATCGTCAGTGCCGTGTTGGGGGGTATGTTGAGTATCGCCACGCTCAATGGTTATGCGGTAAGTATAACGCCAGTGACGCCAGTCATAGCTGGTGGAGACCCGGTGGTGGCTGCCATTAACCGCGCCACGCAAGCGGTGCAACAGATTTCGCAACAAACGGCCGATAAGCTCACACCAAATTTTACCGCACTGCAGAAAAGTATCGAAAGCGTGCAGCAAAATCAAACTCAAGTGTGGAATCAGTTTGTTAAAATGCAGGCAGACAGTCAGTTTACCCCAGGTGCAGACGGAGAAGACCATTCTTCCTATCAATTGATTCATGACAGCGGTTATGCTCCGACGCGGCAAGTCATTGCGGCTGATGCAGCCGATGATGCTTGGTTATTACCGTCTTGGAAAAAAATACGCCAAAGTCAGGCTGGTTCTGTACCTTGTTCAAACGAAGAAACTCAATTTGGTAAGTCGTCTTTTAATTGTGAACTGGACCAGGGTGTATATCCTTATCAGGATGAGTTGGGATTTGTAAGCGAAGTGCAGTACCAGCATCCTGATACTATGTTGGCCTTATCGCAAGGGCTGTTGACTAAGATTGGTGCAGGTGGTTTAAATCCCCTATCTGCAGCGATTCCTTTTGCGGTTATCACCGATATATTTGCTTCACGCAACCCTGGTAAAGATGGTGCTCCCAGCATGATGGCATCGTTACAGACAGCGGTGGAAAGCGCGCTTAGTCCTGCGCGTGAGCAGGGTATTGCCAATGCATCGGCTTTGGATGTGGCACGTGCACAGCTACACGAGACCGCGTTAACCAATTATCTGCTGTATCAAAATATGCAATTGCAACAACAGCAGTTGGCCATGATGGCGGCGATGATGGCGCAGAATGGTGCGCGTAAGTAGTGGTGGGTTTTTAGCGTTTGGTTTTATAAGGCATACCGGGTTGTTCTTGTACCAATTTAGGTACCAGATAACCCGGTAGTTTTTTAGCGATTTCTTGCATCAATAGCTTTGCCTGTTCTAGATCGACATCAAAATGCGCGGTGCCTTTGACTTTGTCTAATAGGTGCAGGTAGTAGGGCAGTACGCCGGCGTTAAATAACGTTTTGCTCAAATGAATTAAGGCTTCTGGGGTGTCGTTGATGTCTTTCAATAACACCGCTTGATTTAATAAAGTAAAACCATGCTGTGTTAATCGATTGAGTGCTTGTATCACTGAGGTATCAATTTCATTGGCATGATTGCTATGAATCACCATCACCCGTTTTAATCGGGTTTTATCAAGCACTGCAAGTAATCCATCGGTAATACGCTCTGGCATCACCACCGGTACACGGGTATGAAAACGTAGCGTGGTGAGATGGGGGATCTGATTCAACTGTTCAATCAAAAACAGCAGCGATGCATCAGGCAGGGTGAGCGGGTCACCGCCGCTTAAAATCACTTCTTCGATGCTGGTATCCTGTTTAATATAATCCAATACTTTTTGCCAACCGGCTTTGCCGGGGTTATTGTCTTGGTAAGGAAAATGACGGCGGAAACAGTAACGGCAATTAATGGCGCAGGTGGTGCTGGTGATAAACAACACGCGACCCTGATATTTGTGCAGCAACCCAGGTACGGGGTTGGCATTCTGTTCCTGCAGTGCATCTTTGGTATATCCCGCCACTTCTAATGCTTCTTCAGCGCGGGGTAAAATTTGTAGTAATAATGGATCATTGGGATTATTGAAATCGATTTTATCGAGAAAATGTTGCGGTACTTTTAACTGAAATAATTGATCAGCGGTAATCGCACCTGGCAATAATCGCGTATCCAGCTTCAGCTGTTCAATCAATTGCGTAGGGGTGATCGCCGCTTGTTTTAACGACTGCTTCCACTCAGGCATAACCAAACCATTGGTCCAATTGGCGCGTTAGCGTGTCTAAGCCATCGCGATTTACGGCCGAAAATAACTGTACGGTGAATAATGGGCTGGCTGCTACGGCGGTTTCTACTTCTCGTTTCGCCGCCATTTGCTGTTGGCGCGATAGTTTGTCGCTTTTGGTGAGCACCAGATGGCAGGGTAAATCAGAATCTTGGCACCATTGAATCAGCAGTTGATCGCTGTCTTTTAACGGGTGGCGGCAATCCATCAACAATATCAACCCTTTTAAACAATCGCGTTGTTGCAAATAAGCACTGAGCGTTTGCTGCCATTCATCTTTGATGGCGGTGGAGACTTTGGCATAGCCATATCCTGGCAAATCCACCAGGCGGCGATGGTCATCCAGTGCAAACAGGTTGATCAATTGCGTACGTCCAGGGGTTTTGCTGGTGCGTGCCAGCCCCTTTTGCTGGGTGACTACATTGAGTGCGCTGGATTTGCCCGCATTGGAACGTCCGGCAAAGGCTACTTCTATATTGCTGTCACTGTCGCCAGGCAGTTGTGACAGCTGCGAAGCGCTGATTAAAAAGGTGGCGTGGCGGTAGTGAGACATGACGATACAACTTTTTTTGCCGGTAGTGTGGTCGATAGTTTATACTGGTACGACCATGGATTAAAGGAAAATATGATGCGTAGAATTGTTTCAACAGTAATGTTAATCAGCTTTTTAGCAATTGCTCACGCCAGTGCCATTGTTGCTGGGCAGCAATATCAGGTGTTGCCAGCTAATTTACCTTCATTGGATACCTCTGCTCAATCTAATCAAGTTGTGGTCACCGAATTTTTCAGCTTTGCCTGTCCGCATTGTTTTGAAGAGCAGCCCTATATCGACGCGTGGCTGAAAACCAAACCCCAAAACGTCGTGTTTCAACGCATTCCCGTGGGCTTTGACAATCCCCAATGGGTGCCGTTGGCAAAAGCGTACTATGTGATTCAAGCATTAGGCAAAACCGAAACCCTGATGCCATCAATTTTTAACGCCATTCATGTCAACAATCAACCGTTATTTACCGAAGATGCCATCGCGCAATTTTGTGCGAATTACGGTATTGATCCTACGACCTTTAAACAATACTACGAGTCGTTTTCGATTAATGAAGAATTGCGCGAATCCGATCAACTGGCGCAAACCTATGGCATTCTCGGCGTGCCCAGCGTTGTTGTGGGCAACCAATACCTGACTGACGTTGGTCAGGCTGGTGGCAAGTCACAATTAATTACGGTGGTGCAACAATTGGTAACACAATTACAAGGTGTGCAAACGACATCATGAGTCAAAAAACCCTGAAACTATTAAGCTACAACACTCAGCAGGGCATTCCAATGCGCGGCGTGCATCATTATGTGCTCAACAGCTGGCGACATTTGTTACCGCACCGTAGCCGCATGCAAAATTTAAGCAATGTGGCAGAGATGTTGGCCGGTTATGACGTGGTGGCGTTGCAGGAAGTTGATATCGGCAGTTTTCGCAGCCAGCATATTGATCAAGTCGAATATCTCTCAGAGCAAGCTGGATTATTACATCGAGCCCAACAAGTGACCCGTGATCTGGGGCGTTTTGCGCAGTATGCCAAAGGTATTTTAAGCCGCTATCCATTACATGCTATTGAGCAATTGTTATTACCCAGTGTGGTCCCCGGTCGTGGCGTGTTGGTGGCACAGGTGGGGCAGGGCGAAACCAAAATTCTGCTGGTCAATGTGCATTTGTCCTTAAGTCATAAAACCCAGCAGCGGCAATTGGATTTTTTAGAAAACTTGGTGCGTAGTCACCGTTATGTGGTGGTGATGGGCGATTTAAATTTAGTGCCAGAACGTTTATCTGCGCATCGGCTCATTGCCCATGGGTTATTGAATATTGCCAACATCGATACGCTGACCTTTCCCAGCTGGAAACCGCGAAAATGTTTGGATTACGTCTTGCTAAGTCCAGCGCTTAGTTGTTACGATGTGCATGTGGTGCCCTGTGACTTTTCCGACCATTTACCGGTGAGTGTAACGCTACAAGTGCCTGATGAAGTCATCATTTAAACTCGAGGAGTCTTTATGTCAGTCGACAATGTTTTGAAAATCATTAAAGCCGAAGCGATTCAATTTGTGGATTTACGTTTTACCGATACCCATGGCAAAGAGCAGCACGTCAGCATTCCTGCGAGTATCGTCGATAAAAAATTATTCACTGAAGGCAAATTTTTTGATGGTTCTTCCATTGCTGGGTGGAAAGAGATTAATGAATCGGACATGATTTTATTGCCCGACCCAAGTACTGCGGTGGTGGATCCATTTTTTGAAGCAGCGACGCTGAATCTGCGTTGCAATATTATTGATCCTGCCGATATGCAAGGTTATATCCGCGACCCGCGCTCATTGGCGCAACGCGCAGAAGCCTATTTAAAAACGACGGGTATTGGTGATACCGTATATTTTGGCCCAGAACTGGAATTTTTTATCTTTGACGATGTGCGTTGGGGTGCTGATATGCGTGGTAGTTTCTGTCAGGTCGACAGCGATGAAGGCGCCTGGAACAGCCGAGCCAAATATGAAGAAGGTAATTCTGGTCATCGACCCCGGATCAAAGGCGGCTACTTCCCTGTACCACCAGTCGACTCCTCACAAAATATTCGTAGCACCATGTGCGAAATCATGACCGAGATGGGCTTGACCATTGAAACCCATCACCATGAAGTGGCCACGGCCAACCAGAATGAAATTGGTATGTTGTTTAATACGCTGACGTTGAAAGCCGACGAAGTACAGATTTTCAAATATGTGGTGCATAACGTGGCACATGAGCTGGGCCAAACGGCGACGTTTATGCCTAAACCCATGGTCGGTGATAACGGTTCAGGCATGCATTGCCATCAATCGATTGCCAAAAATGGCAAAAATATTTTCATGGGCAATGAATATGCGGGTTTATCCAAAACCGCACTGTATTACATCGGCGGCATTATCAAACATGCCAAAGCATTAAATGCACTGACCAATGCCAGCACCAATAGCTACAAACGTTTGGTGCCAGGCTATGAAGCGCCGGTATTGTTGGCGTATTCGGCGCGTAACCGTTCCGCTTCGATTCGCGTGCCAGTGGTGTCTTCACCGAAAGCCGCGCGCATTGAAGTACGCTTCCCTGACGCAACCGCCAATCCATATTTAGCCTTCGCTGCGATGCTGATGGCCGGTCTCGATGGCATTATCAATAAAATTGACCCCGGTGCGGCGATGGAAAAAAATCTATACCATTTGCCGGAAAAAGAGTTGAAAAAAATCCCTACGGTGGCGGCGTCGCTGGAAGAGGCACTCAATGCCCTCGACAAAGACCGCGCCTTTTTGAAGCAAGGTGGGGTGTTTGCCGATGAAGTGATTGATGCCTACATCGAACTGAAACGCAAAGAGGTTGACCTGATCAGAACCACTGTACATCCGTTGGAGTTTGAGTTGTACTATAGTGTTTAACCTTATGGAGACATGCCCTTTTCAGGTTTTGTAGGAGGGGCTGTGGGTGCAGCACTAAAAGTTGGCACCCAAGTGTGGTGTGCGGCCGCTGCACCTGCGCCAGCTTCGCTTGCAGTAGAAGGGATTAAGAATTGTTTAAAGTTGATGCTTTTGAACGCCACTAGAAATTCACTTTTGTGAGATTTTGTTTCTGCGTCTAATGCTAATGTATGGATTCTACTAAAGAAATCCTTTGTTTTGCTGCGAAGTACTGTATGAGGCTCTGCAAGCGCTGACAGGAGAGGGCCAAATTCATTATTTTTTTGTAACCGTATGAGTTTTCCCATTGATTCTATATTAACTTGAGAGTGACAGCTTCGCCAATTAAATCTGCCTGCGAATAATACAGCTTATCACGCCGCTTTCCTATAAAATCGCCACTGACGAGAGAAATCGATTTTTTCGAGCAGGAATTTCTTGAAGTTTGGTTCACAAAAAGGATCTTCGA
>CANJVU010000017.1 GCA_947478525.1 Thiotrichales bacterium
CGGAATTTTAGAAGGCATTAACAACAAAATTCAGCTTGCCAGACGACGAGCCAGAGGTTACCGCAACCTTGAGAATTTTATCAACATGATTTACTACCTTTGCGGCAAGCTTGCTTTTGATTACCCACTCAAAACAACATAGAGCCAAAAAGATATACATTTCCAGAAAAATTTTATATTCTTTTCACCAAACAACACAAGAGAGAAATGAATGTATTCTCATCCTAATTCAACCGAAATACCTGGAGCAGTTCCTGCAGATATAATAATAAATTTTAATCTAGATTCAGATGAAGATAAAAAACCAGAGTTCCCTAGCTCTCCCACTTCTCCAATGTCACACAATTCAAGGTTTTTATAAACTACCCCTCAATCCCACTCATGAAGAAAGAGCTGCTTTTGTAGAAAAAGTCATACAATACTTAACGAACGCTGGATATGCCTTTGGTAATCACAGTGATAGTGAGGAATACCATCAAATCATGCTGCTGGTAGAACAGCTTGCGGATCAATATTTCACCCTTAAATACCCTGCAGGAATTGGAACAAAAGTGGCCTCTGAACTTGCAGACGAATACTCAACTTTTAACCCTCATCTTTTATTTGCTCCAGAAGACAAAATAAAGTACACATCGTGCGCCTCTATTAAAACCCTCTGTACTTCTCATTCAAACACCACAGTGGAATCAGAACACACAAAAACTCTAAGAGGTAGTTTTGATGCGTATATGCAAGACATATTATTGGATTTAGCAGTTTCCTATAATAAAAAACTCGAAATCTCTTTTGAGCAATTCATATTAGGACAATCCGCACCAAAGCAGCAATTAAAGAGTACAACACCACAGGCAAGACAAAAAAAAGACCGGCGAAACTTAACAGAAGGCATGCCTTTTGCAACAGTAGTTCCTGTGGCACCCCTGCACCAGCAGTTCCTGCTGCACCAGCAGCTCCAGCAGTTCCTGCTGCACCAGCAGCTCCAGTGGCTGCATCAACAGCTCCAGTGACTCAGACACAACACCCTGTCACTCAATTCACTCTCTCAAGTCCACCGAACGCTTTACACGCTCAAGAGACCTCGTCAACTCATAAAGAAGAAGTAACAGCATTAGCACTCTAAAAACCGCCTGCAGAAGCCTGTACCGCCATTAAGATGCGAACTGGCATATTGCTGGGCAAAACTCAAATGCGTGGATAAATTACTCATCTCATAAATTTGGCTCCTATTGTCTTTAAGTGTGCTATGATGCTTAATAAAGCTAATTTTGAATAAGGAAAGTAATATGAATTTCGCATCCTGCAGAAGCTTACTATTCACCCCCGGAAATTCAGTATGTGGTGACAGAAAATGGTATTTGCAATCTTCAAGGTAAATCCACCTCCGAACGCGCAAAAGCATTGATTGCACTGGCTGCACCTGAATTTCGTGAACAGCTTGAGGCGGAAGCATTAAAACTGAATCTTTTTGTTTAAACGGGAGTAAAAAAATGACAAGCGTAGCAGATGTATTAGTCGACACTCTGAGTGCGATCGGCGTAAAACGAATTTATGGAATTGTGGGCGATTCGCTCAATGGTATTACCGATTCCCTGCGGGCGAAGAAAAAAATAGAGTGGATTCATACCCGACATGAGGAAGTGGCGGCTTTTGCAGCGGGTGCAGAAGCGCATTTAACACAGAATTTGACGGTCTGTGCAGGAAGTTGTGGGCCAGGCAATTTGCATTTAATTAATGGTCTGTATGATTGTCATCGCAATCATGTTCCGGTATTGGCAATTGCGGCACAAATTCCCAGCAGTGAAATTGGCGGGGGATATTTTCAGGAGACCGACCCTAAAGCGCTGTTTAAAGACTGCAGTTATTTTTGTGAAATCGTGAATTCGCCAGATCAAATGCCACGGATTCTCGCGATGGCGGCCCAAGCGGCACTGAGTCAACGCGGGGTTGCCGTAATTATTATTTCAGGCGATATTGCCTTAAAAGAAGCCACGGTGACTCAAATTCCGCAGAGTATTCGGCAGCCTTTGCCTACGGTAACGCCCAATCAAATGGAGCTGAAAAAAATAGCGGACATCCTGAATTCTTCAGAGAAAGTTACGCTTTTATGTGGCAGTGGTTGTGCGGGAGCGCATGCGGAATTGCTGGCTTTATGTCATGCCTTAAAAAGTCCTGTCGTCCATGCGTTGCGCGGCAAAGAGCATGTGGAATATGATAACCCCTATGATGTCGGAATGACCGGTTTTATTGGTTTTTCATCCGGTTATTATGCAATGGAAGCCTGCGATACTTTAATCATGTTGGGCACGAATTTCCCCTATCGACAATTTTACCCCTCCCATGCCAAAATCATTCAGATTGATATCCGTGGAGAACAATTAGGTCGACGCTGTAATCTTGAGTATGGCGTGGTGGGTGACGTCAAAGAAACAATTAAAGCCTTGCTTACGCATTTAACGATCAAACAAGATGACGCGCATCTCAAACAGGCTTGTGAGCATTATAAAAAATCGCGCCAATCTTTGGATGACCTTGCCTGTGGTACAAAAGCACCGATTCACCCTCAGCATTTAGCCCGCCTGGTGAGTGAAACGGCAAAAGAAGATACGATTTTTACCTGCGATGTTGGCACCCCTACCGTCTGGGCAGCGCGTTATTTAAAAATGAATGGGAAACGCAGATTAATCGGGTCATTTAATCATGGCTCCATGGCCAATGCGCTGGCTCAAGCGATTGGCGCACAAGCCTCGCATCCTGATCGTGAAGTGGTGGCTTTGTGTGGTGATGGTGGTTTTGCCATGTTGATGGGAGACTTCATTACCCTCACTCAACAAAAACTGCCGGTGAAAGTGGTCATTTTTAATAATGGCACTTTAGGTTTTGTTGAAATGGAAATGAAAGCTAATGGTTTTTTAAACACGGGTACTGACTTAATCAATCCAAACTTTGCAAAAATGGCTGAGGCAATGGGTATATATGCAATTCGGGTAGAAGATCCTAATGAGCTTGAAGATGCCCTGAAAAAGGCTTTTGCCCATAAAGGCCCTGTCCTGGTTGATGTTGTGACCAATCGTATGGAATTGGTCATGCCTCCCAAAGTAAAAATGCAAGAGGTGAAAGGGTTTAATCTATACCTGTTAAAAGCGATTATCGATGGTCGTGGTACAGATGTGGTTGATCTGGCAAAAACGAATCTTTGGCGATAACCGAACCAGTACCGCCAATAAGATCATCAAATTCAACACCGATGCACCAAATGCGATGCAGTTTGGTCAGTCGGGAATACTTGAATTTCGGGAATGTTAACGTGTTCTGGTAACGTCGCGCAATACACGATGGCACTGGCAATATCATCACCAATCAAATGATTCATATCTTTATAAATTGAATCCGCCTTTTCAACATCACCCTTAAAACGCGTTTTGGCAAAACTGGTTTTAACCATACCTGGATCAACCAATGTCACACGAATCGGTGTGCCGTGCACGTCCATTTTGGTACCGATGGTCAAGGCTCTCACCGCAAATTTGGTGGCGCAATAAATGGCACCGCCCGTGTATACTTGACGGCTCGAAATTGAACCCAGATTGATGATATGGCCCTGGCTACGCACCAGCATGCCTTTCAACACGGCGCGAGTGACGTAAATCAAGCCTTTGATATTGGTATCGATCATCAGATCCAGATCTTCGTCTTTAACGTCTTGCATTTTGTCTAAACCAGACGACAAACCCGCGTTATTGACCAAGACATCAATCGCTTGCCACTCGGCGGGTAAATGCTCAAGACCAGCGTTAACTTGTTTGCTATTACGCACGTCCATCAATACCCCATGAACCGCAACTGAAAAGCGTTTTTGCAAATCAGCCACCAGTGCATCCAGCGTCTTTTGTTGGCGTGCCGTGACAATCAACTTGGCACCGATCTTGGCAAACTGCTCCGCGCAAGCCAAACCAATACCACTATTGGCACCCGTGATTAAAACAATTTTGTTTTTAAACTTTTGCATGACAGGCTCCTTACATTTTTTCAACCAGCTGTAACCCTAAAATTTCCATACCTTGGCGCAATATCTTTGCAGTGATTTCACACAGCAACAACCGACTGTTCTGCTCAGGCGTGCCTTCAACACGACAATCGCGAAAAAAAGCGTTGAAGTGTTCAGCCAGATTATACAGATATTCACACAAGCGATGAGGGAATAAGTCTGCCGCCAATTGCGCTAGAACATCTGAAAATTGATTCAAATGTAAAGCTAATGCAACTTCGCTGGCGTGTTTTAGTTCAATCGTCGCGGTCCTTTTCACTTGCTCAATATCACAGCCAATTTTACGTTTGATGCTATTAATACGCACATAGGCATACATCAAAAACCCAGCGGTATTGCCGTCAAAGCGCAGCATGCGTTCGTAGCTGAAAGTGTAATCGCTGGTACGATGGCAGCATAAGTCGGCATATTTGATGGCGTTAATACCTAATACTTTGGCGTCTTGATCCAATTGTGCTGGCGTCAAATCAGACTTACGTTCGATCAAAATCGCTTTGGCGGCATCCATGGCAGCAACCATCAAATCGATGAGTTTTTCGGTATCGCCTGAGCGAGTCTTGAATTTTTTACCATCGCCACCCAATACCAGACCAAAGGGTACGTGGTTCACGGTGACTTTACTTAGGTCAAGGTACCCTGCCATTTCTGCAGCTTTGAAAATCATGGCAAAATGGGTGGCTTGACCACTGTCGGTGACAATCACAATACGACTGGCTTTTTCAACATCGATGCGATGACGAATCGCTGCCATATCAGTGCTGGCATAGTTATAACCACCATCGGCTTTTTGCACCATCAGCGGTAATGGTTCATTATCACGGTTAACAAATCCATCAACATACACACATTTAGCGCCATCAGAAATTTGTACCAACCCTTTACGCTCCAAGTCTTTTACGAGATCCACCAAAAACGGATTGTAAAATGATTCACCTCGCTCGGTGATTCGAATATTCAGCAGGTCATAGATTTCTTGATACGCACGCCGTGAAATGTCGCAGATCAACTCCCACGCTTTCAGTGCTTCTGGCTCTCCGCCTTGTAAAGCAACGACCTGAAGCTGCGCCCGTTTTTTAAAATCAACGTCTTCATCAAACACTTTTTTCGAGGCTTTATACCATTCCATTAAATGCAACAAATCAGTTTGGGTTTTGCCCGACAACACATCGGGCACATGCTCTTTTAAATAGGTAATCAACATACCAAACGCCGTACCCCAATTGCCGACATGGTTTAAACGCAACACGTCATAGCCTAAAAACTCAAACAACCGTGCCAGGCAATCCCCAATGATGGTCGAGCGCAAATGGCCCACATGCATTTCTTTGGCGATATTGGGGCTGGAAAAATCCACCACCACCTTTTGATGTAACGGCAACAGTTCAATTCCAAGATGCGAATCCTGCAGCATAGTTTGTGTGCGTTGTGCCAGATAACTCGCATTCAAGGTAATGTTAATAAATCCAGGGCCAGCAATCTCACATTTTTCGATCAATCCATCATTCTTAACCTGCTGAACAATCGCCTGTGCAATATCACGCGGCTTTTGTTTTAACACACCCGCCAACTTCATTGCGCTGTTACATTGATAATGACCAAACTGCGGGTTGGTGCTCTGGGTGACTTCGATTTGTGTTAAGGCAATATGCGCGTCTGGAAACGCTGCCACTACAGCCTGCCGAAACGAGTGCACCAGAATATTAAACAACGTATTCATACCACCTAACCAACCTTACTTTGAAAAATAACGCTATTATGACACACCCTAAGGCCTTCAGGTCAATCGATTTTATAAGGTTTCATGCATATACTCTTTTTCATATTTGACGATATCGTGATACAATTGCTCTATGATTTGATCAAATACACAGACATATGACCAGCATCGGGCAAAACATTAAACTGGCAAGGCTCAAAAAAAATATCAATCAAACCGAACTGTCTCAGCTATGTGGATGGAGTGGGTTTCCGAGCAGAATTTCCAACTACGAACGTGGGTTGCGCGAACCTAAAAGCGAGGATTTAGTGCGCTTAGCACAAAGTTTAAACGTCAGCGTTGATTGGTTCTATCGCGATTATGGCTCAGAACAAACAATGGAAGTTCGTGAATCCGTTGCTACTTACAAAGCCATTCGTTATGTTCCTTTATTGGCCTGGAACGAAGCAGTTGGCTATCTGCAAGGCAAAGAAATTAATGCACAGGACATGATCCCCGTAGTAAATGTAGAAAGTAATCGCAGTTTTGCCTTAATTGTCGAAGGCGACAGCATGGAATCACCGCAGGGAGACAGTTTCTCTGTGGGCGGCACGATTATTGTCGACCCAGGCTTACAAATCAAAGACCGTGATTTTGTCATTGCCCTCGTCAATGACACGGCTACTTTTAAACAACTCATTATCGACTCCGGTAAACGTTTTTTAAAACCGCTAAACCTACGTTACCCGCTGTTAGAAATACCACGCGATACTGAAATTTTGGGTGTGGTACGTAATTTTATGAGACGGTTCCGTTAATCCATAATCCATTGCTATCTCACCACACATTTAGCGTTACTGCTTGTCGAATAAAATTATAGGAGCACACATGAATTTTTTTTCTAAGTTATTGGCAATCTTATTATTATTTTTTGGTGAAGCCATCGCAGTTTACGCCGAAATGGCTGCCGCCAAAGAATATTCCGCTGGGGGTTCTTATGCACATATTTTCATTAAAGCATTCATCGCCATTGCGTTAGCAGGTGGTTTATTGATTGCCGGCTATATGACAGGATATAAATCCTTTAAAAATATTTGGATCGTGACGGTGTTGTCCATCACCTCAATCCTGATCATGGAGCCCCTGGTGGCGTATATTTTGTTTAAAACTCTGCCAAAGCGTGGTGAATTGATTGGCCTAATTCTGGGCGCACTGGGAATGGTCGCGACGTTTACGTTGTAGGTTTAAAACAACTCGCCAATCTCCAAAAATCTTTTGGTAAACTGTTCGCGTTTAATGGGGTTATTACCTTCGATAATGCCTTTGATTACCGCCAGGCCATTGTGCTCAATTTCATGCCATAACTTATCAGCATCAGTACCGGTGGGAACGGGATAAATACCCTCTCCCGCCACTTCGATAATGCCCACCCCTTCGCTTTTGATGGGCGTTAATGCAGGAGGGGTGCGGAAATCGGGATTACGAAACAAGATATATAACTCATAGTCGTTGTCGATTTTGCGCAGAATTAAATTACAGGTATTGCGACCGAGGTCTTTGGCTTTCCATTGCTGAATGATTTGACCACCCTTTTCAATAATCATATCGGCTAAGGGAGTTTTGAGCTTACAACAGGCAATGGGAAAATCAAGCAGGCCGAATTCGATGTCACTTTTTTTACCATAACATTCTTTTATCCATTTGGCTTCCATGATCGGTAAATGCAACGCTTTAAAGACTTGATAATGGTGATGTACCAAGACCGATGCACCGGCCCACTCAACATCGCTGTTGGAGCAACCGATAAACCCTGGTGCCAGAGTAATAAAACGCATCAGATCATGAATGCTTTGACGCTCCATAATCATTGGCACGCGGTCACAAGCAATCAATACAAAGTGATAGGGGTACAGCGGAAACGGCGTTAACTGCAAAAAGAATTGCCGACCGGGTGTCAATTCAAATTGAAACACCCTCAAATCTTCTTTGCCTGGCAGGGTTTGATTTTCAATACAAATTGGGCAATGCAGCTTGGGAATATTTTTCCCTTCTAGCGGCTTGGGTGAATACAAACTGCGGGCAATATTGATCTGAGTCTTAAAATTCACCCCTGTTTCTGGGTCATGATAGCTATAACGCTTGTTGTCATTAAGTTTAGCAGGTGTGATATAACCTACTGCCAGTGACCAATCAAACAACGCTTTCAGTGCGGCATTTAACCCCTGACGCTGAGACAGATTCTGTAAATAGGCTTGCATCTCAGCTTGACTGAAAGAAAGGTCATTCTGTAATGTGGTCATTACTTTTCCTGCATTACCTGGTCAACCACCGCCTGCATCGCTGGCAATTGCTGTTGAATGCTTTTCACTAACTGCAACTGCGCACGCGCACGTTGCAAATTATGGCCGGTGAAATGGGTTTTAAAATAATGATCGCCCTCGAGGTGATCAGTTAAAAAACGAACCCCTATTGTATAGGGCAATAAATTAGCACAGGGCGCTAAATGTGCAATTTCTACTGGGTTTAACGCCGCTTTCACCTGCGATAAAAAGCCACGCGTATACGCACTGAAAAGCTCGATATTCATGCCAACCTTGCTCAAGTCTTTTTCATCTTCTGCCGCGGTGTTGGTCGCGGTGCGGATGCTGTCACTGAAATCATATTGCAGGTAACCCGGCATCACGGTATCCAAATCGATCACGCACAATCCTTTGCCAGTGGCATTGTCGATCAGGACGTTATTAAATTTAGTGTCATTATGGGTCACACGCTGAGGAATTTTACCTTCTGCGCCCAAAGTCAAAATGGTTTTCATTGAGTCAGCTAACTCACGCACGAAGCTAAGCTCAGATTTGACTTCATGCACCCGTTTAGCGACATCATCGAACACCGCTTTTTCCAGACGCTCCAAACGCAAGGTAATGTTGTGAAAATGTGGAATGGTTTCAAACAAGGGTTGGCCAGGCAAATCAGTCAACAGGCTTTGAAATTGACCAAACGCCCGCCCTCCTTCAAATGCTTTGAGTGGGCTGTCGACCAGATCATAGGTTTGGCAATGATTAATAAAAATATACATACGCCAAAAATTACCTTCAACATCTTGGTAATAAGGCTTATTATCCTGTGCACGAATCACCGTCAAGGTTTCACGTTGAGAGTCATGACCGGGCAATTGTGTTAATTTGTGGCGCACATGGTCGGTCACACGCACAATGTTATCCATCAGCATCGGCACATTTTTGAAAATATTATGATTGACGCGCTGCAGAATATAATCAGGTTTATGCTGCCGGGTGGAAATCAAATAGGTGTCATTGATATGCCCAGAACCGTAAGGCTCAGCGCGATCAAATTCGCCGTGCACCTGAAAATTTTTAAAAACACCGGCCACATCGTGTTTCACGGTTTTGTGTGTTGCTGTCATCGTTTCACTCCTACTTCACGAAAGTAAGCAATGGTGTCACGCAACCCACTTTCCAAGGTGGAGGTTGCCGCAAAGCCTAATTTTTTGACAATTTTTTGATTATCGGCCATCGAGTGCTTAATATCTCCGGCGCGCTCTGGTAAATACACGATGGCTGAAGTGGAGTGGGTCAATTTAATAATAGTTTTGGCCAAATCATTGACGGTAATACGCTGACCCCAGGCGACATTAAAGACATCGCCCCCCTTTTCCGCGGCGAGTAAATTACCCTGCGCGATGTCTTTAACATAAATAAAATCGCGGGTTTGTTCGCCGTCACCAAAAATGGTGATGTCTTCATTCTTCAACGCCTTGTCGATAAAAATTGGCACCGCCGCTGCATATTGTGATTTAGGATCCTGGCGCGGACCAAACACGTTAAAATAACGCAATGCCACGGCATTCAAACCATATTGCGCACGATACATTTGAAAATAATATTCCCCATCTAGCTTAGTCACGGCATAAGGCGACAACGGTTCGGGGATCATGGTTTCCACTTTAGGAATGGTCGGGTTATTACCATAAATGGCTGCCGAAGACGACAGCACTACGTTTTTAACTTTAGCCAAGCGACAGGCTTCTAATACATTGAGCGAGCCAATGGCATTGATGGTAACGTAATCCACGGGTTTGGCCATCGACTCCGGTACGCTGATCAACGCACCCAGATGAAATACGCTGGTGGCACCAGCAAAAACTTCGACCATATGGTCACGATCCATAATATCACCATGAATCATTTCAACATCATGCTGCGTAATAAACGGTTGAATGTTGTGGAGGTAACCACTTTTGAGGTTATCATACACCACCACCTCATCGCCTCGTGCGCAAAGCATTTCAACGATATGACTGCCAATAAAACCAGCGCCGCCGGTGACCACACATTTTGCCATGATGAATTCCTTTTGACTACAAGGCCTCTATTATAGATCAATGGGCCGGAACGGCAAACTGTTCTTCGATGTCTTCGAGTGATTTGCCTTTGGTTTTGGGGATCAACCAGAAGCACACAACAAAATACAACAAAGTGAAGAAGCCACTGACACAGAACACACCGGCATAACCAATATGGTTTGCCATGCCCAAGAAAATACTGGCAAAAATTGATGAAGTCAGCGAATTCAAAAACAGGGCAATCGCTAAGCCACGGCTACGTACTTTCGATGGCAGCAACTCTGATAACACCGCCCATACCAAGGCTCCAGGACCAACCGCGTAGAAAAACACAAAACCAAGCACACCACTCAACAACATAAAGCCTTTTTGTTCGCTTTCCGGCATAAAATGAAACACGCAGGCACAATAAATTAATGAAAGCACAATGCCACCCGTACCAAATGACATCAGGGTACGACGTTCTAGCTTATCCACCAGGCTAATCGCAACAATGGTCATCACAAAGTTCAAGCCCATAATGGCATTGGTTCCCAACATATCGACAATATTTGACTTCAACCCAGCATTTTTTAAAATCACTGAACTTAACTGCAATAGCGAGTTGATCCCGGTCAATTGCTGCAAAATCGCAATGGCAAACACCAAGCTGATCGGCACCATATAGCGACGTTGCCACAGATTAATTCTGGCGCTATCAAACCCAGTACGACCACTCTCAATGGCATTGCGCATTTGAATCAATTCACGACGCGCATCATCAGTACAGCGGGTTTTTTTCAAGATTTTATAGGCTTGATCAAAACGCCCTTTCAATGCCAACCAACGGGGTGAGTCAGACAGGAAGAAACACCCAATGAACATGATCACACCCGGCACCAACGCGGTTAAAAACATGCCACGCCAATCACCGCTGGAGGTAAAAAACAATCCCACCAGGCTCGCCAGGAAGATACCTAGCGTCAGCAACAATTGGAATGCCGTGACGCCACGACCACGCAACGCAGTGGGCATCGACTCAGTCAGGTATAACGGCACCACGATGGTAATCACACCAACCCCAACCCCTTGAACCAGACGACCAAACAGCAACATGTCATAACTGTGCGCAAACACCACAATGAACACACTGATGATAAAGATAAACGCGGACAAGAGAATCATCAAACGCCGACCCAACCAATCAGATAAAAATCCGCTGGCTAAAGTGGCAATTGAACCACCACCAAACACCGCAGCCACCAACCAGGATGTTTGGTTCATCGTCATCGGAATATCGCGATCAATAAACAACAATGCGCCGGAAATAATACCGAGATCATAACCATATAACACACCGCCAATGGCTGCAAAAATAAATACTGCCATGTTCGCTCTGTGCTTTGCCGTCGTTACCTTGCCACTGATGGGTTCCATAATTATCCTCACTTCTATCATTACATAAATTTTTGCAACTCTAACATCGTTCCTTCACCTACTCAAGAGGTGTATTTGTGTTCACCACTTTGGCCACACCATAATGCTGATCTAACAGGACCCACTCCGCTGCTTTACCCACCGCAATACTACCAACATGGGCAAATGCGCCTAACTGTTTGGCTGGGGTTGCGCTCACCATATTAATTAGGTCGCTTAACGAGCACCTTGTAAAGCGTAACATATTCACCAAGGCTTGATTCATGGTTAATACGCTACCGGCCAACACGCCATTCGACAAACGCGCAGCTCCCTCTCGTACCGTTACTTCCTGGCCACCCAGATCAAAGACCCCTTCGCCACAACACTTGGCACGCATGGCGTCAGTGACCAAAATCAACCGATCTTTGCCTTTGATATTAACGGTCAATTGAATTACTGCCGGGTTAAGATGAATACCATCAACAATAATCTCTGGCACAACCCGCTCATCAAGCAACAAAGCGGTAACGGTACCAGGCTCACGATGATGAATACCGCGCATGGCGTTAAACAAATGCGTCGCATGCGTAGCACCGGCATCAATAGCAGCTTGAGTTTGTGCATACGTGGCATCAGTATGGCCAATCGAGGCAATCACCCCTGATTTCACCAAGTGTTTGATAAAGGGAATAGCGCCGGGTAATTCTGGCGCAACGGTCACCATACGAATATGCCCGCCGGCAATCTGCTGCCAACGGTCAAATAATGCAATATCCGGATCGCGAATCAACTCCCCTTGCTGCGCACCCATTTGCTTGAATGATAAAAAAGGACCTTCCAGATGAATGCCCATGATTTTGGCATGATTAGGTTTTACCCGCGCTGTCATCGCTGTTTTTACGGTTGCTAACGCTTGTTCAATATTAGCCGTGGTTTCTGTCATTGTTGTTGCTAAATATCCGGTCACTCCCTCTTTAAACAAAGCGTGACCAATGGTATCAAGTGATTCCAGTGTACCATCCATCACGTCGGCGCCGTTGGCACCATGGATATGCATGTCGATCATACCTGGAATCAAATGGAATTCTGATGCAAAATGATGAATCGGTAAATCCTTGGGGAGTGCCGCGGAATGACGCTCCAGAATCGCGACAATTTTATTGTCACACACGACCAGTGTATGATTATCCAATACGACAGTATCCGTGTAAATCTTCGGACCTGTAATCACGTAGGAATGTTTCACTTCCGACATCTGTTACACCTATGATTGTATGGTTATTAACGCATTAAAAATGCGACCGCTTTTGACGAATGAATTTTAACATTTCTAACTTCGCGAGCGATTCCGCTAATTGATAACGCAACTCCTCAGCGGTGAGTTTTTCAGGCTTATCAGCCAAGGCGTTGCGCGCATTATTAATGGCTTCTTGCGCTGCCTGTTCGTTGATGTCTTGCGGGCGCACCACGGTATCGGCCAACACACTGATATGATGGGGTTGAATTTCCAAAACACCACCGGCAACAAACAATAGATCTTCTTTGCCATCGAAATGTTGAATGCGTATGGTACCGGGCGCTACTTTAGTTAACAACTGCGAATGACCTGGTTTGATGCCGAGCTCCCCCTCCTGGCCTTTAATAAACACCATCGATGCTTTGCCCGAATACATGGCGCCTTCAGGGCTAACCACATCCACCTGCAATAATTTGGTTTGCAACAGTTCGGCTTCGCTTGCCATAACTTAGAGTCCTTTTGCTTTTTCGATGGCTTCATCGATTGAACCGACCATATAGAACGCTTGTTCTGGCAAATAGTCAAATTCACCTTCAACAATGCCTTTAAATGCACGGATGGTTTCTTTTAATGGTACGTATTTGCCAGGGCTGCCCGTAAAAACCTCGGCGACAAAGAACGGCTGCGATAAGAAACGTTCAACTTTACGGGCACGGGAAACGGTCAGTTTATCAACTTCTGACAATTCATCCATCCCTAAAATGGCGATGATATCTTTTAATTCTTTGTAACGCTGCAAGGTTTTTTGCACCATGCGCGCGGTTTGATAATGCTCATCGCCCACAACCAATGGATCCAATTGACGACTGGAAGAATCGAGCGGATCAACCGCCGGGTAAATGCCCAACTCAGCAATTTGCCGCGACAATACAATGGTCGCATCCAAGTGTGAGAAAGTGGTTGCAGGTGATGGATCGGTTAAGTCATCTGCGGGCACATAAACCGCTTGTACTGAGGTAATAGAACCATTGCGCGTTGAGGTAATACGTTCTTGCAAGGTACCCATTTCTTCTGCCAATGTTGGTTGATAACCTACGGCAGAAGGCATACGACCCAATAATGCAGACACTTCAGTACCAGCCAAAGTATAACGATAAATGTTATCAATAAAGAACAATACATCCCGACCCTCATCGCGAAAGCCTTCAGCGATGGTTAAGCCCGTTAATGCCACGCGCAGACGATTCCCAGGTGGCTCATTCATTTGGCCGTAGACCAGGGATACTTTGTCCAACACATTAGAATCTTTCATTTCATGGTAGAAATCGTTACCTTCACGGGTACGTTCACCTACTCCCGCAAAGACAGAATAACCGCTGTGCTCTTTGGCGATATTATTGATTAACTCCATCATGGTCACGGTTTTACCAACACCGGCGCCACCGAACAACCCCACTTTACCACCCTTCGCGAAGGGGCACATCAAGTCGATGACTTTGATGCCCGTTTCCAGCAGCTCTGCGCTGGGCGCTTGCTCTTGAAAACTCGGCGCTTTACGGTGAATTGGGCGCATTTCTGCACCAGTAATTTCGCCTTTTTCGTCAATAGCATGACCGAGCACGTCAAGAATACGACCCAGTGTTTGCTTACCCGTGGGTACCGAAATAGGCGCGCCGGTATTGCGAGCCTTTAACCCGCGACGCAAGCCATCAGTGGAGCCCATGGCAATAGCGCGCACCGCGCCGTCGCCGATTTGTTGCTGCACTTCCAGCGTTAGATTAGCATCGTCGACGACGATGGCATCGTAAATTTTGGGAACCGCATCACGAGGAAATTCCACGTCGACAACCGCTCCAATGATTTGTACTATTTCGCCTTGGCTCATATTACTCTCTCTTATTTTTAAATCTATTAAACCGCTTCCGCACCCGATACAATTTCCGCCAGCTCTTTGGTAATCGAAGCCTGACGGGCTTTGTTATAGGCCAATTTCAATTCATCAATCAATTCACCGGCATTGTCGGTGGCATTTTTCATTGCCATCATCCGCGCCGCTTGCTCACAAGCAATATTTTCTACTACACCTTGATATACCTGCGATTCCATATAACGCCCCAACAAGAAATCCAACAAAAATTTGGCATCGGGTTCATAAATATAATCCCAATGATTTTTTGGAGATTCTAATGGCTCCAACGGCAATAATTGCAACAGATTGGGTTTTTGTTTAATGGTATTCACAAACTGATTCGATACCAAATAAAGCTTATCAATGCGTTCTTCCGAAAAACTGTCCAACATCACTTTTACCGAACCAATAATGTCTTGCAATTTCGGCGCATCGCCCAAATGATGGGTATATGCGGCAATATTGGCTTTGGTTAAGCGTTTAAAAAACACTTCAGCACGGTGACCAATCAAGGCAAACTCAATTTCTGCACCAGCAGCTTGATGCTGCTGAATCGATTTCAAGGCCATTCTAAACAAGTTGGTATTCAAGCCACCGCACAAACCACGATCAGTTGAGACAACAATATAGCCGACACGCTTAACCGGGCGCTGTTTCATGTAAACATGACGATACTCCGGGCAGGCTTGGCTTAAATGGCGGATAATATCGAGCGCGCGCTCAGCATAGGGACGAGATGCCTCCATACGATTACGCGCTTTACGCAATTTGCTGGCGGCAATCATCTCCATCGCCCGCGTAATCTTCTGCGTGCTTTTGATGCTGCCAATGCGTCCGCGTATTTCCTTTGCTGTTGCCATATGCGTTCCTAGTTACCAGGTCTGCGTTTCTTTAAAACGATCAATGATTTTCGATAATGTTTTCACCAACGCATCGTTATAATCGGGTTTTGCATTCATCTCTTTCAACACATCCGCGTATTGATCTTTAATAAAGGCATGCAGTGCCGTTTCAAATGAGACAATTTTTTCGCGTGGCACATCATCCATAAACCCTTGTTGCGCGGAAAATAAACTCACGGCCATAAGACCAATGCTCAACGGACTATATTGTTTCTGCTTGGTCAATTCCATCATGCGTTGACCACGCTCCAATTGGCGACGGGTGATATCATCCAAGTCTGAAGCAAACTGCGAAAACGCTTCTAATTCACGGTATTGCGCCAACGCCAATTTCATACCGCCACCGAGTTTTTTGATCAACTTGGTTTGAGCAGCACCACCCACCCGGGATACCGATGCACCGGCACTCATGGCCGGGCGAATGCCGGCGTTAAACAAATCAGTTTCCAGGAAAATCTGACCATCGGTAATCGAAATGACGTTGGTGGGAACGAATGCGGAGTTATCACCTGCCTGTGTTTCAATAATTGGCAATGCGGTCAGCGAACCAGTTTTACCACGCACCGTACCCTTGGTGAAGGCTTCGACGTAATGTGCATTCACCCGCGCCGCGCGCTCAAGCAAACGTGAATGCAAATAAAACACATCGCCAGGATACGCTTCACGACCCGGTGGACGGCGCAACAGCAAGGAGATTTGACGATAGGCCCAGGCTTGCTTGGTCAAATCATCATAGACAATCAGCGCATCTTGACCGCGATCGCGAAAATACTCACCCATCGCGCAACCGGCATATGGGGCAATATATTGTAACGCAGCTGATTCCGACGCACCTGCAACCACCACGATGGTGTGCTTCAAGGCATCATGCTCTTCTAATTTAAGCACAATGTTAGTAACCGAAGAATTCTTCTGACCAATGGCGACGTAGATACATTTTACACCGGTATCTTTTTGGTTGATGATGGTGTCAATGGCAATAGCGGTTTTACCGGTTTGACGGTCACCAATGATCAACTCGCGCTGACCACGACCAATCGGAATCATGGCATCGATCGATTTAATCCCGGTTTGCAGGGGTTGCGTTACGCTTTCTCGCGCAATTACGCCTGGCGCCACTTTTTCAATCGGCGATTTTTCCGTGGTTTCAATTGGGCCTTTGCCATCGATCGGATTGCCCAAGGCATCGACCACACGACCAAGCAACGCTTCGCCGACGGGCACTTCGAGAATGCGACCAGTGCAACGCGCAATATCACCTTCAACGATATGATTGGCGTTACCCAATACCACCACACCCACCACGTCACGCTCCAAATTGAGGGCAAGGCCGTAAACATTGCCTGGCAATTCAATCATTTCACCATAAGCAACGTGCTCCAAACCATATACCTGGATAATGCCATCGCGCGCACTGACCACAGTACCTTCCGTGCGGGTCTGCGAGCGGTTGTCAAAACCGGCAATCTTTTGTTGAATAAACTTGCTAATTTCTGCTGAGCTTAATTCCATATTCTACCCCTTTAATTCATATCGTAAACGGTCAAGTTTACTGCGCACAGAACCATCAATTACCTGATCACCCGCACGCACCACTGCGCCACCAATCAATTCGGCATCCACTTTCCATTCCGCCAGCAATGTCTGCGCAAAGCGCTTGGACAGCGCCTCGATCATTTTTTGTTGTAGCTCAGGCGACAGTGTCTGCGCTGAAGTAACGGTCACCGCCAAAACTTGATTGGCATGACGTACATAATATTGAAACCATTCATTTACTTGCGGCAACGCTACCAAACGACCTTTATCGCTCAATGCCAGCAAAAAATTTTTGACGTCTTGTTCTGCAGCACCACCCAAAGCTTCCACCAGCAACTGCAAAATCTGCTGATGTATGAAACTGGGGTTTTGCACAAATTTTCTGATATCTGGATGCTGCATAATCTCTGCCAACAGTTGCAAGGACACCTGCCAACGATCAATCGCTCTGTTTGCTTGTGCGAACTCAAACGCTGCTTTGGCATAGGGCCTTGCGCATTGGCTCAGTGATTTCATGCATTCACCTCAGCCAACAATTGCTCTACCAGATCTTGGTTAGCCGCTTGATCAACACTACGACGGGTGATTTTTTCCGCGCAACGTACGGCAAAATCAGCCGCTTGCGTTCTCAATTCTGCTTGTACCGTGGCATATTGTTGTTCAATATCGGCCTGTGCTGCCAGCTTCATCTTCGCACCGATTTCTCGCGCTTCCACTTGAGCTTCTTCCGCAATACGATGAGCGCGATGGTTCGCTTGATCCACAATCGCTGAGGCTTGCGCCTTGGCTTCTTGAATCAACGCTTTGGCTTTATGACGAGCAATTTCTAATTCTTGCTCAGCCCGTTCAGAGGCCGCCAAACCCTCGGCAATTTTCTTTTGCCGCGCCGCTAACGCACGCATGATCGGTGGCCAGATCAATGCCATGGTAAACCAGACAAACAAGCCAAAAGTGACCATTTCAAAAATCAGAGTAATATTGATTTCCATGGTGAGCTACCTTACTTATTCGCTAATGGCATTATTGCGCCGCTGATACAGTTGCAACCTGAGCGGTTGGATGGTCCAATGCCAAACGGGTTACTTGTGAAGTCAATGGGCTTGCAAAAATGAACAGCAATGCAATCGCCACCGCAATCATCGCCACGGCGTCAAGCAAACCGGCCACGATAAACATTTTAATTTGCAAAGTAGGGATCATTTCCGGTTGACGCGCCGCGCCTTCTAAAAAGCGACCACCGAGCAAACCAAAACCAATCGCGGTTCCAAGGGCTGCCAAGCCAATCAAAAGACCCGCAGCAATGGCGGTCATTCCGTTCAGTTGAGCGATAATACTCACTAAATTCATACGTTACTCCTGTTATTGATGGTTTCTGAATAATTATTTAAAAATCAAATAATTATTAAAAAAACATCAGTGTTTTTGTGTCGCCAAACTTAAATACACTATGGTCAACATCATGAAAATAAATGCCTGCAGCACAATAATTAAAATATGAAAAATAGTCCACACCAGCCCCACCGCCCATTGCCCCCACCAAGGCATTAATGCCGCGATCAGGATAAAAATCAATTCACCCGCATACAAATTACCAAACAATCGTAACGACATTGACACAGGCTTGGCGAGCTCTTCCACAGACTTTAACAGGATATTGACTGGAATAAAAATCGGGTGATGAAACGGATGAAAACAAAACTCCTTCGCAACCTGTTTTGGGCCTTTAAATTTAAACATGTAAATAAAAATCAATAAAAACACTGTCAACGCTAATGCGACGGTTACATTGATGTCAGCAGTGGAGACGATACGCAAATGATGCACACCCACCCAATGACCCAATCCAGGTACTAAATCTACTGGAATGATATCCATGGCATTCATCAGCAGTACCCACATAAAAATAGTCAATGCCAAAGGACCAATCAATGCACTCTCACCGTGATAAGTATCTTTGACTTGCTTGTCGACAAACTCAATCATTAACTCTACAAAGTTCTGCAATTTACCGGGAACATCCGAAGTTGCCTTACGCGCGGCCAAATAAAACAACAGCAAGAACACCACGCCTAAAATGGTCGACATAAAAAAGGTATCAAGATGTAGGTCCCAGAAACTGGCACCACCATCAAATTGCCACGTTTTTAGATTAAAGCTCAAAAACTGCAAATGGCCTTGAATATATTGCTGTGCGCCTTGACCGTCACTCACACTGTAGCCCTCCGCATCGAGGAATATTGGCGTACCCACAACGGATTAAAGCCAGCAAACAACAATGCCAGAATAAAACCAACGATCAGCGCACCAGCAATCAACACGTGCAACGACAACAAGACAGCCAATAAAATAACCATCAACAGAAATCGTCCAACCACCCCGCGATAAAAGCCCAGCAAAACTTTTGGCGCCGTCAGCTCATGCTTCACACCGAATAATTTCATCGCGAGATAAACTTGCCCAATAATCGCAACACCCGCACCACACAACAAGGAAAAACCCGCACGCGGGTCAACACACGCCAGCATCACGCTCAGCGTTAACATCAAAATCATTTGAAAAACCAATACCGATCGAACCGTTTGCACCTAGCAACGCCCTCAATTAACAATCGCAGGTATTATAGTGGTTTGAACGATTGCAGGCAATGCCGAAAACAAGATAATTTTAGCTGTTTTTATGGTTTTTGCAGTAAAGCGTAAAAAAACCCATCACCCAGACCAGGCAAACACTGCACACCCATATCAGATGGCGCCACTGAAAAGCCACTCGACAGCGTGATCAATTCAAGCACAGCATCCTTCTGTTTCTCCAAAAAGGCCTGAATCACCCGATGATTTTCTGCTTTTAGCACCGAACAGGTGGCATACAACAATTTCCCTCCTGACTTTAACAAAGACCACAAGGCGGTTAATAGCTTCAATTGTTGAACTGCCAAGTTAGCGATATCTTCAGGCTCACGTAACCATTTAATATCAGGATGACGACGAATGACACCCGTCGCAGAACATGGCGCATCTAAAAGAATTCGATCAAATAACTGACCATCCCACCAAGTATTAATCTCAGCGACATCAGCGCACTTGACGGACGCTTTTAATTGCAAGCGCTTCAAGGTTTCCGTAACTTTCAACAAGCGTAAGGCATCGTGATCCAATGCCAATAGATCAAGATTGTCGATAGATTCTAATAAATGAGCGGCTTTACCCCCTGGCGCCGCGCAGGCATCCAGCACTTTCATATCTGACACACAGGATAAAAAACCTGCCGCCAATTGCGCCGAAGCATCTTGTACCGAAACCCAACCATCCTGAAAGTATGGCAACAAAGTCACATCAACCGCTTGCTTTAATATAATGGCAGCAGGCAACCCTACAACGCACTCCGCTTCAATGCCTGCTTTTTGCAATGAAGCCAAATAGTCTGCACATGATGTTTTGCGTATATTAACTCGCAACGTCATCGGCGGATGCTGTTGATTAGCATCAAGAATCGACAACCACTGTTCTGGCCAATCTTGCTGCAATTGTTTGATCAGCCATTCTGGATGAGAATATTTTGCCAACGCAGGGATTTGCGCTTCCAAGACAGGCATCTGACGAATAAAATTACGTAATACCCCATTCACCACGCCCACTGCCCAGGTTTTTTTAAAATGCTTCACGGCAGCAACAGTTTCATTAACCGCCGCGTGTTGTGCTACCTGCATCGAACGCAGCTGATACAACCCCACCAGCAATAATAATTGAATGTCGGCATCTTTTGTTTTCAGAGGTTTAGGCATCAATTTATTCAACAATGCATCCAACATACCATAATCTCGCGCCACCCCATAACACAAGGCTTGCAACCAGGCCGCATCGGTCGGCTTGAGCGATTCACGCACCGGGTGCAATGCTTCTGACAAAGAATGTCCTTCCACAAATACTGCTTGTAATACTTGTACTGCTAAGAACCGAAGGTTATTGTTTTTCATGAATACTCAAATGGATTGATTAACTGAAGCTCACTATATTTAAAATCACGAACATTACGGGTTGCTAAAATAAACCCATGAGCATCGGCAATGGCAGCAATCTGAGCATCTGCAACATCCAATGGCCGCCCTGCTTTTTTACGCCGCGCCATGAAGATCAGCAGCCGTACATAACAATTTGTGGACACCATCATCTAAGTTTCTAATGCTCAAATTAGCCATAATTAAAACTCCCACTACTTTCCGACCATGCTAGCATGTGTTAGCACTGCTGTCAATTCGATCAAATAATAAATCCCAGACGCCATGACCTAACTTTTCACCGCGACGCTCAAATTTTGTCACCGGCCTTGATTCTGGGCGCGGTGAAAATTGACCGCGACCATATCGATTTTCAAAATAAGGCGCTTCATCCAATACTTCCATCATAGCATCAGCATATGGCTGCCAATCCGTAGCCAAATGAAACCACCCCGTGGGCGTCAATTTACGCGCAATTAATGCAACAAACTCAGGCTGCACAATGCGTCGCTTGTGATGCTTTTTTTTCGGCCAAGGGTCGGGGAAAAACAACTGCACTCCTTCCAGACTTTGATCAGGAATGCTTTGTTTCAATACTTCAATGGCATCCTCTTGATAAACACGAATATTATCAACATTCTGCTCGCGCATTGCCAACAATAGTGAACCAACCCCAGGACGATGTACTTCAATACCGATATAATCTTGCTCCGGATGATCCTGCGCCATTTGCACCAAGGATTGCCCCATGCCAAAGCCGATTTCAACAATCACCGGTGCGTTACGACCAAAGGTTTTGTTAAAATCAAGCCGCCCTTGATCCAAGGCCAAGCCGTAGATTGACCAATCTTTTTCCAACGCACGGTCTTGACCGACGGTCAAGCGCCCCTCGCGTTTCACAAAGCTGCGGATGGTGCGGAGAAATACACCCGGATTCCCGCCTTTACGGGAATCACATTCTATATGTTCAGGTGACACATTATTTCTTCTTCGCAATCAAATCGGTAATCGTGCCATCAAACATCTCGGTCGCCAAGGCAATAGTTTCCGATAATGTGGGATGCGGATGAATGGTCAATGCGATATCTTCGGCATCACAACCCATCTCAATTGCCAACGTCGCTTCAGCAATCAAATCACCGGCATGGGGCCCAACAATACCGCAACCGATGATGCGATTGGTATCTTTGTCGAAGATCACTTTGGTTAAGCCTTCATCGCGACCCAAGCTCAATGAACGACCGCTGGCTGCCCACGGAAACACACCTTTATCATAGTTCAAGCCTTTTTCTTTGGCTTGGTTTTCGGTAACGCCAACCCAAGCCACTTCAGGGTCGGTATACGCAACGGAAGGAATACACTTTGGCTCAAAGAAATGTTTTTTACCGGCAATCACTTCTGCGGCCACTTTACCCTGTGGCACGGCTTTGTGCGCCAACATCGGCTGCCCCACCACATCGCCGATCGCAAAAATATGCGGCACATTGGTACGCATTTGGTTATCCACCGCGATAAAACCACGCTCATCGACATTTACACCCGCCTTGTCAGCACCAATGTCTTTGCCATTGGGCGTGCGGCCGACAGCGGACAAGATACCATCATATTTGACCGGCTTATCTGGCGCATTTTTGCCTTCAAAAGTCACATACAGGCCGTCTTTTTTGGCTTCCACTTTAACGACCTTAGTTTCCAGCATAATTTTGTTGTAGCGTTTCTCGATCCATTTTTGATACGGCTTAACTACGTCTAAATCGGCACCATTCATCAACTGTGGCATAAACTCCACCACATCAATTTTGCTGCCCAGCTGATGATAAACCGTGGCCATTTCCAAGCCGATGATACCACCGCCCAACACCAGCAAATTCTCAGGAATTTGGCTTAACGTCAAGGCACCGGTAGAATCAAAAATACGCTTATCTTCAGGTAAGAATGGTAATTTAACCGGACGAGAGCCCGTCGCAATAATACAATTCTCAAAGCCGATGGAAGTTTTTTTGCCTGCTGCATCTTCGACGATGATTTCATTAGGGCCGCTAAAACGACCATAGCCCGTGACGATTTCCACTTTGCGTTGTTTCGCCAGCATTTTTAAACCGCCGGTCAAGCGTTGCACCACTGAATCTTTCCAACCGCCAAGTTTCTTGATGTCTACTTTAGGTTTGGCGTAGCTGATGCCATGTTCGCTCATCGAACTGGCTTCGTCCATCACCTTTGCGGCGTGCAGCAAGGCTTTAGAAGGAATGCACCCAACGTTCAAACAGACACCACCGATCGATTCATAACGTTCGATCAAAATCACTTGCTTGCCCAGATCCGCCGCACGAAACGCTGCGGTATATCCACCAGGACCACTGCCCAAAACCACCACCTGTGCTTGCTTGTCGCTCATAATACCCTCTTGCTTGGTTAATCAAAACGTGGAGGCTATTATACTGCAAATCCAGACGCAGGCGAGAGGAGATTTTCACCCTTACGGATAGGCACTTTTTCCCCCAGCTGCAGCCGCTTGTTGTTGGATGGTGGGCAACATAATGAAAAAACGGCCAGAATTTATGATCATCAACGATCAGCATGCCTAGTAGCAGAAGGGTTTAAGGTAATACGTTTTTGGAACCATGAAGTGAATCAATCACTGAATGAAGTGTTGGAGGAAATTGCAAAAGCTTTATCTTAAAGCCATCACTGAGTTACCCCTCTCCCGAGCAAAGTAAGCTTTGCTCGACCTCTCCCACAAGGGGAGAGGTGAAGAAACTAAACGCCGGATTCCTAAATTACCCGCTCAAAAAAATAGCCAAAAATAGTTGTGGGTAATGAACAGACCCTAGCCCTCCTCCGCAAGGGAGGAGGGGATCTCCTTTTTCATCGCGCTGAAAAAGTCAAACCCAACATTCGTCGCACTTTTAATCACACCCATTGATGACAATTACTTTCTGTAAGATTTTAATATTATGTTAGAATGACGTCTTAATATTGATGACATTTAAGGAACCCCCATGACCCTCTGCACCCGATTCCCCCCCAGCCCTACTGGTGATTTGCACGTCGGGGGGGCGCGTACCGCTTTATTCAACTGGCTATTGGCACGACAAGCCAAAGGCGTTTTTATTTTGCGCATTGAAGACACCGACCAGGAGCGTTCCAGCCAATCTTCCGTCGATGCCATTTTAGACAGCATGCAATGGCTAAATTTGAATTATGACCAGGGGCCTTACTACCAAACCAAACGTTTTGATCGGTACCATGCGGTGAATCAACAGTTAATTGCTTCTGGTCATGCCTATCGTTGTGATTGTTCGAAAGAACGACTCGACCAGATGCGAGAAGCACAGAGCGCCAACAAGGAAAAACCGCGTTACGACGCCCGCTGCCGCCATCGCACCGACGTTGATGCCAGCAAACCGCATGTAATTCGGTTTAAAAACCCAGAAACTGGGGTGGTAGCCTGGGACGACTTGATCAAAGGTCGCATTGAAATCGCCAATGCAGAGCTGGATGATTTGATTATCGCGCGCAGCGATGGCTCTCCTACTTATAACTTGACCGTGGTGGTCGACGATTACGACATGAAGGTCACCCACGTTATTCGCGGTGATGATCATATCAATAATACACCGCGCCAAATCAATTTATTCGACGCATTGGGCGCGCCGATTCCACTATACGGCCACGTCTCGATGATTCTCGGTGAAGATGGCAAACGCCTATCCAAACGCCATGGCGCTGCCAGTGTGATGGAATTCCGCAACGAAGGTTATCTGCCTGATGCTCTGTTAAATTATTTGGTACGTCTGGGTTGGTCTCATGGCGACCAGGAAATTTTTACCCGCGAAGAAATGGTTGCTGCGTTTTCATTGGCGCACGTCAATAATGCTGCTGCTGCGTTCAATTACGCCAAACTCAAATGGACCAACCAACAACATTTGAAAAACAGCCCAATAGACAACATTTTGCCTGAAATAACTTGGCATTATCAACGCCAACAGGTTGATTTTTCAAAAGGTCCCGCTTTGCAAGACGTCGTGCCCTTGTTTGCTGATCGTGTACATACGTTGATTGAATTGGTCGAACAAACGCGTTATCTGTTTGAAGACTTTTCTGCAATCGAGCCAAAAGCAGCAGAAAAACATTTAACACCAGCCGCCGCTGCACCGCTGCAGGCGCTACATCAAGCGTTGCAAAATCTCAATGAATGGACTGCACCGGCAATCCACCAGGTGATGGAAGCCGTTGCCGCACAACTAAACCTGGGCATGGGTAAAGTCGGTATGCCATTACGCGTCGCCATTACCGGCCAAGGCACTTCTCCCGCGATTGATGCGGTTGCGGTGTTAATTGGCAAAGCACCCACGTTGCAACGGATTGAGCGAGTTATTAAAAAAATAGGGTAAAACTACTGGACTCTTCTGCGGCTCTGCTCAACGCCATTCCAATAGGCTTGCCAAAGGATTTGACTGGGGTTGTTGGCAGTCCCCGCACGAGATTGGATCAGCAACAGATTACCTTCCAATGGTTGGCACTGATATTGCGCCGTGATACCCGGGATTGACGTATCAACCTCAACCCAAGTATCCAATTTTTCTGCGGGATGATGTTCTGCCTGTGCCAGCGCCTGCTGTGCCGCAGCGTCCATCTGTACTTCACCGACAAACCCAGTACTAATACGCTGATCAAGAATGGCCTGATCAAGCACGTGCAAACTTAGCAGCGCTGCGGCAATGACGATAATCAAAATGCCAACCAGCAAAAAGCCTTTTTGTTTCATGGAGTTAACCCCACCCGCCAGCTGTATTGATCTAAAGTGAGATATAACACGTTATTTTGCAGCATGACGTTGAACGCAGCAATATCCGGCACCAGCTCATAACGAATACCGGACAGGTCTTGTGCATACAGCGCAGGAATAGCCTTACCCAGATTTAACCGCATGGTGTTGCCAATATAATACGCCGTCGATTGTAAATAATTCACCCTCGTATTTGCCACCAACCCCATCGGCAGCGGTTGCGCCAAGGTCACCTGTCGACCGAACACTGCAACCACGGAATCAATGAGTTGATGTTGCGGGTTTGTTAACACCACAACATCACCGGGCTGTAACGATAAAGGCTCCTTCAAGGTAATATTTTTAGCACGTTTATTGGCTTTTTGCGCCAGGGTTTGTCCAATACTTAATGAATATACCACCAACACATCCGAGGTTTTTAGCCATTGACCACTACCGGGTTTCAGCAACCCCCACGCTTTAATTTTACTGGCGTCTTTCGGTTTATAAATTATCACGCTGTTACCAGGAAAGATGATTCGCCCTGTAGTATCACCAAGCAAATTGACATCATAATCTGCTGCTGCAACCTCACCAAAAGGCATCAACCCCGCTTGTTCTACCGCGCGTTGCAACAATAATACCGCCGTTAACTGCTGGTCGTGCTGATCAACCCGTTGCTGCGCTTCTGCCCACTGATACTCTGCAGTTTGCAGCGCGGCATAGCCACTCAGCAACAGAATCAAGCTGATGCTCAAGGCCAGCATCACCTCAATGAGCGACTGGCCGCGGTGTTGATAATGTAACGGTCTGTTGATCATATTTGTCGAACCATTGTACAATAAGAAGTTGTGGCATAATGCTGCCCTGCCCTTGCGGCAACTCTGATGACACTAAGGTTTGCCAATTAGTATCAACACGCTTACGACCCAAACCATCGAGTAACAACAACGTTGCCTGATTGACTTCATCACTGGAATTCAATTGTGCCAAGCCTTTGGTTTGTGCTGACAATAACGTCAACAGCGTTATACTAAGGATCAACAAACTCACCACTATCTCAATAAAAGCATTCATAAAACAGTAGATTTGTTTTTATTTAGATCAGTTTAAAATAAAAGCAACCGATAAGCAAGTATTTTTTCTGACATCGACTGGCCTGCCCAAGAAATGGTGCCATTGCCACCCGCCCCCATCAACAATACTCGGCCTTGCTGTGTTAATACTTGCTCATAGCAAGCCATGGTCCAGTCAAAATTATCTTATAAAATAAATTTTGTCAACGGCATAAAAATTTTATGCCGGAATATTCACCGCAACAACCCCTACAACGCATCACAAAGCACCGCTGATCCCAGCCATGATAAAAATTAAACCCCATTCATCAATCCCAGTTCTTCTGGATAAGGTTTCAGATAGGACTGTAATTCTAGATAAGGTTCACCCACTTGCGTCAAATAATGGCGGATCATCCTCACGGGGGTTGCCAATGAGACATACCCCGCCAGATATTCTTCAATCAGCTTGGAAACATCTTTTTGCTGCTCAGGTTTCAGGTGCTTATTAATGGTTGCCACAATACGTGTCAAGACTTGCCCGTGATGGCGCCGGTCTGGCAAGCGCTTCAAGGTTTGCATAAACAACGCAATATATTCCTGTGCAACTGTAGATAAATTGTCTGGACTGAAATTTGCAATCAACTTCCCAAGCAACTTACTGTTACCATAGTGATGTGCGATCAATAACAATTTATGACGGCTGTGAAACTGCAGCAGGTGATGATAGGTGAGCCCATCTCGAACGAGGCGCTGCCATTCGGCATACACATACACCCGTTTGATAAAATTTTCGCGCAAACGCAGATCAAACAATCGCCCTTCTTCCTCCACCGGTAACAACGGACAATTTTCAATAAGCCGCTGAGCAAAAATACCCATACCATTGGCAATGGGCATGCCTTTATCACTATAAATTCTGACCCGCTCCATGCCACAGCTAGGTGACTTTTTCTTGAGAATATAGCCACTGATCTCTGGCAATTTAGGTACCGCGCGATCGGCAAACTGGCGCAGTGCTTCGGTATGATTAACCCCCGTATTGGGCATGATCGCTTGTGGCTCACCCTCTGCATTGGCAATTAATCGTAAACTGCTCCGCGGTACCCCCAAGCCAATGGCCACTTCTGGACACAACGGATGATATTCAAAATATTTGCCCAATACATCTGTCAAATAGTGATCATGCTGATGCCCACCATCAAAACGTACTGTTTGGCCAAGTAGACAGGCGCTGATGCCAATATTAATCTTTTCCATTTGAGATCCCTTTGAGTGACTTAAATGCCCCAATAACCTTTTGACGCATCATCTTATAATCCACGGCAGGTTGTGGGTAGCCCAATTTTTGCCGCTGCGTCGGGCTTGGATTGTGAATATCTCGCGCATTTAAACTGGCCAACTCGGGGCAATATCGTCGAATAAAATCACCATTCGGGTCAAACCGCTCACTTTGCGTGGTGGGGTTAAAAATCCGAAAATATGGCACAGCATCGGTACCCGTGGAAGCACACCACTGCCATCCGCCATTATTCGCGGCAAAATCGCCATCGATCAATTGCCGCATAAAATAACGTTCGCCTAAACGCCAATGAATAAACAAGGTTTTGGTGAGGAACATCGCCGTCACCATGCGCAAGCGATTATGCATCCAGCCGATTTGATTCAACTGACGCATCCCGACATCGACCAATGGAAAGCCCGTTTTACCCTGACACCACGCTTCAAATAAAAGCGGATCTTCTGACCATGGCAAGGCATCGGTTTCTGGCTTAAACGCTTTACCTTTGGATAAGCTTGGATAATGCCACATCAGGTGTTGATAAAATTCGCGCCACAGGAGTTCGCTCAGCCAGGTTGCTGGACCGGGTAAATTTAACAGCGCGCCAATACTATCAACCCCACAGGCGCGCATCATTGCTGAGATACACTGCTGTGGTGATAAAACACCCTGCGCCAAATAATGCGATACGCGGCTGGTGCCTTCAATATTGGGAAAATCTCGCTGCGTTTGATACTCTAATAACGCTTCCTGACAAAACTGGGTGAGTGCCCGCTCGGCTTGATTATTTCCAAGCTGGATATTGTTAGGCGAAGCAATCTGGCCCAAGGCGTGACGCTTAAACGCCGTAAAGACTTTATACGGCTCACCCTGTTGATTTAAGGCGCGCTCAGGCGCCAGCAGCCAATTGCCATCGAACTCATGCCACGAAACCGCACATGCCTGGCGCACCTGTTGCTCACAGCGTCGTTCATCTAAGGCATATTGGCGATTGACAAATATAGCATTAATTTGATGCTGCTCACACAATGCCTGGATAGCTACGGGAATATCCGCAAAGGTTTTTAACTCGAGACAATACAAAGGGATATTGAGCACTTTCAGCTCTTCCGCCAGTTCCAACAATCGTTGTTTAACAAAATCAATTTTAGCCGGTGCCCAGTCATGTGCCTGCCAGGTTTCTGGCGTAATGGCATAAATAGCCATTACAGGCACACCAGGTTGCTGCGCCGCTTTTAATGCTGGATTATCGTTTACCCGAAGATCTTGTCGAAACCACACCGCATTTTTTTTCACTGCTATTTTGTCCATTTTATAAAATTGCCAAACCATTGATGAGCGCCTATAATGATCTTAGCATTTTCAAACGCAAGGAACATTAAATGAAATTGAAAAAATTATTATCAACCGTATTTATTGCAGGAGTTTTTACCATGATCTTATCAGGCTGTTCTTCCCCCTCTGCCGAAATGTATTCTAAAAACACGCCCACTCTAACCATCCAACAGTATTTTAATGGTCCCGCTACTGCTGAAGGTATGCTGCAAAATTGGCGTGGCAAACAAACCCGTCGATTTAACGTGGTGATGAATGGTACTTGGGCAAATGACAAAGAAGGCATCTTACATGAGGAGTTTGTCTTTGACGATGGCGAAAAACAAACCCGTGATTGGCACCTCACCATGATCGATGCGCATCATTTTACCGGCACAGCGCATGATGTCGTCGGCGTTGCCAAGGGCGAGCAATATGGCAATACCATCCATATGAATTATGTCTTAAGCGTTCCGGTTAACGGCAAGCCCATGAACATTGCGATTGATGATTGGTTATATGCCATTAACGACAAGACTGTCATTAACAAATCGACCCTATCGAAGTTTGGCCTCAATGTGGGCTATCTAACGATTGCGTTCACCAAATCCTAGGTCGCCAAATGAAACATGATTTATCACAATGCGTCGTTTGGTTGACCGGCGCCTCTTCTGGAATTGGTGCCGCACTGGCTAAAAAACTGAGCGCCACCGGTTGTACGTTGATTCTTTCGTCACGTCGCTTAGACGCTTTGGAAGCCATGGCAGCAGAGTGCCAACAACGCCCCACCCTGATGCCGCTCGATGTGACGGATAAAGCAACCACTGCTCAGGTGGTTCAAGCCATTGCGAGTCAATTTGGTCGTCTGGATATCGCTATTTTTAATGCGGGCGATTGTCTATATCTTGATATTGATCACTTTGACGTGGGCATTTTTGAAAAAATGATACAAACCAACTTTTTGAGCACAGTGTATGGCGTTGCGGCAACCCTGCCCCTACTTAAAAAAGCGCAACAGCCACATTTGGTATTGATGAGTTCCAGTGCCGCTTACCTGCCACTCCCTCGAGCCGAAGCTTATGGCGCCAGCAAAGCCGCGGTGCAATATTTTGGCAATACCTTACGCGTTCATTTAGCACCCTCGGGTATTCCGGTCAGTGTCATTTTCCCAGGATTTGTAAAAACCCCCCTCACTGACAAAAACAACTTTCCCATGCCGTTTTTGATTACGCCAGAACAGGCCGCGCAAGCGATTATTAAAGGCATTCAACACTACACGCCGGAAATTCGCTTTCCCTGGCGTTTAATTTTATTACTCAAAACCCTCAGCAAACTGCCGATTCGCTGGCAGGTGGCCCTGTTAAAAAAGACGGTTAAGTCCTCATGAAGATTGCGATTATTGGCGCCGGAATCTCCGGCCTGACCTGTGCACACTTGCTTGACCAAAAACATCAGGTCACCTTATTTGAAAAAAATGATTATCTCGGTGGCCATGCCCATACCATCACCACTGAATATCAAAAAAAACAGTACGACCTGGATACGGGTTTTTTGGTGTATAACGAACCGGGTTATCCAGGCTTTACCGCCCTGTTGAAAAAGCTGGATGTGCAAACCATTGCGAGCGATATGAGCTTTAGCGTCAGCCATGTTCACCCGGACTTTGAATATAACGGCCATAGCTTATGGAGTCTCTTTGCACAAAAACGCAATCTCTTTAACCCTCGTTTTTACGGCATGTTGCGAGATATTTTGAAATTTAATCGTCTCGTCAAAGGACTCATTCAAATACAAACCACACTCACCCTAAAAGCATTTATTGCCCAAGAAAAGTTTGGCCGCTATTTTATCGAATACTATCTACGCCCCATGTTAGCCGCCATTTGGTCAATGAACCCCAATGAAGTGTTGGACTTTCCTCTACTATTTCTGGGCAAATTTTTTGACAATCATGGCCTATTAAACGTGAACAACCGCCCGCAGTGGCGAACCGTTGCGGGTGGTTCAAAACATTATGTTGCTGCCATTATGAAAGATTTTTCGGGTAACGTGATACCACAAGCGGTAACACAAGTATCACGAGTAGACCAGGCTTATCAAATCACGAATGAAAAAGGTACCACTTACCCATTTGATAGGGTAATTATTGCCACACACTCTGATGAAGCGCTGAACTTATATCCAAACATGCCAATTGCTCTGCGTGAAGCACTACAACAGATTCCCTATCAATCCAATGAAGTGATTTTACATACGGATGAAACCCTCATGCCCAAACGCAAAGCCGCCTGGGCCAGCTGGAATTATTTATTGTCAGACAACAATAACCGCTCAACACTCACCTATTATATCAATCGCCTACAAAGCATTGACGCACCCTGCTCGTTTTTGGTGACGCTGAACCAATCTCAGCAGATTGACCCCAGCAAAATCTTGCAACGTTTTGACTATGCACACCCGGTGTTCAATCAACAAACGCTGAATGCGCAACAGATTATCCAGCAGCACAATGGCAACGATCAGTTGTATTTATGCGGCGCTTATCTGGGTAATGGTTTTCATGAAGATGGCCTCCAAAGCGCCTTACGCGTCTGCGAGCAACTGGGCATGGATGGGCTATGAAAAGCGCCATTTATCAAGGTTCCGTGATGCATCGACGTTACACACCGGTGCTGCACCAGTTCCGCTATCCATTATTTATGATGTATTTAGATTTAACAGAACTGCCCACGCTATTTAATCGCTATTGGCTGTGGTCCTACGAAAAATCCAACTGGGCCAGCTTTTGGCGCCGTGACCATGTGGGTGATCCAAAACAATCGCTTGCTGACTATATTCGCGAGTGGATTCATACTGAAATTGGCCAAAAACCCACAGGCCCGATTCGCCTACTTACGCACCTACGCTTTCTAGGCTACTGTTTTAATCCCGTCAGCTTTTATTATGTATTTAATCCAACAGATACTGCGGTTGACTATATCGTCGCGGAAGTCTGCAACACCCCCTGGGGCGAGCGTCACTGTTATCTGCTGCACGCCGGTAATCAAGAAAAAGACCTGGAACACACCTACCGCGTTCAAAAAGCCCTGCATGTTTCACCGTTTATGACCATGGATTATCAATACCAACTCGCATTCGATTCCCCCGGTTCGCACCTGGTGGTCAAGATGAAAAATTTCAAAGGTGAGCAAGTAGACTTTGAAGCCAATCTGGTGCTCAAACGCCACGAAATCACGTCGAAAAACTTAGCTAAAATATTGATCAAACACCCTGCCATGACCGTCAAAGTGATTATTGCGATTTATTGGCAAGCGCTTAAACTGTGGCTCAAACGAGTGCCTTTTGTCGATCACCCCAAACGTTCGACCAATCTGGGCAATTGATTTAACAAATAAAACGGCACGGTGATGATTTTACCCTGACGGCTCAACGGGGCATTGCAAATGCGCACCCCCAAAGGAAGCGCTCGTTCCTCCAAGAAGCGATGCAATGATTTAAGATGTCCCAGACTGCCTGATTTGACCTCAATGGGAATAATGTGGCCGCCCATGTTCACGACAAAATCAACTTCCGCTGAGGCACTCTTAGCATCACGCGCCCAAAAGAATAATTCTCCTGCAATAAAGGGATCCTGATAGGCCAGCAATTCCTCTGCGACCACCTGTTCAGCCAAAGCACCCTGATTAAGCTGCAAGATATCATGACTCATCAACAAGGCCGCATCCAATCCAGTTTTGCGTTGCGCAAGCCCCACATCCAAAAAATGGAGTTTAAATTTTTTTTCATTCAAAGTCGCGCTCAACGGCAACCCTGAGGCTGAAGTGGCATAAATTCGTTTGACCACACCTGCGTACTCCAGCATGGTGATGGCTTCTTTCAAGTCTCGAGAACGAAAATCAGCGTCCATTTTACTAAAGCTAATTCGCTGCCCCAGCATCATCGCCGCCTGATCATAAACCACTTGCAGATATTTATGCTGCACCCGATTCGCATATTTCGCAAAATCATCGCGATACGTTTGCAAAATACTATTTTGGATACGCTGCACACGATAAAGATCCTGATTCTGCAGATAAAAAGCCATGGCCTCAGGCATACCACCGACCACCATATATTCTTTAAACAACGTCAGCAGCTGTTCATGAACCACCGGGGGGAGGCTATTTTCAAAATCAACTGTTTCCAAGGCATTGAGCAGCTGGACATAGCCCGCATTCTCTAAAAACTCAGCAAAACCACAGGGGTACATATACAGATATTCAACACGTCCAACAGGCATACTAATCTCTGTTTCTCGCAAAGCAAACTCAAGTAACGAGCCTGCTGCAATCACATGTAATGCAGGCATTTTTTCTTTAAAATAACGTAAAGCCTGAATTGCCTGCGGACAGAGTTGAATTTCATCCAAAAAAAGCAACGTTTCCCCAGCTTGAATGGGCTTTTTTTGAAGAAGACTCAACCGATTAATAATCTGTTGCGGCTCGAGCGTTTCAAAACATTGAATAAAATGCGGTTCCAGCTCAAAATTAATGTTGACATAGTGTGCAAATTGAGCGCTCAACTGATCCACCACAAAACTCTTACCGACCTGACGCGCACCACGCAAAATCAACGGCTTTCGGTTGGCCTCTTTGGCCCAAGATTGCAGATACTGTATGATTTTTCTTTTCATAATGCTTACATTATACCAATCTTGGCAAAAAAAACAAGGTGAATTTAGCCGGTTTTTGGCTAAATTGAAAGGTAAAACAACAAACAATCCCTCAAACACCCCGCCATATGCAATTTGTAGTTATTAAAAACCCTACCTCAACCCAGCTGTGTGACGCGCCCTCCTAGTCGACGCGTCATCAGTCTTAAAATCATAGTATCGCACAAGACCGACCACCTGTTGATCTTGGTGCCGATGTGCCGCCGCCAGCAGCCAAATGAGAAGCGGTCTGAAAAGGGAGGGGGGCAGAAGGAGGAGCGTCTCCGCCTGAAACAGCAGCTGATGATGTTTTTTCTGTTAACACCCCTTTCAATATTTTAAAAAGAGGATCTTTTATATCTCTTTCGATCAAATCAGTCGCCGTATTATTATTTATATTCTTAACGGTAAAGGAGAGTCCAGACTTTAGTAATAAAGCCACTACTAGAGCGCGCCCTTGAAACAATTCTATTTTTGACTCATCTGTATCATATTTTTTCGAAAAAATTTTCTCCGTTAAGGGAAGTCTCATTACAACGTAATGTCCAGCGTTACGACCCAAATTATCAGTTGCATGTATATCTATTTTTCCTGAGTGAATGATTTCTGCGACAAGAGCATGATCCCCCATTGCACATGCACGAAAATAAGCAAAGAGATTCAACGCTTTCTCTACTTCGTCAACGAAAGCAGAAGGTGTTTTAAACGGCCAAGTCCCTGGCCTTGTTTTATACAAATCTTCACACGACTTTCTCAGTACCGCGCTAACGCTACTAAATGAAGCATCCGTGATTTTGACCACATGACGTGCATAATATGTGATATGCTGTTCTGGCGCCTCAACTGACACACACACACTCGAAGATGAAAAAAGATCCGAGAGAGCATCGCTTGTGAGAGAAAGTGGTGTTGCCATAGTTGAATCACCACATGACTCCAAGTGCCCAAACATGTTCCGGCAGCCTAACGCCAGCATGGCAGTAATATGAACAGATGTACTTATTTCAGATACACTCCCAGGATATCTTTTATATGGTGGTGCATATACACCCAGCACCACGTTCTTACAATCGTCCACCTTAAGGCGCTTCAATATTTCTCCATACATCTTTACAACATCTAAGCTAGAAGCACTCGTGTAGTCAATTTCGTTAAAACATCTACCAGTGGGTTTCATAGCAGGACAGGCATCAACTGAATCTGTATTATAGGTAATCCCAAACACACGCCCTGGAAATTTTTCTTCCACCAATCTGCATATCAACCCGTTGCCTGGATATAGATCAATAAAAACATGCCCTGGATTTTTATATAAATGCTTCACGACATCATTTATAACAGAAAGCAGATATTCACAATCTGGAATTTGCCTAAAAACAAAGCAGCCCTTCAGAATACCCACTCCATCCATTCCAAACTTTAAAAGATCTCGCATGACACACAATGGTTCTTTCTCCGCTGCCATACTCATTTCGTACTCCTTTTATTTTTTATTGACTTTAACCCAATACAAGCCTCTCAAGCGAATGGCGCCTTATTAATCTAAAAAAATGTTTAATCAGCACATTTTCATCACAATTATAAATGTTTTTTTGCTGGAATTCTACTTTTTTCGACAGCGCTATGCGCCCCATAAACGACTGACACAGATTTTGAAAAATGAATCACGACAAACCCCTTGTGAAGCTTTTTCGAAGCTTAATTATTTCAAAGTGATTATTGCTATTTATTGGCAAGCGCTTAAACTATGATTCAAAATTGTGGAGTACTAAATACTATGCCTGAAACGCTTTCTTTTTTTCAACGTATCAGCAAAAAACTCGTCCTGCAGTTACTACATGGCATTGAGCAGGGCCAGATTGTCGTGCACGAGCAAACACAGCGAATTGAGGCGGGTAAAAAAACATCTGCCTGCGCGCTCTCTACCGAGCTGAATATTCTCACTCCTAAAATATATCCCAGAATCCTACAGCGCGGCAGTATTGGCACCGCTGAAAGCTTTATGCTGGGTGAATGGACCACCACTGATCTGGTGGCGTTATTGCGCATTTTTATCCGCAACCGCGAGCAGCTGTTTAAAGTCGATAGTGGCTGGTCTAAAGTAAACCAAACGTTTTGGCGCTGGTTTGATCGCTTCAAACGCAACACCCCGGAACAAAGCCATCTGAACATCAGCGCGCATTATGACTTGGGCAATGAGTTTTTTAAATTGTTTCTTGATCAATCACTGATGTATTCCTCAGCACTGTTTCGCAATCCCACTGATGATTTAGAAACGGCCTCGCAACAAAAACTACAGCGCATTTGCCAGCAACTTGATTTAAAACCCCACCATCATCTGCTTGAAATTGGCAGCGGTTGGGGCGGCTTTGCCATTTATGCAGCGCAGCATTATGGCTGCCATGTCACCACCACCACGATTTCAGAAGAACAATATCAATTTGCCCAACAAAAAATTGCTCAGCTGGGCTTAACCGACCGTATCACCCTGTTAAAGCAAGACTACCGCGCCCTCAGCGGAAAATTCGACCGCTTGGTGTCGATCGAAATGATTGAAGCGGTTGGATATGATTTCATGGCAGCCTTTGTGCGTCAATGCAGCGACTTGCTCAAACCCGATGGCATGGCGTTGATTCAAGCCATCATTCGCCCAGATCAAAATTACCACAAAGTCTACAAAGAAGTGGATTTTATCAAAAAATACATCTTCCCCGGCGGTTGCCTGGTATCCAACTTATTTTTACTCGAAGAAGCCGCCAAGCACACTGACCTGCGTCTGTTTGATGTCAAAGACATGGGTTACGATTATGCCAAAACCCTCCATGCGTGGTGTCAGCGTTTTATGGCACAACAGCCCGCGGTCAAAGCGCTAGGCTTTAACGATGAATTTATCCGCATGTGGCAGTTTTATCTCGCCTATTGTGAAGCAGGATTTTTAGAACGCTATATCAGTGTCGTACAATTGGCTTTTGTGAAACCGTATTATGATCTCCGCTAAAACAGATACCCTGATCCTCCTGCAGTTGATTGTATATCATGTCTTATGGGCAGTATTTGCTTACGCCGTTCCGCGCCATAAAAATCGGCTGGTTTATTACTCAGCGCCATTGCTCATTGGGTTACAAATGATCTTAGCAGCGCTTGATTTACCCAACCCCATTTATTTTGCAGAAAAAGTCATCTTACTCAGTGCCGTTGGGATGTGCATCGATTCTGTTTTTATCCGTTTCAGATGGTGGCAGTTTAACCCCACTCCCGTTTTGATTCCAATTTGGCTTTGTGCCATTTGGATAAGCTTTGCTTTATCAATGCAATATCTGGTACTGTTTATCCCAGGTGATTTTTATGTATGGGCCATCCTCGGAGGTATTGGGTTTCCACTGTCGTATTATGTGGCCCAAAAACTCAAGGTACTGATGGTTCCTCGCCCCTGGCCAATTTATCTGTATCAGGGAATTTTTTGGTTAATTGTTTTGCCAATAACGCTTTAGGAGTGAGTCATGAAAATCGTCATCGCTGGCGCTACTGGAATGGTTGGTACCGCCTTAGTGGAAGCACTCAAAAAAGATCATATTTTAGTGCTGCTGGGACGTGATACCATTAAATTAAAACAACGTTTTCCCGATCATACTGCCATTGATTGGCAAGCGTTTTCAGCACTTCACAATCCACTGGATGAGATCGACATAGTCATCAATCTCGCTGGCGAAAACATTGGAGACGGTCGTTGGACAACCTCGCGCAAAAAAGTGATTCTCAGCAGCCGAGTGACCGCCACACGCACCCTGGCCACTGCATGCGCACACAGTGCCAACAAAAATATTCGCCTGCTCAACGCCAGTGCCATTGGGGTTTATGGCAGCGTGGGCGAACCGGGCAAAATCTACGATGAGCACAGCGCACTGCCCACTCCCCCACCAGATTTTCTCTCCACCGTGGGCCTTGCGTGGGAACAGGGACTTGCACCCGCAGAACAAACCGGCATCTCTGTCGTGAAGATGCGTTTTGGGGTGGTCTTAAGCAAAAACGGCGGGGCATTGGCCAAAATGTTACCCGCCTTTAAATGGGGGCTCGGCGGACCGATTGGCTCTGGACAACAACCTTTCTCATGGATCAGCCTGCATGATTTAATTCGCGCCATCACCTGGCTCATCGAACACCCTGAAATCACTGGCCCAGTGAATATCGTTGCACCCGAGGTCGTCACGCAACGACAGTTCGCTAAAAACCTTGGGAAAGTGCTTCACCGCCCTGCTTTCTTCCCACTCCCTACTGCAATGGTTAAGTTGCAGTTTGGTCAAATGGGTCAAGAGCTTTTGCTCAATGGGGTTGCCGTTCGGTCTAGCGTACTGATTGAGCAAGGTTTTGGGTTTTCATACCCCACACTTGAGGGTGCTTTGAATAGCCTATTTGCAAAAGGAAATACCACATGATATTACCGATTTTTATTAACCTGATCCTCTGTTTTTTGATTGCTGCACTCTCCGGTTGGGTCACCCGCAAAAATGTCAAAACCTGGTACCCAACTTTGATCAAGCCATCCTTCAATCCACCCGCCTGGGTTTTTGGCCCGGTATGGAGCGTGTTGTACGTGATGATTGCCATTGTCGGTGGAATTTTATGGACTCAGAAATCGCAGCACCCAGCTGCATTTATTTTTTATGTCATTCAATTGGTGCTTAATTTTTCTTGGTCCTTTGTATTTTTTGGCGCGCGCCAGATTGGCTGGGCACTGGTGAATATTGTGCTGCTGTGGCTCAGTGTTCTGGTGACGATGGTGTTAGCCTTTCAGGTAAGCCTATTAGCTGGTTACTTGATCATTCCTTATTTGCTTTGGCTGAGCATTGCGACCACAATCAATGCATCCGTGTGGAAATTAAACCGATCAAGATGACATATCGAGCCATTCTAATACAGGATCGAGCTTTTTTTCACACACTGCCATATCATCAACCCTAGCCCCATTGCGTGGCAGTTCAGAAATTACCAACAGATCGCTCTCAAACCAGCTGTAAATGATGTTGATACTCTGTTAATAAAGTTGGAATATCTTGGTTTTTGATCACATCAAATGCTGCAAATGTTTTTAGTTGATCCATACCAAAGAATCGAAAGTTCATGTGTATTGGAAACAATAGATCATCTACACTCTTACCTTGAAACAAATATTCATTCGGGTCATCAAAAGCTTCTTTGGGGGCATTAAAAGTAACTGAAAGCATATATTTTTTGCCTTTTAGAGAGCCTCCAGCACCATAATTTTTCTTTGGATTTTTTGATGAGCGGCCATCATGATGACACAATCTTCCATCAGTTCCTGCCGTATAAACCTCATCCATGTACTTCTTAAATGTCCAAGGTGTCCCCATCCAGTTGATTGGCGTTTGTAACAACAATAAATCTGCCCAAAGATGATCTTGAATTTCTTCATCTACATTAAAAGAATCATTAACATGCTTAGCTTTAACCATGTGACCTTTCTTTTCAAGCTCATTCTGAGCGAGCGTCATCATGGTTTGGTTTAATTTTCCAGGCGAAAAAACATAAGGCTTATGCGCATTTAAAATCAAAACATTCATCGTTTACTATCCTCCTACTTTTTACCAATTAATTCGATCATATAGCCATCTGGATCCTTCACAAAAGCAATAATAGTAGTCCCATGCTTCATAGGACCTGCTTCACGAACCACATTTCCACCAGAGGACTTAATTTTTTCACACGCCTGATACACATCGTCAACCTGAATAGCGATGTGACCATAGGCATTACCCAGAGTATAATTTTTGGTTCCCCAGTTGTGTGTTAGCTCTAATGTTGATCCACCATCATACCCAACAAATGCTAAAGTAAACTCTCCTTCTGGAAAGTCAGTTTTGCTTAACAACTTCATACCTAATACGTTAGTATAAAAAGAAATAGAAACTGATAAATCAAGCACTCTCAGCATCGTATGTAAGATTTTCATAAGATTCTCCTAAAAGTAAAAAATGGGAACAGTTTTATCGAAAATAAAGTAATTTGCAACTTAATTTTTCTACCACAGCTTCCAATGATGATGTCGCGGGCAATGGAAATACTACTCCCAATTCCAATTCAACTGCCTCAGTTAAAGCCAAAGGCCATCGAGGTTTGCTGCCAGTGCGTACACCACCCGCGAACTAGCCGCGCCCTGGAACCGGCAAGAGTCATTTCAAAACATTTTGGGGGTTTCATTGTCTTCCAGCACCCAATACCAGATTGTTGAATCGATGGCAGGTCTTTTTATCCGGGTATACCATCATCTGGAATATCTGATGGCTCAGGGTAAACTCGTTTGCAATGACGATACTCACTGCAAGATCTTATCCGTGATTGCTGCCAACAAAGAGAATCCCTCTGAACGAACCAGTATGTTTACCACTGCCATTGTTGGGTTTGCGGGGGAATACAAAATCATTCTGTTTTACGTTGGCTCAGCATTGCAACCACAATCAATGCATCCGTGTGGAAATTAAACCGATCAAGATGACATATCGAGCCATTCTAATACAGGATCGAGCTTTTTCTCACAAACTGCTATATTCTGAGTTATAGACCAATTCCCTGGCAGCTCAGAAATCACCAGCAATTTATTCCCAAGCGCTTCATGTAGTTTTTGGGCAGCAGCAATACTCGGACCCGTATGATTAGAAAATAATATCACCCCATTTGAGCCGGACTGTTGCATCATGGCGGGTATTTCAATAAATTCTATGGGCACTTCAATCACCACAGGCATATAATTATAATTGCAAAGCATGGCTGCTAATAACAGCAAATCTAATCGATCATAAGGATGTTCTGTTTTGAGCAGCAGGATCTTACGCTTGATTTTTCGTGACTTCTGCACATCGATAAAATGACGTAACCGTTGTTTCAGTTGAATGGTTAAATAGCTGTATTCGGCGTGTGGTGCTTTCGAAATAGCATTGTGTTCATGCATGGCTTTTTCTAACGATGGTAAAAATTGTTCTGCAACAATATCCATCGGATACAATGAGAAGACCTCATCAATACATCCTGACAAGTGAATCGAATTAAAGTGGGAAGCCGCAGATAACATGTTATGAATGGCTTCATCAAATCGATGTGGATCTGAAGCCACCGCCTCATGCATATTAGCCAAGTGAGGCTTGACTTTGCTGATGGCGATGCCTTTTTCCAGCCAAAAACAAATTTCTCGAATGCGGTGAATATCTTGCTCCTGATAAATCCGATGCCCTTTTGGGGTGCGATTTGGACGCAACAGGCCATAACGGCGTTCCCACGCTCTTAAGGTAATGGAATTGACCCCAGTTAAACGCGACAAATCGCCGATGTTATACATGCATCAACACCGCGAGAATCCCGTGCAAAAGACCCATGAAAAACCCAATGACCACCAGAGAGCCCAAGTAAAGGGCACCAAACCAAAGCCATTGGCGGCGAGGTTTTTGTTTATTAGTAATGAATGACATCATCGACTTTTCCTTTAAAAATATGATACGCATAGCCGGTATATAATAACAAAACTGGCAACATAATCACCGCGCCGACCATAATAAATGCTAATGTACTTCTAGGTGCCGCGGCAGCTAAAATCGTGAGCTGGTGAGGAACAATATAAGGGAAAACATCTAATCCAAAACCGGCATAACAGCAAATAAAGATCAACACCATCGCCCAGTAAGGAACAGACTCCCAACGCCGCCGAACACTCAAAAACAAGAGAAAAAATCCAAACAAAGACAGTAAAGGGAAAACACATAATACTGGCCAATACGATTTATTTAACCAAAATGCGGCAATCGCCGGATGCACAAACAATGAAGCGATACTCACTGCAACCAACGCAGGGAGTAATATCAATGACAATATACCAGTGACACGATACATTTTTATTTGTAATTGTTTTGTCGTTTTGAGCAATAACCGGGTGGAACCCAGCAACGCGTAACCGATCAGCACAACCCCTGAAATCAATATCGTAAATCCATTGATACGAAAACCATGACCATCAAACCCTTCGATCATATTAGCCAATATACTGCCCTGAATCAGCGTGACGAGAATACACATCACGATAAAAACCTTATCCCATCGAGCAACACCAGTCGTTGATTTTAAACGAAACTCAAACACCACCCCTCGCAGCAATAAGCATAAAACCATGAACATCAGCGGCAAATACAATATCGGCAGTAACAGGCTAAAAGCAGCGGGAAAAGCGCCATACAAAGATGCCATGCCCAACACCAACCAGGTTTGATTACCATCCCAGGTGGGCAATAATACGCTCATGGCAATGCTACGTTCTTTGGGATCCAAGAAACTCATCATCATACCCGCACCCAGCGTAAAGCCGTCTAACACCACATACATTAACACGCAAAAGGCAATAATGCCGGCCCAACCATAGGCTAAATAATCCATTTATTTATCCTCCATATGCAGATACGCAAACGGCATTTTCATGTCTTCCAGATTTTCTGGCCCATGGTGAATAATTTTTCCAAAGTAACGAAAATAAAAGAAACCAAAAATAATGCCGTAGACCACAATAATTAACACCAGTGAAATCAACACATTCTTCATCAGCACATCGGAAACAGCATCACTGGTTCGCAGGACATTGTATACCACCCAGGGCTGACGACCGGTTTCTGCGGTAAACCACCCGGCGATCAGCGCAATAAAACCTGCTGGACCGACCGCCACACAAGTTTTTAAAAACCACGGTGTGTCATATAGCCTTTTTCTCAAGCGCAAGAATAACGCCCAGATCGCGAGTGCTAAAATCAAAAAGCCTAACCCCACCATCACCCTGAAACTATAAAACACAATGGGCACAAACGGTCGATCACTCTTCGGCACACTGTCTAGTCCTTGTAAAACGCCGTTCCATTGGTGCGTATTAATAACACTGGCTAAATGTGGAATACTGACTACCCAGAGATTTTTGCTTTCGCTGTCATCCGGATAGGCGAATAATATCAGCGGAGCACCTTTTTGGGTCTCCCAATTGCCTTCCATGGCTGCAGTTTTGATCGGTTGATATTCATGATCAATAATACCTGCATCATCGCCCACCATGATCTGTGCAATAATTAATACAATCAACACACTGCTACCAAAGGCTAAACATTTTTGCGCGAACAAGATGTGTTGTTTCTTCAATAGATAAAAAGCAGACACGGCCATAATTACTAAGATGGTTGTGATATAGGCCGCCAATAACATGTGAATATAACGCGTGATCACGGATGGATTAAAAATCACCTGCCACCAGCTGGTCACCACAAAATGACCGTCTTTTAAAATAGCCCCCGAGGGCGTTTGCATCCAGGAATTGGCAGACAATATCCAAAAAGCCGATAAGGTCACGCCAAAAAATACCAACAGGGTCGCACAGTAATGTAACTTAGGACCCACTTTGTTCCAGCCAAAAATCATCACGCCCAAAAAACCAGCCTCGATGAAAAAAGCCGTTAACACTTCATAAGTAAAAAGTGAACCGAGCACCGGACCAACGACCTGCGTAAATCCCGACCAATTGGTCCCTAACTGAAACTCCATCACAATGCCAGACACCACCCCCATCCCAAAGGTCAAGGCAAAAATCTTCATCCAGAATTTACAAATACTTAAGTACAAAGGATTTTTGGTTTTTAACCACACCCCCTCCATGATCGCCAGAAAAGTCGCCAACCCGATACTAAAAGACGGGAATAAGATATGAAAACTAATCGTAAACGCAAATTGTATGCGTGCCAGTAATTCTGCAGATAAGTGCATTGCGCATCCTCCTTTTATAGCCAACTCTTATACAAATAACATATTTTTTCAAAATTGTATAGGTTTTTTCAAAAAATTCGCCTATCCTATATAGGTTAGGATTAAAACAACAAACAGGTAATCATTATGAAAAAAGCCATTGTGATAGGCGCCTCTGGTGCCATTGGAAATGCCGTTAGTGATGCGTGCGAACATACCGGGATGTCGGTAGTACGCTTATCAAGACCAGCCATTGATTTAACCGATGAAGACTCGATCATTGCAGCCGCTTCAACCCTAAAAACAGAGGGTTACTTCGATTTGATCTTTGTTGCCAGCGGTATTTTACACGCACCCGACCTGCAGCCTGAAAAAACGATCAAACAAGTCGATGCGCAACATCTGCACACGCTCTTTCAAATCAACACCATCGGCCCGATCCTGGTATTGAAGCATTTTGCATCTCTGCTGAATCCAGACAATAGAAGCGTTTTCGCTGCGCTGTCAGCGCGTGTCGGGAGCATCTCAGACAATAGACTGGGCGGCTGGTATGGTTATCGTGCGTCAAAAGCGGCATTAAACATGCTGTTAAAAACCGCCAGTATTGAATATCGCCGAACCCACAAATCCCTGATCATCGCCGGCTTACACCCTGGCACAGTCGACAGTCAACTGTCTAAACCCTTTCAAGCCAATGTACCTAAAGATCATTTATTTACGCCTGAATTTGCAGCGCAGCATTTGCTGCAAGTGATCGACAGTTTAAGCCTTGAAGACTCTGGCAATTGTTTTGACTGGGACGGTAAAAAAATTGAGTTTTAACACTAATCAAAAAGTGAGACAACGATGATAAAAGTTTTTTATGATGGCTCATGTGGCTTGTGCTCCAAAGAAATTGCTTATTACATGAAAATAGCCCCCACCAAGCGATTTGACTGGATCAATCTTGCAACAACGCCAGAACCCTTTGTGGAATTAGGGTATGACCTCACCGAAGGGTTCCGACTGCTGCACGTGCAAGATGACCAGGGCAATATGGCAATCGCCGTAGATGCATTTGCAGTACTCTGGCGTGGGCTAGGAGGATTTTGGAAAACGCTGGCTGTTATCATAAAATGGCCGATCATTCACTCAGCCGCCAAGTTGGCCTACATGGCATTTGCAAAGCGCCGCTTTAAGAAAAGCCAGCGAATTTGTTCGTTACATTCTCGAAGTTAACAATAGCCATAGTTTTGTCCAAAAAAATGTAATTATTCAGCTCCGGTAATGATGTAAAGAGAAGAATTCCCCTCCCTCGGCTCTGCCGGGGGAGGGTCAGGGTGGGGGCGTGTTAAGCTGCAGCTTCAACAAATGCTGGCATTTTGCCCTGGAATAAAAGCGCTAATGCATCTGTCATGCTGACGTCATGTTTGCGACAAGTGGAAAGGTAACCACGGATGCGACAGAAGATCAGCGCACCTTCAATGGAACGGAAGCAACCTGATATCTTTTGTTGCACTTTGGTCATGCGCAGATCGTTCTCAGCCAGATTGTTGCTAAACGGCACCAATGGGTTAACCATAAAGCGCAGAACATCGCTCTCGTAATGCTCGAGCCTTTCCAACAGATTTCTGGATTTTGATTTTTTGATCCGTCCTCGTTTCTTGGGTTTATCAGGATCTGGGGCTGGTAATGGGCATTCTGCTTTTCCCTGATTCAGGATTGCTCGATATCGTTTTCGGAAAGCCAGCTGATTAACTTCTGGTAGCAAAAGGCCTGGGCTTTTCTCAACGGCTGCTTTGATCTCTACCAGCAACTTTGCCATCGTATCTGCCCATTGTTGCTTGTCTTGCTCAAACGCACACTCTAGCTCACGAAGGTGATGCGCGTTGCACAGACTGTGTGTGCACACGTAAGTGTAATACGTGCTCCAGTGATCATGAACCATAATGCCTTTGAAGTTCGCCAGAATACCCACTTCATCCATCGCTTCAGAACCACGCTTTTGATGCGGATAGAAATGCGTCCACAGTGGATTGGCAGCAACATGCAGCCAGTGTTTTTTCTTGTTGATATTGATACCCGTTTCATCCGCATTTAATACCGAACCGTTAATCAGGTTCTTTTTGGCAATCGTTTCAAAGCGCTCCAACAGTTCGTAGGCGCTCTTGTTGAAATTGAACAGCGTGCCTGCGCTCAATGGCAGATGCATTTGCTGGGCAAAATAATCACACACCCGCTCATGGGGCAATAACTGGTATTGCGACATGTAAACCGCATGAGCTTTCACTTGTAACCCATACTGTACTTTGCTGGTGATATGTTTTGGAAATTCAGCAATGTAGCGCTTTTTAAATTGGTCTTCCAGAATTTGGGCTCGGTATTCCGTCACCACGCGGTTAATTTCAATGTCAAAGACTTGACGTGCTTGATAGCCAACCACATGATATTTCCCTTTGGGCAACTGACTTCGATCAACGGAAATCTCTTCTATTCGATCAGGGTTTTTAATTGGTTCCAAGCAGGTGCCAACATGTCCACTTTGGCCGCCAGGTTTCTTTTGACTCTTGGTACGCTTACTGCCACGCTTGCGATTTAAGTCTTGTGAAGGCGGTGTGCTGCTGTTTTCAGAGTTTAGACCAAAGCGATTCAGTAATAATCGAATGACCAGTAGCAACGTAAGCGCTCAAACAACCCCATCTAACAAGTGCGAATAAAGCATGACAAACTACTGGCTGAATCAATCAACCAGGAGCAAAAAATGCTGTCAACACAAGTAAATTCAAACGATTGGCTCGCCATATCCCAAGAATGGGAGGCATCAGAG